>JAPPKM010000039.1 GCA_028874315.1 Chloroflexota bacterium
GGAGGGGCGCGAGGTGAGAAAGGAGCTGGAGAAGAAAGGGACCGTGGAGGGAGAGGTTCGGAAGCGGCGGGGGGCGGGCGGGGCGTGGGATGTGTTCAGTCGGTTGGGGCGATGTGTTCAGTTCTTGGGCGAATGTGTTCATTTCCTGGCCCGATGTGTTCACGTTCCGGCCGAATGTGTTCAGTTTGGCGGGGGAGGTGTTCAGTTGAGGAAGGGCAGTGGGGAGAGGGACGAGTAGTGAGGGTCGGAGGGGGGAGCAGTTGGTCCGAGTGGCTTGGATGGTGCAGGGGTGTAGTTCGACGGGCTCAGGACGGGGTCTTGGGGGAGGCCGGGATGACGGGATTACGGGGATGTGTCCACTCGGTCAGGCCAATGTGTCCAGTTCTTGGCTCGATGTGTCAGCTTTTCGTCCGAATGTGTCCAGTCTTAGGGGCAATGTGTCCAGTTTTTGCCGACATGTGTCCGGATTTGGGAGGCGTGCCCTTCGCGGTCCCTGCCCTGCGGCAGGCTCTCTAAGGGATCGTCGCAACTCAACGTGGCCTCCGACCCGACGGTCCGCAAGCGCTAGCCGTACGTCGAGCTGGCTCCTGTTGCCCGAGGCGGCAACGAGACCGCAACCTCAGCCGCCGACTCGCCGAGCGTCAGGCTGCGATGCACGGCAACGTCCAGCACCGTCGCTCGGGTATGCCAGTCAGGCGTTTCGACGACTGGCGTCCTCCAGGCGTCGCGAGCCTCCAGCAAGCTATCCGGCTCCAGCGCCAGCCGTGCCGCCTCGTCGTCCAGCGCCTGCGTCAACGCCGGGGTTGCCGGGCTGGCGTCGAACGTCCGTGCCAGGCCCGCGAGGGCAACGGCCGCGTCCACGGCAGGGCCGTCCGCGATTTGGGCCGCCGTAATGAACGCCGCCGCCATGGGAACCCGACGCTCCGCGTTAGGCCAGGACGGCAGGGGCACCACTTCCCACTCGTCGCGCCGCACCGGCGGCAGCGCGGCCAACCGCGACAGCGCCCGACCGTGCGCAACCGTCAGAGCCACACGCCCGTCCAGCACCGCCTCCCCCGCCGCGCCCTGGCCGTCCCAGGCGCTCGGTGGCGGCGAGACTCCCTCACGTAGCCACTGATCGGCGTACCACTGCCAGGCATCAAGGGCTGCCTCGCCCGTAGGAAATGTCCCGGCCGACCCGGCCACCGTCTCCAGTTCGGGCAGTCCCGCAATCACGCCAAACCCGTAGGTGTAGGTCTCGGCGTCGCTTAGGCGACGCGCGGTTTCCCCCAGAGCCTCGTAGGTGGATCCCACCTCGGCGACCCCTGCCAGATCGAGCCTGCGCCGACCGGCCAGCAGGTACGTCGGATGCCCGTTCACGGGCAAACCCACGATCCCACGCTCGCGCCGACCCAGGGCCAGCATCTCTGCCAGGAACCCATGCTCCCCGCCCAGCGCCGCATCCATTGGCGCCAGGGCCTCCAACGTATCCAGTGCCGTCACCAGATTGCCCGGGACCCCGACCAGCAGGTCGGGCAGGTCCCCGGCCGCCGCCCGCGCGAGCAGCCGGCCGGGACCGTCACCGCCCTGGTCCAGCACCTCCAGCTTGAGATCGGCGCTGGAACGAACGACGCCAAGGTCCGGTGGGTCTCCACGAGCCAATGCGGGACTGATGGCCGCGCGCAGTATCGGTTTCACCGGTTCCGGCACAGGTTCGGTCCGCGCCGCCGGCGTCGGCGGTGGGGTGACGAAACGCGTCACGACAACCTCGCGTTCCACGATGACCGGCTTTTCGATAACCACCACGCGTTCGGTTACAACCGGGCGCTCCACCACGACTTCGCGCTCGACCAGCTTGGGGACCACCACCACGCGCTCCACCACGATCGGCGCGCCGCAGGCAGCCAGGCACAGCGCGGCCCCGGCCGCCATCCCAACCTGAAGAATGTCCCGTCGGCTCACGCCGCGGCTCCTCGATTCGGCGATCATGCGAGGCAAATCCGCCCGGTATGTCAGGATTTATGCGGAACCTGCTCCGTCGTCATGCGACGATGCTACGTGAGCAGGTGCCAGGCTTTCCGCAAGCGTCAGGTAGGGGAGGACCCGATGCACGATGTCGCGATTCTGGGTTCGGGGCCTGCCGGGCTGACGGCCGCCATCTACGCGGCGCGCGCCAACCTCTCGACGCTGGTGTTCACCGGCGACGCCCTGGGCGGCCAGATCGCCACCACCTACGACGTCGAAAACTACCCCGGTTTTGAAGAAATCACCGGGCCCGATCTCACCATGCGTATGCAGGGCCAAGCCGAACGCTTCGGCGCCGAGATCGTCTACGACCAGATCACCGAGGTCGACTTCGACGGTCCACCCTTCACCCTCACCGGCCGCGCCGACACCTATCAGTCGCGCGCGGTCATCGTGGCCACGGGTGCAAGCCCGCGCCTCCTGGGGATTCCCGGTGAGCAGGAGCTTTGGGGCCGTGGGGTTTCCGTCTGCGCCACCTGCGACGGCGCCTTCTTCAAAGACCAGCCGGTTGCCGTGGTTGGCGGCGGTGACAGCGCCCTGCAGGAAGGACTCTTTCTCACCCGCTTCGCTTCCAAGGTCACGGTCATCCATCGGCGCGACCAGTTGCGGGCCGGCCCATACCTGCAGGATCGCGCCCGTGAGGAGCCGAAGATCGACTTCATCTGGGACACCGTTGTTACTGGTGTTCAGGGCGACCAGGCTGTTGAATCACTCCGAGTCCGAAACGTCAAGTCTGGCGAAGAGTCCGACTTTGCCACCGAGGGTTTCTTCATCTTCATCGGTCACGACCCCAACACCGAAATCTTCAAGGGCAAACTCGAAATGGATGACGACGGGTACGTCATCTCCAATCGCTACATGCATACCAACGTGGAGGGCGTCTTCGTAGCCGGCGAGGCCCAGGATCATTATTTCCGCCAGGCCATCACCTCCGCCGGCGAGGGCTGCCAGGCCGCCATGGAAGCCGAAAAATTTATCGCCCGGCTGGAAAGCCAGCAGCCAGCCACGGCCGGCGCCGCGAGCGGCTAGCTTCACGTGCTCCGGCGCGCGGACGCGGCGCGGCGTAGCGCCGTCCGGAAGCTCCCCTTGCCGGGTGGCACCGTAGTTGCGCTGCTGGCTTTCGGCGTCATGGTCGTGGCCGTTGGGGGCTTGGCCGTCTTTGCTGGAACCTCCACCGGCGCTCCTGCCCCAGAGAGGCGGCCGCCTACGCCTGGCTCCCTGCGGTCAGCCTCACCCACGGCCGCGCCGGTTCCCACCACCGTCGCTTTGCCGATCGACGCAGCCAGCGTTCGTCGAGCCAGCCGGGTACTGGGCGCCCCCGTGGAGCCGGTGCAAACCTGGCGACCGTTCGGCGCCAACCTCGCCGCCTATATCGAATCCACCGGCCAGCTGCGTCGCCAGTTCGAGAGCGGCGCGGCCTACGTCAGCCTTATCAACGTGGCGCACCGGCGGGAGACGATTAGCACCGAGCGTCGCCTCGTGGCGCTGCTGGCCCTGGCCGACCTGGCCAAATCCACCGAACAAGCGGTGCGGTCGCTAACCCCGCCTGCGATAGCCACGACCTACCACCTGCGGCTCGTGAACGTCCTTGACAGTTACAGCGTGGCTGCTCGCGAGTATTGGCGAGCGAGCGTCCGGCCAACCAACGACACCCTCGATGCCGGAACCCGCCGCCGCCAACTCAATGGCGTCCTCGACGCCGCCTTCCGCTACAACACCCTCCCCAAGAGCCCCCTCGACGGCGATGCCTTGGGTGAGCCTTAGAAACCACCAGGTCCCGACTCAGGCGGTCAGTCGGCGAGTTCTTTGGCCCTTGGAACAAGGACTCGAAGCATGTGTTCGACTTCGGTCTTCAGCCAAGCCTGGTACTCGGGCCACTCCTGGCGATTCTCAAACTCCGCGTCCCTCCGGACCATGATCCGCAAAATGGATTCTGACTCCCAGGGCTGCCAGAGGTACGGCTGGCCAGCTGCATTCCTGATCAGATCCGCCTGGTCGGCAAGCTGGTCGAATCTCTCTCGATGAGAGCGGCCAAAGAGTTCCAATGCAACCCGAACTTCGCCAGTCGCATAGTTCTGTGTAGCGGAATTCCATGTCGTAAAGAACGAAACGACTCGGACTCCTGCTACTCCGACTCGGTGCGTGACATACGGCCTCGGCGCGGGTTGTGTGACCGGAATCTTGGTGCTGGACTCCATGAGCCTCTGAAAGTCAGTCCAGAAATCAAGCTGCATCTGTCTTGTCTCGCTCAACTCGCCTCCAGAGCCAATTGGCCTAACCGTCCTTGCCCAATCGTTTGGCTGGACGACGATGTTGAATCGTGGCGCGGGCAGCGAGTCATCAATCTTCAGCAGCTCGATTTCGACCCCAAAGTAGGCGTATTCCCCACTGGTGCTCGCGTTCAGCAAGTCCAAGGCAGCCCGATGCTCGTCACGAAACTCTTCCGCAATCCACACCACCGTCCGCGCGTTCAGTCCAGCGGTATAGGTCAGCAGCTTGCCCAAGTGATCGTGATTGGTCCGTCCATACTGGTTCTCGATCACCACCCACGACTCGTCGTCGCTTCCACCGTCGAGCCGGCGACAGAGGATGTCGGCGCTGAAGCTGCCGACGGCCTGCTCCGTCCCACGCGGCTCCAGCGTGAGCCCGAGTTCATCGCCCAGCCGAGTCAAATTTTCGGGGTCGGCCAGCCATGGCGTGAAGTCGCTCGATTCATCCGGCCAGACTCTCCGAACATCAACGGACTCAAGGGTCGAGATCTTTGCGTCAGGCATCTAACAGAATCCAAGCCACTCGGTGTGCGCCGCATGGAGGTTTAGTCATTTGCGAGTAATCCATTGAGTGTTCCTTGGCTCTGAATTCAGGCCGGCGGCTTCGGCCGTGGCTAGCAAATCACGCGACCACGCGAGTACCAAGGCAACGCGCAGGCTCGGTCGAGGAAAGGCAGCATAGCGGTCAACCCGAACTGCGGACTCACTAGCCCTTGTCAATCCACGCCACCGAAGCCGACACGCAAGCTGTAGCCCCCGCAACCTCAAACCCGAGACCCTCCAGCGTCTTTACTGCCACCGCCGGCGTAGCCGAGGTCCCCAGGCCGTATACCGATACGATGAGACGGCCCGGAGCGGCGACCATATCGTGGAGAACTCTGGCCACGTAGGCGTGTTGGTCAGCCGGCGGCACGGCATCCAGCAGCAGTTGCACGAAGCGATAGCGCTGGGGCGGCCGCCAGAACCAGGCGTTACCCACGTGGAAGTTGGCCGCGTAGTCGGGGAGGCGTTGTTGCGCCAAGGCAACCAGTTCCGGGACGAAATCGACGCCGTGCGGGGTGATGTTGAACCCACGCTCGGCGCACCAGCGCAGCAGCGATTCGAGCAGGAGGCCGTTGGCGCAGCCCAGGTCCAGGTAGTCGCCGTCGGCGTTGACAGCCTCGGCAATGCAGCAGCGCGTGGTCTCCCAGTGCTCTGCCCCGCCGGTCTTTCCGGACTGGCAGTAGGGGTTGCTCGGGTCGGCCAGGTAGTAGTCGCGAATCGTCAGCTCGACCTCGCGAAAGTAGGCCTCGCGGTCAGCCTTGTTCGTCACTCGTCAGCCTCCGTTGTTTGAACTGCTCGAGGCCTCGCACGAGCATCGTCGGCAGGGCCACCGAGGACCGGGCAGCCCCGTCGGATCTGGTGGAGAGCAAGTCTCACAGGCGTTGCGCTCCCACCGGGGCGCTGGCCCCGAGCCCCCTGCCAGGCAAGACGGATTACCCAACCCGTCTCGGAGACTGCGATGATTGGAGTATTCGCCACAGACAGTTGACGCGGCGTGCGCGACGCTTTGGCGCATTGAGGACGGGTCATCCCGATGGGCGAGCTCATGAATAACCGTTTGGTCAGAGCGGCGGCAGTTGCCATCCTGCTGGGCATCGCCGTCGCGGGCATCGCCTGGCTGTTCATCTTTTTCACCGGCGGAACCGGCGAGGCCAGCCAGCCCATCTCCGCGCCCCAGCTCACCCTCCCGCCCGCCACGGCCGCCCCGGCAACCGCTGCGCCGGCTACGGCTGCTCCGGCAACCGCCGCCCCGGCAACCGCTGCGCCGGCGACCGCCGCCCCTGCGACCGTCGCACCAACCACGGCGGCGCCGCAGGCCGAGGCCACCGAGGCCCCAGCCGCTGCACAGCCCACGGGCGACGCCACCCTCTTCCGCATCATTTCCGACGAGTCCGAGGCCCGCTACGAAATCGACGAGATCCTGCGTGGCGAACCATTCCGCGTCGTCGGTATTACCGACCAAGTCGCCGGCGACATCATCCTGGACTTCGCGAACACCGCGGCTTCGCAAGTCGGCGTGATCCGAATCAACGTGCGCACCCTCGCGACCGATGAGGAACGCCGCGACCGCGCCACCCGATCCCGCATTCTGAACTCCGCCGAGGACCGCTACGAGTTCGTGGACTTCACGCCCACCGCGCTCGAGGGTCTGCCCGACTCAGTGTCCGTCGGCGACACGGCCACGTTCACCATCGTCGGAGACCTCAAGATCCGCGACATCACGTCTGAGGAGCGGTTTGCAGCCACGGTCACCGTGGTGGCGGAGGACCGACTGGAGGGCACGGCCGAGGCCACGATCCTGCGCTCCACCTACGACCTGGCAGTGGCCGCCCCACCCTTCGTCGCCGACATCGGCGAGGAAGTCCTCCTCGGTATCAAGTTTGTAGCCACCGCCGTCGACCAGTAGCCGAACCGGCCGGCGGCGAACCCGGTAGGGGCACCCCTAGTGGGTGCCCTCTTCCGTGCGCCGTCGTCACGTGTTGAGGATGACCTGCGCCGTCACCTGCGTCAGCTTGCGCAGCTCCGCGTGCGGCATCCATTCGTGGATCGAGTGGATGTCCTGGTAGCCCGTGCCCAGGATCGCCGAATCGATCCCCTTCTCGTTGAAGTTCTGCGCGTCGCTGCCGCCGAATGTATGTACGAAGCGAGGTTCCAGACCCGCCGCCTGGACTCCCGCATAGGCCACCTCTAGCGCCGGGTGGTCGTGCCCGAACCAGGTCGGCTTGAATCGCTGCTCCGTCTCGATCTCCACCCGACCGCCAAACGCCGCCGCCCCGTCCTCCAGCGCCGTGCGCATCGCCGCCACCTGCCGGTCCAACGCCTCCTGCGTCAGCGCCCGCGCCTGTGCCACCAGCTTCGCCTGCGACGGAATGATGTTCCGAGCGTCCCCGCCTGACACGATCCCCACGTTCGCCACCGTCAACTCATCCACCGGCCCGAGCGGCATCCGGTCGATCGCCCGCGCCATCATGCTCACGGCGCTCTTGCCGGTCTCGGGATGCGCCGCCGCCGCCGCGTTGCCGTGAAACGTGACGTTGAAATTGCACGACGCCGCCTGCCGGTCACAGATCACACCCACCGGACCTCCAAAGTCCAGCACCAGCGCCACCCGTGACTCGACGTCGTTGGGATCGAACGCGGCCGCCCCAAATTGGCCCACGTCTTCGCCCACCGTGAATACCAGGTCGATCGGCCCGTGCGGCAGCCCCGCCTCTTCCACCATGGCCACCGCTTCCACGATTGCCGCCACCCCCGCCTTGTCGTCCGCCCCCAGCACGCTTGAACCGTCCGAATACACCGCGTCGGCCTTCACTACCGGCGTCATCTCCGGCGTCGGCAGCACGGTATCCATGTGGGCGTTCAGCATGATTGGCGGCGAGTCCTTCCCCTTCGCCGGCCAGCGGCAGATCAGGTTTCCAATCTGGTCCCGCCGGCACACCACCCCCGCCGCCTCCAGCCGCGGCTGGATGATCGCCACCACCCGTTCCTCGTTCCCCCAATAGCTGTCCACGCTCAGGATGTCCACGAAGCCCCGCAGCAACCGCTCCCAGTTCAGCGGCAGCAACGGTGTCGATCCGCTCGGCTCGGTGTTGGACATGCGGTCAATCGCTCCTAAGGGGGCGCTCGTCACGCGAGCAGGTCGTTCAGGATCTTGCCTACCAGGTAGTGCTTCCTGTCCGGGTACCACCAGATCGCTCGCCCCTCGTGCTCGAAGAAGCTGCCGTAGGTCGCGACCTGGGTGTGGCCTTCCGGCGGCAGCTCCACCCCGTCGTTGTCCGTGAGCACCCGCGGCTCGCTGAACGCCAGCGGCTGCCCCTCCGCCGAGTCCCGCACCGTCCCGATGCTGAACCACGCGGGCCGCCGGTTCCGCTTCGAGTCATGCGGCCCTTCGCCCCCATGCGCCGTTCCGACGTTGTTGTGGAAGATCAGCAGGTATCGCCCGTCGCTCAGCCGGTAGAGCGGACAAGGTGAGATCGGATGCGGCACCGGCCGCCCGTCCGAGGCAAACCGCAGCACCTCTGCCTCCGACCACGACTCCCCCGCGTCCTCCGACACCGACCACCAGGCATACCCCGTCAACGTCCGCAGCAGGCAGATCATCCGCCCGTCCGGCAGGTTCTGAATCGACGGCTCCTGCGCAATGCTGTGCCCCGGGTCGCCAGGCTTCGGCACCCGGATCCCGTGCGGCGACTTCGGCCACGTGCTCACGCGCAGCCGCGCCGGATCGGCCTCCGTCAGGATGTTCTCGAAGCGCAGGAACCAGCATTCCGAGTGCCGCTGAAACAGGTGCGGCTCCACGTGGTAGGCGGTACTCGCCCAGCGCGTGAACCCGCAGACCACCTCGCCCCGTGGATTCAGGATCGGCGTCTGGTAGCAGATCCAGTTCTCCGGCGTTCCAGGGTCCGTGGGACTGATCGCCGAGCGCTCCATCGGCAGGCTCAGTTGCTCGCTCCAGGTCGCCCCTTCGTCGTCCGAATACTTGTACGCCAGCAGCCCCGTCGTGTCCTCCCGCACGTCCACCACGCCGATGTTCTTGGTATAGAACACGTACGCCCGCCGCAGCCCCGGCGCCAGCACCGGAAACCCCCACGAGGCAATTCGCCCGTCATCGCCCGAAGGACCATCCACCACCCGCGGCTCGCTCCACGTCACCCCGGCGTCGTCGCTGCGCGCAAACACCACCCGCTGGTCCGGCTTGCCCTCGAACGTCGCCATCGTCCATACCGCCAGGAACGCCCCGCTCCACGACCGAACCACCAGGAAGTGCTGGTTCGTCCAGTCCTTCGCCGCCCCGCCCTTTGGCACGTACGCCACGAAATCCGGCGACGTCCGCAGCACGTCCTCGCCATACCGCGACAGGTCCGGCGTGCTCACTGGCAACGTCTCATCCCTCCGCGCAATGAACCACCGCCACGTCCCACTGCGGAATCTCTAGGTCAAACCCGTTGTCCCGAATATCGAGGTCTCGGCCAGCCAACAGATCCCGGGCCCCGACAATTCGCCCACGCGGCCGCAACCGGCTCCTCGCCGTTCCACGCTCCAGGTTGAACACGAACAGCAGCAGCCCACCCTGCCGCGACCGCCGCACGATCGGCACTCCGCGGTCGCCCTCCACCGCCACCGGCGGTGCAACCCCCGCTTCTCGCGTCAACCCCCGCACCAGGTCCGGCTGCCCCACGTCCCCGAACCCTGCCGACAGCGTCAGTCCGTACCAGGTAAACCGTCCATCTGGGGACTGCACCCCTACGGTCTGCCCTTCGATCGTCGCGATGCTCCGCGTATCCCCCTGCGGCTCCAACACCGCGTACCCGCACGGCGAAGTAATCGCCACCGGCCCATGCGGCGTCTCCAGCACGTTCCGTCCCTGCTCGATGTCGTACGCCGTCACCGCCGAGAAGTCCGTCACCCGCACGCCCAGCTCCTCGGCCAGGCCGTCCGGCGGCCCATAGCTCGACTGCCCGTCCGCCGAATACATCCCGAAGCTGCCCTCGGCCACCAGCCGGGCCCCCGCCGGATCCCGCAGCGTCCGCCGCACGTTCTCCTGCGCCGCCTCGTCCATCAGCGCCACGTTGGGCAGGAACAGCTGCCGGTACCCCGACCAGTCCATCCGCGGCGAGATCACGTCGGGCGTGAATCCCTCCGTCCACAGCGCCCGGTACGTCCCCCGCATATCCGCCAGGAACCGGTCGTCCTCGTCGTTGTAGCCGAAGAGCTCCTGCGACTCCGGGTGGTACACCACCCCCACTTCGGCCTGTGGGCACTCCAGCGGCAGGTGCTCGCTCAGCCCGTCGATCTGCTCGATAGCCCTGGCCGCCGCCTCGAACCGCGCATTCGGCGTTCCGTCCAGCGCCGCCAGGTTGTAGCCCGGCGACTCGAAGCTCATGTACTCCGGCC
>JAPPKM010000151.1:0-7992 GCA_028874315.1 Chloroflexota bacterium
GGTAGCGCCTGAGCCTGAGGCCCGATGCGGCGGCTGCGGCTTGGACGCGCGCCGTGATCTCGGCGTAGTTGGCTGGCTTCCGCACGGTGATCTCGCCTTCCACAGGGCGGCTCAGCGTAGCGCGATCCTCGGCCTCGTTCGGTGACACGGCGTACAGTGCCGGGCCCTCGTGTGACACCATGCCGCCACGCTCACGCATCGGGACTCCGCCATGTTGAAGGGTATCGATCCGCTGCTCGGCCCGGATTTGCTGCGGATCCTTGCGGCTATGGGCCACGGGGACGAACTGGTTATCGTGGACGCCAACTTCCCGGCGGAGGCCAACGCCAGGCGGCTGGTCCGGCTGGACGACGTGCGCGCGACCCGCGCCGCCGAGGCCATCCTCTCCCTCTTGCCCCTGGACGAGTACGTGGACGAGCCGGCGGCGGTAATGGCCGTGGTGGGCGATCCCAACGCCGAGCCCGAAGTCTGGGCCGAGTTTCGGCGTATCGCCGAGGCGGCGCACGGCGGGCCGGTCGGATTCGAGCGCGTGGAGCGCTTTGCCTTCTACGAGCGAGCCCGCCGCGCCTTCGCCATTGTGGCCACCGGCGAACGGCGCCTTTACGGCAACCTGATCCTGACCAAGGGCGTGCTCTAGACCGCGGTCACCAGTCCTGGCGATCCTGGTCGCGCGCCTGTCGGCTGGCTGTGTATAACAGGTATCCGACCAGCGCCAGGATTAGCACCACACCCACCGTCATGATGGGATGCCGCAGGCTGAAGGGGATGAGCACCGCCGAGACGAACAGGAAGACGTAGCGCGTGACGACGCTGGTCAGCAACCGTCGCGCCAGTTCGCCCAGCACCACTAACACGCGCGTTCACTCTGCAAGCGACCGACTCAGTCTACGGAGCGATCTGCCGCAAGACGCCGATCGGATCCCGGTCGTCGGCCCGGTCTACGCGCCGCCGGGCCACCGACGGCGTATGAGGCCGGTATCCAGGGTCAGGTCGGTCCAGCCGATATCCGGCAGCGCCGCTTCCAGCGCGTGCAGCGCCACGATTCTCATTTTGCTGGGGCGCGCGGTCTTGAGGCGTCAATAGGCCTCAACGGAACCCAAGTCGTCGAGATCCGCGACCGTCGTTATCCCCGGGTCAGCTAGCCGGCGCGCCGTGCCCGGACCAATGTTTCGAAGCTTGACCGGATCTCCCAGGGAAGCGGACGTCCCGCCGTCGGAAGCTCGCGCCTAGGGACTGAACTCCAGGTACTGTCCCTGAACCCAGTTGCCGTCGTCGAGCTCGTACCAGACCGCGCCTTCGGCCTCGACGATCTGTCCTGTCAGGACCAGTTCCTCGCCCTGCAGGGCGACGTATTGCACGGCGCCGTCGGCCACGCTCGGCGCGTCGCGCACGTTCAGGCCGATCTCCGGAAGCACGACGCCAATCGTCTGCGCTGGAGCTTCTGCCGTTGCCCCTGGCGTGGCTTCAGGTGTGGCTTCGGTCATGGTGTCTGGCGCGGTCTCGCTGATTTCCAGGTACTGAACCTGCACCCAGTTACCGTCGGCCAACCGGCGCCAGACGACACCGTCGCTCTCGCTGATCTCGTCCGACACTTCCAGTTCCTCGCCCTGTAGGGCAACGTATTGGACGGTGCCCTCGTCAACGCTCGGCGCGTCGCGCACGTTCAGGCCGACCTCCGGGAGTACGACACCTACGATGACGGCCGGCTCGGCTTCCGTCGCGGCTGTGGGCGCCGCCGTGGGCTCGGGCGTTGGCGCCGGCGACGTCGGCGCCGGGCGTGGAGTTACGGGTCGCGGTGCAGGCTGAGCCGTGGGCGTTGGTCTGGGTGTAGGCGTAGCGGTGGGGGGCGGTTCAGGGGTCGGCGTTGGGGCCGGCGCGGGACTGGGCGACATGGCGGGTGCCGTAACGATTGGCAGCGGAGTCGGTGCGGGCGTTGGCGTTGCCTCGGGTTCCGACTCGCCGCAGGCCGCTATCCCGGCAAGGGCGACGCTGCCAACCAGCAAACTGGCGACCCATGCCAGCCGTCCCGATCGCGTCCAGGCGCGAATTATGCGGCTCACGTATGGTTCAATCCCGACAAACTCTGGTAGCACCGTACCGAGCATGGGCAGTTGCGTCCAGTGAATCTCGGTTTACAAGAGTGGTGGACTCGTCGATCCATGCGTCGTTCCGGGAGCCAAACCGTGACACAACCGACCATTAGCAATGCCGCCGTCGAGGCCAGGACGGGACGTGTCTGGGCCGAGTGGTTCACGCTACTGGATGCCGAAGGCGCCGCTGAAATGACCCATCGCGAGATCGCCGCAGCCCTTCACGATCGGCACGGCCTCTCCGGCTGGTGGAGCCAGATGGTCACCGTGGCCTACGAACAGGCTCGCGGCCGCCGCGAAGCGCACCAAACGTCCCGTGGCTACCAGGTCGGCGTCAGCAAGACCGTTCCGGTGAACGTGAACACGCTGTTTACGGCCTGGACGGACGAGGAGACACGTGGAGCCTGGCTGGGCGACGAGTCCATCACCATCCGCCGCGCTACCCGCCCCAAGTCCATGCGCATCACCTGGAGCGACGGCCAAACCAACGTGGACGTCTCCTTTTGGGACAAGGGCCCCGCCAAGAGCACCGTGCAGGTCCAGCACGCCAAGCTGGCAGATCGCGAGGACGTGGAGGGCAGGCGTTCGTTTTGGCGCTCGGCCTTGGCGCGGCTGGCACGGCAACTTGCCGCGTAGCTGAATCGCCAACGCACCGCCAGCAGGGATGGGGCGCGCCCCGCGGCTACACGGATTGCTGATAGCGAGCGGCGATAGACTCCTGCGTCTCGGTCGGGTCGACTCTGTCGTGGAGATCAAGTGGCCGGTTCGTCGAGGTTTCGCTCAACACCGCCAGGGAATCTGATTGAGGCCCGCCGACGGTGAGGTCATTGGTCCACCGCATCGTCGGACTCATTATCCGGATCCTGACCGGTTGGCCTGCTGAATCTCCGCCTATCCCTGGTTCGGATGCTGTCCAGCCCAAACAATCCGACGAACCAGAACTATCGCGGTCAGCAGGTCAACAACCGCGCTCGCGGCTCTCGCCCGGCGCCGCCGAGATTCAGGCCGGTCTGGCGCGCCAGCAGTTGCGCGGTGACGCGGTCGAGCGCGACCGAGCGCTACAGATTCCGTCGCGGCGTCGAACATCCAGGTTGCGCGACACGCCGCGCACAGGTCCACGGGCCGGGTACAGGTGGGGCCGGTCTCCGGGAGACCGAACACGGGAATCGACGTCTCGCACCCCCAGGCCGAGTGTCAGGCCCGACCGAGCCCGGCCCGCGCTGAGTCGCGATCAGGCCCGTCGCAGCGACGAGCGCGAAGTCCGCCGGTATCGCCAGACACGACGAGCAATCGAGTCAAAGGCGACCGAAGTTACGAAGCCTCCTGAATCGCGGCTTTCGAGCGCGGCCCTGGAAGCCCAGGACGCCCTCGTCCGCGAGCAATCGCGGCGCGACGCCGAAACGCGGGCGCAGGAACGCCCCTACCGAGCGCCCTTGCGTGACCGAACGCGTATCGGCCCGTTGCGAGGAGTTCTCAAACCCCGGCCAGACTTGCCAACGCGTGATCCGGGCCTCGACATGCTGGTTACGGCCGGCTTCATCACAGCGGCCGTTCTTGTCGGAGGCCTTACGCGCCTGGATCTCTATGACTACAGCGGTTTGCCGTGGCTCCTGGCCGCGGCAATGGCTGCGGTGCTTGTGGCGCTGCTCATTCTCGACAATCGACGCTGGTCCGGCTCGGCTCGGGTGCGCGTCACGCGCACGGGAATGGTGGCGGGCCTGGTCCTCTTTATTGGCGTCACCTCAATTGGGCGCCTGGGCGAACTGGCGCCGGTCCCGCTGCCGGACGACTGCTCGTCCGAGCGCATCAGGATCCGGTACACCGACCGGGTCACGGAACGGGGATTCGTGGAGTACGGCGCCGAGGCCGATCAGGTCACCGCGCGCTTGCGTCGCCCTGGCCGGCTGGAGAGCAATGTCGAACGCGCCGAGGCCTATGTCGAGCGTGGCGTGGCGCGTGTGTGGCTGGGCGAATTTGAACGGGCCTTGGCCGACTACCAGGGCGCGATTGACCTTGATCCCGGCCATGTCGCGGCGTACGTGGCGCGGGCCAGGTTGCTCGAGGCGGGGGCCTGTCTCGAGGACGCACGACCGGACCTGCTAGCCATTCAACGTCTGGCCGCCGCATCGGACGACGGCTTTGCCTTGCTCGACGGAGCCCGCCTGCTGGTGACCGCGGCGCAGGAGTTGGAGGATCCCGATCTCTTCCAGGCGGCCGTCGACGTGGCGCGCCACGCGGCTGAACACCTGTCGGCGCCGCACGAAGCGCAAATGGTCGAGGGCGTCGCACTCATGCGGCAAGAACGACTGCAAGAGGCGCTGGAGGTTCTCACGGCAAGTATTGAGAGCTTCGCTTTGAATGCCAATCCGCTCCTGTTTCGCGGGACGGTGCACCGTTTGCGAGGCGATATGTCCCTGGCGCTCAAGGACTTTGAACTTGCCCTGAAGCGTCGGCCCAGATGGGATCTTGCTCTGGCAGCCCAGGGAATCACCCTGGCGAGCCTCGGCCGGGTTGACGAGGGCCTGGCGGCGCTCAACGAGTCCCTGCAGTTGGACGACACCTTCGTCGTTGCGTGGTACTGGCGGGGACGGGTCCTGCTCGATTCAGGCCAGCCGGAAGCTGCGCGCTCCGACTTCATGCAGGCAAGCCGGCTCAGCCCCGATCTCGCCGACCCGTACGTGGGACTGGCGGCCGTCGAACTGGCCGTCGGCAATCGCAAGCAGGCCATCAAGGCGCTGGAGATGGCCTACGAGCGGGCGGTGGGCTGGGTGGATCGGCCCATGACACTCGCCTGGTTCATTGAGTTGCAGCGTCAACTCGGGGTGTCATTCTCGAACTAATCCGGCGGCGCACAATCAATCGGCAGTCGTGGATTCCCGTGCTGAGACCGTAAGGTCGCCGCGGTGAGCACTGGCCGGGCCGTTGGTCAACGTGCTCGCGCGCCGGATTGACACCGGTTTGCGCCGATGGCTTGATTAGCAAGTCCTGATTCTTGGAGCCACCCATGCCCATCCAACTCGGCGGCCACATCTTCTCCACTCCGCACCTGAATCTCGAAGAGGCCGTCCGCGTCTGGCGGGCGCTTGGAATATCCGTTTTGGATCTGGGCAATGGAGCCGACCTGGATCCTGATGTCGTTGGCGCGTTTCCCCAACGCGAAGCCGAGCGCGTCCGCGCCATCGGCGAGCGCCACGGCATGCGCTTCTACGACGCCTTCCCCCAGGCCACCGACAAGCACATCACCAACACACCCGACGAGCAGGAGTACGTCCACCAGCGCGAGGTCTACGCCGGCTGGATCGACTTTGCCTCGGAGGTCGGACTTGACGGCATATCGCTCAGCCCGGGCAAGTACTGGCCCGGAGTCGACGCCGAGACTGCCTTCGCGCGCGGCCGCGACCAGCTGATTCCCCTGGCCGAACACGCCGCCGCACGCGGAGTCCGGCTTCGCATCGAGCCGCACGTCGAGAGCGTCACGTGGAGCCCCGAACTCGCGCTGCGCATGCTGGACGAAGTCCCGGGACTGTCGCTCACCGTCGACCACTCTCACTTCGTCTTCCACGGCATGACCTACGAACAGATCGCCGTCATGCACCCCCACGGCACCCACTGGCACGCCCGCCAGGCGGCCCTGGGGAAGTTGCAAACAGGGTTCGACGACGGCGAGATCGACTTCGCCCGCATCGTCGGCGACCTCAAGGCTGCCGACTACAACGGAATCATTGCCCTCGAGATCGTCCACGTCGGCTGGCTGTCCCTGGACGGCCAGGACGTGCTGAGCGAGACAGTTCGGCTCCGCGATCAACTGCTTGATCTGCTCTAGCCGGGTGTATCGCGGCAGTCCTGCCGTACGCAAACGTTGGCGGCAGCCTGTCCGGCCCTCACAATTGATGACCTGACGCATTTCACGGTCGTGACCTGATGCCCAACCGCCTCGCCGCCGAGTCCAGCCCCTACCTGCTCCAGCACCAGCACAATCCGGTGGACTGGTACCCCTGGGGCGACGAGGCCTTTGCCGAAGCCCGCGCCACCGGCAAACCGATCTTCCTCAGCGTGGGCTACGCCGCCTGTCACTGGTGCCACGTCATGGAGCGCGAGTCGTTCGAGGACCAGGCAACCGCCGATGTCCTCAACCAGCACTTCATCTCCGTCAAGGTTGACCGCGAAGAGCGCCCCGACGTGGACCAGATCTACATGTCCGCCGTCCAACTGCTCACCCGCCACGGCGGTTGGCCCATGTCGGTGTTCATGACGCCGGAGGGCAAGCCGTTCCACGGCGGCACCTACTTCCCGCCGGAACCCCGTCAGGGAATGCCCTCCTTCCGGCAGGTCCTGGGAGCGGTGCACGACGCCTGGACGAGCCGTCGCGACGAGCTGGAGTCCGGAGCGGGGCGGCTCACGGAAGCGATCGAGGCCGCTGATAACCTCGACCTCCCGGCAGCGCCAATCACCGACGACGACCTGCGCCGTGCCTCGCAGGCCCTGGCCGGCAGCGAGGACCGTACCCACGGGGGCTGGGGCCAGGCCCCCAAGTTCCCTCAATCCATGGCCATCGAGTTCCTGCTGCGCCGCCACCTGGCCACCGGTGAAGGGCTGCTGCTCGACATCGCCGACCGCGCCCTCCACCGCATGGCCCGCGGCGGCATTTACGACCACGTCGGCGGCGGCTTCCACCGTTACAGCGTGGACGCGGCCTGGCACGTGCCCCACTTCGAGAAAATGCTCTACGACAACAGCCAGCTCGCCCGCGTCTACCTGCACGCCTGGCAGATCGGCGGCGATCCGGCCCATCGCCGCGTCGTCCAAGAGACGCTGGACTGGGTGCAACGCGAAATGACGCACCCCGCCGGCGGTTTCTTCAGCACGCTGGACGCCGACTCCGAAGGCGAAGAGGGCAAGTTCTACGTCTGGTCACTGGACGAGCTCCGCGACGTGCTCGGCCCCGACGCCGAACTGGTGGCCGACACCTACGACGTATCCGACCGCGGCAACTGGGAAGGCGTCAACATCCCACGCCGGCTCAAGGATCTGGACGTGCTGGCCTATCAGCATGATGTGAGCGTCTCGGAAATTCAGGCTGCCGCGGACCGTGCCCTCCCACGCCTTTTCGAACGCCGCGCGGGTCGAATCCGGCCTGGCCTCGACGACAAGATCATCACCGCCTGGAATGGCCTCATGATCGCTGCCTTCGCCGAAGCCGCCCGGGCGCTCGATCGCGACGACTACCTCGCAACCGCCACGTCCGCCGCCGAGTTCTGCTGCACGGCACTCTGGCGTGACGGCGGCCGGCTCTGGCGTACCTGGAAAGACGGCCGCGCCCGCTTCAACGCGTACCTCGAGGACTACGCGTGCCTCGCCGAAGGCCTGCTGGAGCTCTACCAGACCACCTTCGACGACCGCTGGTTCCAGGCGGCCCAGGCGCTCGCTGACGCCATGCTGGAACACTTTCAGGATCCCGAGGGTGGCTTCTTCGACACCAGCAACGACCACGAGCAACTGGTAACCCGCCCCAAGAACGTCCAGGACAACGCCACGCCGTCTGGTGGTTCAATGGCGGTCACGGTATGCAGCCGCCTGCATGCGCTGACGGGCGAGGCTCGCTACTTGGATGTTGCCGAGCGAGCGTTGGCCGCGGTCGGCCCGGGGACAACCAGCTACCCCACGGCCTTCGCGCAGTGGTTCGGCGCCGCTGACTTTCTGGTTGGCCAGCCCGTTGGCATCGCCCTGGTTGGCGATCAAGCCGACCGGCAGGGCCTCCTCACCGTCGTCCGCGAAACCTATCGTCCTCGCGCTGTCGTGGGGGCGGCGGGCGCCCCGGGCCCCCCCCGGGTTAACGGGCGGCACGGGCGGCCGGCCCCCGCATGGCAGGCCGCGGGGGTTTTTTGTTAAGGCATAGGTTGGT
>JAPPKM010000151.1:8002-10190 GCA_028874315.1 Chloroflexota bacterium
CCTCGCCCCCCCGCCCCCCCCCCCCCCCCCCCCCCCCCCCTCGTGCCGGCGGGGGGGGGCCGCGGCGCCCCCCCCCCCCCCCCCCCCCCGCCACCGGGATTCCGCTGCTCCAGGGCCGGCCGACACTCGATGGCCAGGCCGCTGCGTATGTGTGTCACGGCTTCGTGTGCAAACTGCCCACCGCCGACCCCGACACGGTCCGAAAGTTGCTGGCCGAGGCCTAACGCCCGTCGTGCCGTTGTGCAATTCTTGTATAAGCCGCCTGGACCGCTGACAGACTGATTGATGAATGTTCTCCGCATTACGCCTCGCGGGTTCTGCCACGGCGTGGTCGATGCGATTCGCCTTGCAAACGAGGCGGGCGCACAGCACCAGGGCCCCGTCTACATGCTGGGCTACTTGGTGCACAACGCCCATGTCGTCAACGAGTTGGCGGAAAACGGGGTGCAACTCGTCGACTTTGACGACCGCATGGCCGGTCTTGAGAAGATCGACCACGGCACCGTAATCCTCACCGCGCACGGTGTCTCGCCTGCCGTCAAGCAGCGCGCGATCGATAAGGGGCTCACGGTCATTGACGCCACCTGTTCCGACGTCTACATCACCCACGACCTGATCATCGATTTGACGTCCCGCGGATACGAGATCATCTACGTCGGCAAACGTGGCCATCCGGAACCCGACGGGGCAATCGGCGAAGCGCCCGGACGCGTGCATCTGGTGTCCACGACCGACGATGTCGCCGCGCTGGATCTCGAAAACGACCGATTGGCCGTCACCACCCAAACGACCCTCAGCATTTGGGATACCCAGGACGTGATCGACGCCGTGGTCGCGAAGTACCCGCACGCCGAGGTTCACAACGACATCTGCCTGGCGACCCAGGATCGCCAGGAAGCCGCCGTGCAGGCGGCCGACGTCTGCGACCTGGTAATCGTGGTGGGCAGCAACCGCAGTTCCAACTCGCACCGGCTGGTCGAGGTTGTGCGCAACGTCAAGCAGACCCCCGCCCACCTGGTGGACAGCGCGGACGAGGTCGACCTCAGCTGGTTCGAGCCCGGAATGCGCGTAGGCATCACCGCCGGCGCCTCCACGCCTGCCCGCGTAACCCGCGAGGTCATCGAGCTGATCGAGGCCTACGAGCCGGAGCTTGAACCGGTCGCCATCGCCTGAGCCCCTGAACGGCTAGAGCCTGGTCGGGGCCCCCTTTTGTGCCGCGACGGCGTTCAGATCGGCAATGATCGGTTCCAAGAGCGCCACGCCCTCGGCCTCCGCCTCCTCGTAGGTCCGCCACTCAAGCTCGCCCGCCACCACCAGTTCCTCCACGCCCTCGGCCCTTGCCGAGCCCTTGAACTGCCTGATCTGCGCATCCAGCCGCGTCTTAAACGTCTCCACGGGCATGAATGCCGCAATGTCTGTTGCTTGAAACATGTGGGAGATCGCCCCGTCGTCGCCGTCGACCCGGCTCACCGAGCGGCTGTAGCCGGACCCTGAAAGCACGCCCGTCATCGCGTCCACGACTTGGGCCAGTCCGATGCCTTTCGGTCCTCCGATCGGTGCGCCGGCCCCGTTATCGGCAAACGCTTTGGGATCGGTCGTGGGTAACCCGCGATTGTCCAGCGCCCACCCCTCGGGAATCCGCTGGCCCAGGCGCTCGAAGATGGCAATGCGGCTGTTCGCCGACATCGACATCGCCATGTCCAGCACCAGCGGCCGCTCGCGACCTGCCGGGATGGCGTACGCGATCGGGTTATTCCCCACCACTCGCTCGCGGCCCCCAAACGCGAACATCGTCGGTCCCGCGTTGGTTGTCGCGTACCCCGCCATATCGTGAGGCACCGCCATCAGGGCAAAATGCGCCGCGGCCCCGAAGTGCCGACTCCCGCGCGTGATACCGGTGGCGGCGCCCGCCTCGCGCGCCTTCTCGATCACCGCCCGCATCGTCAGCGCCCCCGCCACGTGGCCCGGCGCGGAGTCCCCGTCCACCAGCACCGTCGCGGCGGTCTCTCGGACCACCCGGATGTTGGGCCGCGGATTCATCTCGCCCGTGTCCAGCTGACCGGAGTAGCGCTGCAGCAGCCAGTGACCGTGCGAGGTCACACCCCGCATGTCCGCTTCCACCAGATTCGCGGTCATGATCGCCGCGTGCTCCGGCGACATCCCGTGCCGCTCCAGCAGATCGCGCGTG
>JAPPKM010000014.1 GCA_028874315.1 Chloroflexota bacterium
ACGACGGCCACAGGTCCGGAACATCCGCCGTGCAGTTGCTGAGTAACGCGGTTCGTACGCCCATGCGTCGCACGTGTCGCAGCGTGGCAACCGCGTCACCGCGAGGCCGCAGCGCCCGCCGCGAAAACTCCGTGCGAACTTCCACCGCCCGCTCGATGCGCGCCTGGGCAACCTCGACGCGCATCTCCTCACACACCTGCCGCACGCCCGCCTCCGTCGTCTCGAGCGTCCCGTCAAGCTGCTGCCGCCACACGGCAAACCATCCCCGGGTAAATGCATCCGGATTCACACCCGCCGCCAGCCCCATGTCCTGTATCGACGCCCTGAAATCCACCGCGTCAACCGGCGCCGTCAGCGTGTTGAACAGATCAAACACGACCGCCCGCACCTTCACGCCGAAAGCTCCAAGGTGGATAGCCAAGGCCACCGCGCCTTCAACTCGACTGGAGATCTACTCCCAGCGCACCGTGCTGTCTGCTGGCTGGTGAGCCGTACGAATCTCGTTGAACTCCTGCCAGGTCCGTACCACAGCCTCCGGCCGCGACCGGCTGCGCACCAGGAAATCCGACTCAGGCGGATAGCAGGTCAGGGTCGCTTCAGATTCGGGGCCGTCGGCAGCGGGTGCACCGTTGCCGGAAGCTCCGTTGCGAGCCATCGTCAGCGGCGGGAAGTTCGTCGGCAGGTCCGCGCTCTGGTAGCGAATGTCGATGCTCCAGCGAATCACGTCGCTGCGGTTGGGCGTCGAGCGGTGCGGCGTCCGGTTCGTCAGCAGCACCACCCCGCCGCGGTCCACCGGCGTGGCCACCACGCGCTCGCCTGGCAGATCCTCCTCCCGGATCTCCAGGTACGCGCGCCGGCCTTCTTCGCCAGGTTCCAGTTGCGTGTGCCGCACGACCCCGCCCTTGTGCACGCCCGGCATCACCTCCAGGCATCCGCGCTCGACCGTCGCGTCCACGAAGGGCACCCACACCGTCAGGATTAATTCGTTGTCACAGACCGGCTCGAAGTAGCCCGAGTCCTGGTGCCAGGGCACTTCGCCGTGCCAGTGGCCCGGCAGCTTGGGTCGCAGCCGGTAGACCGCGGATCCAATGATCTCGGGTCCAACCACCGACTCGGCCAGGTCCAGCAACTCCTCGTTCGAGACGAGCGCGAAGATCCCGTGGCCCTGCAACTGACCGTAGATCACCGACCAGTACAGGTCCTCGTACTCCTGGTGAATCTTCCAGAGGCGCGTCTCAAAGGGCTCGTCGGCGTACGTGTGGCTTAGTCTTCCGTCCGCCACCGCCGCCTCGGCATGCAGATCGACAGACTCCGTAATCTCGTCGATTGCCGGCTGGATTCCCACTGGGTCTAGCGCGTTGGGAACCACCAGATACCCTTCGCGCCTGAAAAACTCCAACTGCTCGCTATCTAGACGCATACCTGGGTCCGGCTCTTTTAGGTGCCCACGTAACGATTCTCGCCCGTTCGGGCGCCGCTGTCACGTATCCGTGGCGCTACAGCGGACCGCTTACTGGCCGCCGAAACATCGCCGCCGCCGCCCGCGGCGGCCACCACGACACGTCGATCAGCCAGCGCACGAATGCGGGCGTTGCCGGATGTCCCTGACGTCCACGCCGCTCGAGTTCGCCCGGCCAGACGTCCGTGTACAGCGCATACGTAGCCGCCACCAGCGGCGGCCGGATCAGCTTGATCGCAATCCACACTTGCGCGGCCAGCGTCGCCGTAAACACCTCCAGCGCCGGTCCACTCAACGTCAGGTAGAACGCCATGAATACCGCCGCCAAGGGCACCGCTATCGGCCCAGCCGTGATCACGAACGTGGCGAACACCGGACCGAATTGCCGCCCGCTGACCCGCCAGGATTCCAACGCCGCCAGCGAACCCGGCACGTTCCCGTGCACCGCCATAAACGGTGCCAGGAGCGTCCGCGAATGCACATAGACTCCGGTTCCTCCGATTACCACGATCCACAAGACCGAGACCACAGCACCCAGGAACGACTCGGCAAACGCCGTCCCCTGGAAGCTGATAAACCCCAGCGTCAGGATTCCCACCGGAACCCAGAAGATCACCGTCGTATGAAGGTTGGTCCAGATGTACCTGGGCAACCAGCGCGTTCCGTCGTCCAGGTGCCGCCACAATCCCACCCGCCGGCCCTCATGCGCCGCCGCCACGGCCTTCATAAACATGACCGGCGCAACCGTGCCCGACAGCAGGTTGAGCACGGTCGTGCCCGCTGTCCGCCCGAACCCCTCCGGCAGGTCGACGGCCGTAATCCAGATCACCCCTGCGGCCGGCAGCGAAAACAGCACCATGATCGCCACGATCACGAAGGGTGTAACCCGCAGCGTCGCCAGCCCGCGCACCGCGTAACGCATACCGGCATGCCAGGATGCACGCATCAGGATGCGTGCTGGGCCGGTGTCGTTGCGTCCATGCCGGTCAGTCCTGCTCCTGCCTCAATTGGTGCCGAAACTAACTCTACGCCCTCCGCTCGCATGCCAGAATGATCGCCCCGTCTTCCCGGCGTCCGCATATGCAGGAACTCGCACGAATCCAGATCGATGCCTCGCCTGAGGCCGTCTTCGACCTCCTCGCTGACAACACCCGCCGCGGCGAGTGGGCCGAGGGCATGGAGACGTTCGACTACACCTCCGACTTCGATCCCGACGACCCGGTTGGCACCACCTTCACCCAGCGCATCCGCGAAGGCGGCCGAATCACCGAGTACCACGGCGAGATCACCACCTACGACCCGCCCAGGGCCTGGGGCTCGCAGGTGTCCGGCGGCTCCTACTCGATGGTCGTCGAGTACCACCTCACCCCGGCCAACGGCGGTACCCAGGTCATCAACGTGTGCGACGTGAACTCGTCCTCCTGGTTCTTCCGCGTCATGGGCGTTCTGTTCGGCTGGTTCACGAAGTACCTCGGACGCAAGCAGCTGCGCAAGCTAAAGGAGCTCGTCGAAGCCGCCTGATCCCGCCGTCCACCGCGGCCGCTCGCTAGGCGAGCGGCGCGGTGGCAAAGACGACGTGGAACGGCACGCAGTAGATCACGACGGTCTTGTATTCGCTCACGTCAGTCCCGGCCGGAACCTCGTAGTTCTGGTTGCCGACGTTGCCCTTCAACGGTCCCAGGTCCAGGTACTCGCCCAGGTTCTCGCTGCTCGTGATCCCCTCGGCCTTTGAGATCAGCACGCTCAGCGCCGGGCCGTTAGTCACCATGAAGTCCTCGAGCCGCAGGATGTGATTGCCGTCCGGGCCGCGGAACATGGTGGCGGAGCCGGATCCCCGGTGGAAGTCATCGGCATCCATGAACATGCCCATGGCCACTGCCGCAGGTCCGGTCTCGGGCATTGCCGTTGGCGCCGGGGTTGCGGTCGCCGTTGCGGCTGCCGTCGCCGTCGCAGCCGGCGTCGCCGCCGGCATTGCGGCCACGGCCACGCCCGCCAGGCCGGCCGGCATGGGCTCGTCCATCATCGTGTCCGGCATCTTCGCGGCCACGTCCATCACGCGCTCCTGGACCTGCTCGCGATCCTCCGGACTTAAGGACTCGATGGTCGCGCTGCTCGGCATGGCCGCGTCGAACTTGGCCTTGAGCTCCTGCTTCTCTTCAGCCGGCATGCTGGCCATGGCGGCCGACTCCGGCATCTCGAACGGGAAGGCCTCGTCCACAACGTTGGTGACGAACAGCGGCGACACCAGCCACCAACCCACGGCAATCGCCACGATGGCTCCAACACCGCCGCCTGCCAAGATGATTCGTCGTCGCATCGACATGTCAGCGCCCTCCTGCCCTCCGGCTTGCGGTTGAAGTCGTGATTGCTGCACCACTGCCGGAAACGCTCACTCCATTAATCTACTCTGCGCCGCCTGCTGACGTGATTTCCCCTACAAGTCGCAAGCGATGTCGCGGGTTGTACGCCTGCGGGTCGCAGCGTCGACAACTCACCCGCCGCCGGCCATAGCGCCGCAGGCGCGTCACCTCATGGCCGGCCGGGCACCGGTACAGCCATTTGCCGCGCACCTCGAGCTGCACCGTCGGACAAGCCCGCGGACGGGCGCCGATCAACCGCATTCGCTCGAGAAACCACGGCCCATGCGGCGCCTCGTCCGGTGCACTGATGAACTGCTCCACGTGCACAAGCTCATGCACCAGCACCTCGTCGCGAAGGTTGAATCGAGATCCACCCACCGGCCGATCGCCGGCCGGTCCGTCCAGCAGACGGGCGATTCGCATGACAAAGGCCGACCGTTCCCGATTCGTCCGGACCGACCCAAGCTGGCGCACGGCGGCGGATGGCAGGAACTCGACCTTCGCGAGCGGTAGGCCGCTGTTGAACAGCTCCCGATTAAAAAGTTCCGCCCGAGCCTTCAACTCAGCGACAAAGGCAGCGTCGGTCCTGCTCAATCTGATCGGGAGCCGTGAACAGTCCAGCACCGGACTCACCCAGCCTCCAGCCGCTTTGCTAGCTCCTCGTGCCCACCCTCGCGAGCGTAATCCGCCGCCGACTTCCCGTCGTCCGACCGCAACCCCGTGTCCGCGCCGTGCGCAAGCAACGCCTCCACGCTCTCAATGTCACCCAAATGCGCCGAGGTGTGCAGAGGCGTATTCCCACGCACCTGTCGGTTGTTCGCGTCCGCCCCCGCCTCCAGCAGCAGCCGAACGCAGGTGGTTCGCGTCTCTCTGTTGGGTCCAGCCACTGCAGCGTTGAGTGCCTGATTCCGCAAGGGATTGGTACTCACCGCCGTCAGGTCCGCGCACCGTGTCAACAGCAGTTGTGTCGTTTCCTGCTGCCCCGCCCACGGCGCCAGGTGCAACAGCGTCCACCCGTCCGGCGAATAGGCCGTCAGCAATCCCGGATCCTCGTCCATCCGCGCGGCCAGCTGCCCCGCATCGCCCACGATTGCCGCCTCGAACGCATCCAGCTTCGGCCCCGCCGCCAGCAACACGTCCACAACCGCGTGCTGTCCGCCAAAGAAGGCCATCTGGATCGGCGAAAGTTCCTGCGCGTTGCGCGCGCAAACGGCCCCGGGGTCCTTCGCGATCAGCGTCTCCACCGCCGCCACGTCGCCCGCCTGCACAAGGTCAAAAGTGTCGTCAGGCAAGGGACATTCGGGTGGCTGCTATTGACGCGGTCCGTGCGCGACCCACCCGCCGTCGACCGTAAGGATGTGCCCCGTCACAAAGCTGGCCTCGTCCGACAACAGGAAGATCGCCGCGGACGCAATCTCCTCGGGCACCGCCAGGCGCTTGAACGGCACGTGCGCAATCAGCCGGTCCATCTCAACGCTGTCGCGCTCCTTGCCGGCGTTGAACAGCGGCGTGTCCGTATAGCCGGGCGCCAGCGCGTTGACGCGGATCCCGTGGTCCGCCAGTTCCAGCGCCAGCACCTGCGTCAGCATCACCACCGACGCCTTGGACGTGCAATACGCCGCTCGCTGCTTCACCGCCCGCTGCCCGTACATCGAGGCCACCGTTACGATCGAGCCGCTGCCCGTCGTCACCATGTGCCGCCCCGCGGCCTGCGCGCCAAAGAACACCGCGTCCACGTTCACGTCCATCACGCGCCGCCAATCAGCCCGCGTTTGCTCCAGCGCGAACTGGCCTGAACCGGTACCGGCGCTGCCCACCCAGCCGTCCAGTGAGCCAAGCTCGCTGACCGCCAGCTCGACCAGCGCTTGCTGGTCGTCGTCCGTTGTGACGTCGACGATTCGCGTCACCGCTCGCCGCCCCAGGGCCTCGATTGCGGACGCCGTCTCTGCCAGTCCGTCGGCGTTGATGTCCCCCAGTGCCAGGTCGGCCCCTTCGGCCGCCGCCGCAAGAGCACAGGCCCGCCCAATCCCCGAGGCGCCGCCAGTGATTCCGATGACGCGATTCGAGAGCCGCATGCTCGGATCCCCATCCACTCTCTGCGTTCCAGCCACCGCTCAGCCTAAGGCACGCGTGGCCGCGGAGACCGTGTGTGGCCATTCGCACGACACGCCGGAACTCCCGCCCCTAAGCTGAGGGCAGCTACCAAGGTGTGGACCGAACGAATGAAGCCTCCTCGACTGTCCCGGCGCCGTGCGATAGCCTTGGCAGGAATGGCCGGCGTGCTCGCCGCCTGCGGACCGGAGCCCGCGGAGCAGTCGGAAGCACAAGCCGCCGAGGACGACCTGGCAG
Organism: Chloroflexota bacterium; assembly: GCA_028874315.1. Taxonomy (GTDB): domain Bacteria; phylum Chloroflexota; class UBA11872; order UBA11872; family UBA11872; genus UBA11872. The sequence continues at coordinate 6,169 of JAPPKM010000014.1, forward strand.
CACGCATGTTCAAGGCCCTCCAATCGACAACCGGCCTTGACGAGCTCGAAGCGGTTATCGAGGAAGCCGGCGCCAGCGGCGACCAGCGCTTCGTCTCGGTGCTGATCGAGGTCCTGCGCGCCCAGGAAATCGGCATCCTGCCCGGCGAAGGGGCCTCGGCCATCCGCGCCCTCAGCCAGCTCACGGGCCTCCCCGAACAACCCTGGCCCGACTGGGTCACCTGGTACGCCACCACCGACCTCGAACCCCCGCCCGGCTTCCGCACCTGGAAAGGCCGCATCTACAGCCGCATCGACGAAGAGTTCCCCTCCTTCTTCCGCGAGGACGCCCCGTCCACGATTCGCGTGGAGGAAGTCGTCTGGGGCGGTGTCGCCCTCGACGGCATCCCCGCCCTGGTCAACGCCCGCATGCTGCCCGCCGCTGACGCCGACTACATCACGCCCACCGAACTAGTCTTCGGCGTCGAGATCAACGGCGACGCCCGCGCCTACCCGCTGCGCATCCTCGACTGGCACGAGATGGCCAACGACGTCGTCGGCGGCGTGCCCGTGGCCCTGGCCTACTGCACCCTCTGCGGCGCCGGCGTACTGTTCGACACCCGCGTCGGTGACGCCACCTACGAGTTCGGCTCCTCCGGCTTCCTGATGCGCAGCAACAAGCTCATGTACGACCGCACCACCTACACGCTCTGGAATCAGCTCACCGGCGAGCCGGTCCTCGGCAGGCTGGCCGACGGCACCAACGAGCTCAAGCGCCTCCCGGTCGTCGTCACCCGCTGGCAAGCCTGGCTCGATCGTCATCCCGACACCCAGGTGCTCAGCCTGGAAACCGGCCACCTGCGCGACTACACCCCCGGCAACCCCTACGGCAGCTACTTCGCCAGCCCCGAGACCATGTTCCCCGCCGGCGATCCCGCCCAGCGCCTGCCCGACAAAGCCCGCATCTACGCCCTCCACATCGACGGCCAGCCCCACGCCCTCGCCACCGCCGATGTCGTCCGCGAGCGCGTCGTCAACGACAACGTTGGCGACACGCCTGTTGTCGTCATCGCCGGAGGACCCGACCTCAAGGGCGTCGGCATCGACCGGAGAGTCGGTCCGGTCGTCTGGGACGCGGGCGCCGAAATCCGCGCCTATCAACGCGGAGACCACACCTTCCAGCCCACCGATGGCGTTGAACAGGTGCGCGACGCGCAAGGGCAACTCTGGAGAATCACTGAAGATGCCTTGATCGGCCCTGACGGCCAGACGCTCGACCGCCTCGGCGGCCATCTCGCCTACTGGTTCGGCTGGGTCAGCTACTTCCCTCGAACCACGCTCTACGGCGAATAGGGCAACTCCGCCTCCGGCTACACTCCGCCCACCCGAGACTTGGGACTCCCTACGTGGCTGCCGACATCCAGGCCGCGCCCGGCGTCACCATTCGCCGCGTCACCTCCGGCCCCGCCAGCCACTTCTTCGGCTACTACGACATGCCCTCGTGGGACCTCTCGGGCCGCTACCTGCTCACCCAGCGCGTCAACCTCGATGTCGAGATCCCTTCGGCCCACGACGCGGCCACCATCGGAACCGTCGACCTTGAGGACGCCTGCCGGTTTCGCGAGTTTGCGACCACCCGCACCTGGTCCTGGCAGCAGGGCGCCATGCTCCATTGGCTCCCCAATCACGGCCCGACCACCATGGTCTACAACGACAGCAACGGCGATCGCTACCTGGCCCGCGTCGCCGACATCGACTCCGGCGCATCCCGCGTCCTTGACCGTCCCATCGCCGCCGTCAGCCACGACCAGCGCCGCGCCCTCAGCCTCAACTTCTCCCGCCTGCGGGTCCGCCCCGAGGTCGGCTACCCCGGCCTGCCCGATCCTTGGGAAGACGTCGATCATCCAGCGGACGACGGCATCTACCTCGTCGATCTGGACAGCGGCACAGCAGAACTGGCGGTCTCGCTGGACGAAATCGCCTCCGTGCGCCCCCACCCCTCCATGCACGGCGCCATCAACTGGGTCAACCACCTCATCTTCAGCCCCGGCGATGCCCACGCCATGTTCGTCCACCGCTGGTGGCCCCCCGGCGCCCCCCGTTTCCGCACCCGCTTCATGCTGCTGCGCATCGACGACGGCTCGGTCCGCGAGATCTGGCCCACCCGCGCTTCCCACATGTGCTGGCGCTCACCCACCGAGATTCTCTTCTCGGCGATTCCGGCGGACGTACCGGACGACCCGGAATCTCGGTCGGCACAGATGGGCTTCTGGCTGCTGGACCTGACCACTGGCGACGCTCGCGAAGTCGGACGCAACGTCCTCCCATCCGACGGCCATTGCAGCTACCGTCCCGGCGGCCGCTTCGTCCTCATGGACACCCAGCCTGATTCCAGCGGCCTGCGCCGCCTGCTGGTCTACGACGAAGACACCGAGCGCGCCCTGGAACTCGGCTGCTTCCACTCCCCACCGCGCTACGCTGGCCCGGTTCGTTGCGACCTGCATCCCCGCTGGAGCCGAGACGGCCGGCAGGTCTGTATCGACTCCGTCCACGAAGGAAGCCGCCAGATGTACGTGATCGACGCCGCCGACGCGCTGAACGCCTGGATCGAAGGGGCCTGACTCATGCCAACCCGTCCTGGCCGCGACGTCCTGATGGAAGCCCTCGAAGCCGAGGGCGTGCAATACATCTTCGGCAACCCCGGCACCACCGAGGGCGCCATCATGCACGCCCTCGAGGACCATCCCGACCTCGAATACATCCTCGTAGCTCAGGAAGGCGTGGCCGTGGGCATGGCCGACGGCTATGCCCGCGAGAGTGGCCGGCCTGGCTTCGTGAACCTGCACATCGAAACCGGCCTGTCCAATGGCCTCAGCCTCATGTGCAACGCCTACGCTGGCGGCACGCCCATGGTTGTCACGGCCGCCAACAGCTCCATCGGCAAGGTCGCCGAAGGCCGCACCGACCTCGTGGACCTCGCTCGCCCCTTCAGCAAGTGGGGCGCGGAAGTCACCAACGCCGATCAGATCCCGGCCGTCATGCACCGCGCATTCCGCGAGGCCAAGACACCCCCGACGGGCCCAACCTTCATCTCGTTTGCCCAGAACGCCCTGGACGAACTGACGGATGTCCGCGTCGCCCCCTCCGGCGACCTCAGCACCGTGCTCACCCCCGACCCCCAGGCCATCCAGGCCGCCGCCGAGCTGTTGGCCTCGGCCGAACGCCCCGCCCTGCTCGTTGGCGATCGCGTCGCCCAATACGGCGCCGTCGACCAGATGATCCGCGTCGCGGAGCTGCTCGGCACCCCCGTCTACGGCGCCTCCTATCCCACCATGATGTTCCCCACCTCGCATCCCCAGTGGATGCACCAGCTCCCGCCCTACGTCGGGCTATATCGGGAAGCCTTCGCCGAAACCGACGTCCTGCTCGCAGTCGGCGCCCGCGTCTTCCACGACTTCTTCGCCCCCGCCACCGGCATCCTGGCCGACGACGCGCGCCTGGTTCACCTTGACATAAATCAAGATGCCATCGGTCGGGTCGAACCGACCGACGTCGGCATCTGGACTGATCTCGGCATCGGCCTGGATGAGCTCTACGCCGCCGTCAGCGAGCTCCAGTCGCCGGCCCAGGCCGACGCCGCCCGTAGTCGAGCCGCAAGCTTGGCCGCCGGGTATCCCGGCCGCCGCGCCGCGCCGCCGGAATCGGACGGCGCCCGGCCCATGCCCTCAACCGCCATGATGGCCGCCCTGGCCGAGGGCCTGCCCGCCGACGTCATCGTCGTCGACGACAGCATCTCCTGCCGCCCGGACCTCCACGCCGCCGTCACCT
>JAPPKM010000096.1 GCA_028874315.1 Chloroflexota bacterium
CCTGGCCAGGGTTACACCTTAACCACCTGTCCAGTTTTCCGGGACCACCTCAATCAGCATCTTGCCGGCCACGGGTTTGTATTTGACCTTCGTCCAGCAGATTCGTGGGCGCTTGGTGTCGGGGATGTACTCGACGGGGCTCATCAGGTTCTGTGTACGCGGATCGATGAACTCGATCCGACCCGAATTCCTGGGTGCCTGGACGTAGTAGACGCCGCTCCAGATGCAACCGGGATGGATATGAGCCCGGTTCACGGCTCCCGGTGGATTGATGATCGACCACATGGTGCCGATTGTCAGTTGATATGACCGGTGATATCCGAGCTCGCGGCACATCATGGCCGAGGCCGCGTCGACGTACTCGACCAATCCCCCAAACGCGGCGTCCTTGTGCAGCTTGACATGGCTGTGCCAACTCCCCAGCTCAGGAAAGTTCGACTTGCTCACCCCTGCCCTGTCGCGTTCTCGTTCGGCGTAGATCTCGTCGATCAGGTGGGCGTTCAGATTCTCGCTGTCCGGAACTTCCAGAGTAAAGATGAGCGTCGGAAAATAGCGTTGCACCTTGAACGCGTCGTCGGACAGACGAGCCACCAGGCCGGGGTCCGCGGTTCCACGGTTCGGAGTGTCGCGCTTCACCTTATGTGTTCTGCCATCCGCAAGTTACGGAACTTGACAGGGAATCGAGCAGCCGCTGCTTCTTCTTCGGTCAGATTCATCGCAATCCACCTCCCAGTTACCGTCGTGTCATCTTGCGACTGGGAATGATCGAGCAGGACCAGGCAGTGCGCCGAGAACGCAGCCCATCGAGGTCCCCATCCCAGCCGGACCCGCGCATCCGCCGCGCTTCTTCGACACTCATGGGCTCCGCGGCCAGCGTTCGGAGTGCGAAGTTGACCGCCGCGCGCTTCGTGGTGAGCGAGTACCGGCGCATGACTTCCGCGCACGCTGCCTCGTCGACATCGATGGTGGTGCGGGCCATGCGCATACCATGCACCATTTCGATGTGGCGGGAGCCTGCAGCCTATTGGATTCATTCCAGACCCAGATCGCGGATCTTGTTGAACAGGGTTCGGCGCGAGATGCCGAGTTCGCGCGCCGCGCGGGTGCGGTTGCCCTGCCAGCGCTCCAGCGCCTCGCTGATGAGGCGGCGCTCGTGCTGCTTGAGGGTGCCCGGCTCGGCGGGCCGCGATGCCGCATCGTCCGACCCTGCGCCTTCCGAGCTGAGGTCGAGGTCTCCGGCGTCGATGGTCTGCCCGCGTGCGAAGATGACTGCCCGCTCCAGCACGTTTTCCAACTCCCTCACGTTGCCGGGAAACTCGTAAGCGCCCAGCCGGGCGAACGCCGCCGGGGTCAGTCCGTCTATCTGGCGGCCCATACTACGGTTCAAGCGCGCGATGATGGCTGCTGTCAGTGAGGGCAGGTCCTCTCGCCGTTCGCGCAGCGGCGGCACGCGGATGCGGACCACGTTGAGCCGGTAGTAGAGGTCCTCTCGGAACCGCCCGGCAGCGACCTCCTCTTCCAGGTCGCGATTCGTCGCGGCGATCAGACGGACATCCATCGGGACCGGCCCGGAGCCGCCGAGACGCCGGATGCGGCGCTCTGCGACCGCACGCAGAAGCTTGACCTGGAGCGGTGCGGCCATCTCGCCGATCTCGTCCAGGAACAGGGTGCCCGCGGACGCCAGCTCGAACATTCCGATCCGGCGCTCGGTCGCCCCGGTGAAGGCCCCACGCTCGTGGCCGAACAGCTCGCTCTCCAAGAGCGCCTCGGGAATGCCGCCCGAGTTCACCGCGATGAACGGTCCGGCGCGGCCCGACTTCCGGTGCAGCGCTCGTGCCACCACCTCCTTGCCAGCGCCGCTCTCGCCGGTGATCAGCACAGTCGCAGGCGTGGGCGCCGCGCGCTGTACCAACTCGTCGATCCGCTGCATCGCCGTGCTCTGCTGATGCTGCTGCTCATCCTGCCGCCCGGATGGTGGAACGGCGCGGGCCGCGGCCTCGGCTTGATCGCGGAGGGCTCGTTCCTTCACCACTTTGCGGAGGCGCATCAGCAACTCCTCCGGGTCGAACGGCTTGACGATATAGTCGGAGGCACCCAGCTTCATTGCGGTCACGGCGTCGGCTACCTCGCCAAAAGCCGATACCATCAGCACCGGCAGTCGCGGGCGCTCGGCGCGGATCCAGCGCAGCAGCTCCAGACCGTCGAGCCGCGGCATCCGTAGATCGATGATCGCGGCGTCGAACGCCTCCTCCCCCAAGCGGCGCTGCGCTGCGAGCCCGTCTTCCGCGGTGGTCGCCTCGGCGCCGTCGAGTTCCAGGTAGCGGTGCAGCGAATCTCGGATGGCCGACTCGTCGTCGGCGACCAGGACCTTCATGCGCCCTCGACGGCTGGCAGCGCAAGGCGCGCCTGGGTGCCGCCGCCCCGTCGCGGCACAAGCTGGAGCGTGCCTCCCGCGGCCTCGGCGAAGTTCAGCGCTATGGTCAGCCCGATACCGGTCCCCTTCGACTTGGTGGTAAAGAACGGCTGGAACACTCGCTCGCGCTCCGCGGCTGGAATACCCGTTCCCCGGTCGGTGACTTCGATCGTCACCGAGCCGCTAGTAGTCCGTCAATCTCTAAGCTTTGGGTAGAGATGACGTAACTTGATGCGGGCATCGGCGGTCGTGAAGCGCCACTGCACTGGCTCGCTCGTCCGATTGCGCGCGTCCGTCCAGGCGCTGACTTCCATGCGCAGCGCGTCGATGTCCGCGATCCGACGATCCAGACACTGGCGTGACAGCACGCTCAACTCGCACTCGGCGACGTTCAGCCAACTGCCGTGTTTCGGCGTATACACCATCTCCAGTTTGTCGAGCAACGCGCGCGCCCGCTGTGGCTCGAAGGTCTTGTACAGCGACGCCCCGGTGTGGGTACTGAGGTTGTCCATCACCAGCGTGATCCGCTGCGCCTGCGGAAAGTCCTCTTCCACCAACCGGCGCACCCCTTCGGCCCAGGTCGGCGCCGCATGGTTGGCGGCCACATCGGTGCGGCGCCAATCCTCAAACGGCGCGTAGTACATCAGCAGATGTCCCACCCCGTTGCGTCGGTACTCGGCATCGTAGCGGGCGGGGTGTCCAGGGATCGCCGGCTGCGGCGTGCGCGTCTCCTGGACGCACTGCTTGGTGGTCTCATCCATGCAGATCACCGGATGGTCAGCATCGTACGGCCGGGTATAGACTTGCAGGACGTTCTCCATCCCGCAGACAAAGGCGGCGTTCTCCCGTGGCGGAATGCACCACATCTGCTGTCGCCACGGCTTGAGCTCGTTTTTTTGAGCACCTTCCGCACCGTCTCGTGGGAGATCGTCTGCACGATCCTGCGCCGCTTCAACTCATCGGCCATCAGACGCAGCGTCCACCGAGCCCGCCCCGCCGGCGGGTCGCTACAGGCGATGGCGACCAACTGTGCCTCGCCCTCGCCATCCAGCGCCGTCGCCCGCTCGCGGCTGCGTTTGCGCCGCCCCAACGCGGCCTCCAGCCCCTCCAGCACACAGCGCTTGCGAATCCTCTCCACGTTCTGCGGGGTGACCCCGACCTCACTCGCTATCTCGCGGTCCAGACAGGCTGGCCCGTGGGCTCCTTGGTCAGCCAGCAGCAGGATCTGGGCATGCCGACGACGGTAGGCAGCCACCGTTCCCTTCTCCACCAATTCGGTCAATTCCTCACGTTCCGTCGCGTTCAGATCGATGATGTACAGCTTCTTCACGATCACCCCTCCCAGTGTGACGGTGATGGTCTACGCTCTACATCGTCATCCAACCCTTTCTTCTTGACCCATTACTAGCGGTGTGCGCGGCTACGGTCACCGGCGCGTCGCCGCCGCTCTCGATGGCATTCTGCACCAGGTTCTCCAGCACCGACCGCAGGCGTTCGCGGTCGAACCTGACCGCAAGGCGGTCGGCCGGGTTCGGATCGGCTATCTGGAGGCTCGGGAAGCGCTCTGCAAGGGAGTTCAGGAAGGGCTTGAGGAGCACGGTCTCCGGATGTCCGGCCGGGTCGCGGATGAAGTCGCTCACCCGATCGGCGAGCAACGTCAGGCGCCGTACCTCCACGTCGATTACGTCGATCTCCGGTGTCGCTGCCGCTGGCGCGGTGCGGCGCAGCAGCCCGGTCTTTAGTCGGATCGCGCTCAAGGGATTTCTGATCTCGTGGGCCATCGTGCGAGCGGCAGCCCCGAGCTGCACAAGTTGTCGCTGCGCGTCCAGTCGGCGGCGGTAGCGGGCGTTGGTGCGGACCAAGCCCGCGCCCGCTGCAACGATCGCGGCGATCAGGATCGGACTTCCGATCTGCGCCGCAACCAGCCGGCGTTCGGTGCGGAAGTAGGCCGAGGCGTCCACTTCCACCAGGGTGAACTCGTTGTCGATCGAACGGCGTCCGCGGGCGAAGGCGCCGCCGGGGACCCAGCGCCGGCGGTAGAGCGTGAGGCTCTCGGTGTCCGGGTGGTACTCGAACCGATCCTCTCCGCGTGCCAGCATGCGTGGGTCCAACCGCAGGGGAACCTGTCCGATGCGGATCCCTTCCACCCGCCCGCGTGCGTCGTACGTGGCAGCCCGGATGATCGGGGCGGTAAGCTCGGTGCTGACTTCTTCACCCCGAGTCGCCTGGGCGATCAGCAACGACAGCCCGGAGGCGATGCGTTCGGCTTCGTACTGGGCAAGGAGCTTGTTGCGTTCTCGCTCGCTGCGGATGAACACGGCGCTCAGCAGCGCCCCGGCCGCAATAGCACTCAGGGCGATGGCCACCGTGAAGAGGGTGCCGCGGGTCGTTCGCGTCATCAGCCAGACTCGCCATTATACGTTCCCCGTGAGCCGGCGCGCCCGCGGGTAGTGGGTCGTTCAAACAGACCCACTACCCGCCCGCGAGGCGCGTGCCGCGCCTTCAGCCCCACGGGCGCTGCCAGGGATGCGGTTGCCGCCGGATTCCCTGGCAGCGGCGGGACCGGCCGCCCTCAGATCCCCGCGACCACTGAGACGGCAGAAGTCCAACCGGCGCTGGAAGCGGCGCCCCGCATGCGTGAGTGTCCGCGGCCGCGGTGGCGGTAGCCGCCACGTTTGTCCGAGTGCAGGTCGCCGAAAGTCTCGGCTGTGGAACCGAAGGTCGCTTCGCCAGCGCCGTCAGGTCCGAACAGCAGCCCAAGGTAGGGCAGCCCGTCGCGGTCCGCCACCGTCACGGTCACCGTTCTGCGGTCGTCGCCGCGCAGCGCCACGAATTGAAGTTCATCGCCGATACCGTTGTCGCTGATCGCCTCGAACAGGGCGGCGCGGCCTGTAATCTCGGTGCCGTCGACTTCCACCACCACGTCGGCGCGGCGTAGGCCGGCCGCAGCCGCAGGTCCGTCGGGGTCGACCGACGCGATCAGGGCGCCGCTCTCCTCCGGATTGCTCCACCAGAGGCGGTACGCCGGCAGCAGCGCCAGCGATACGATAACCAAGCCCCCGATCAGCAGGAGCCTCTTCCGATTGCGAGTAGGTGCCATAGCATCCTCCATGAGGTTCGACGGAACTGGTCCGTCATGTCTTTGCCCAACACTGGAAGCAGAAAGCGTGCCAAAAGGGACTCGGCGCTTCCACGGGCATGGCACTCCGGGTGGCACCAACGGAACGGGCACACCGTTCCCAACGGCTGTTAGCCGACGGGAACTTCCTGCCCGGCGGCTTCGATGGGATCGCACCGCGGTCGGTCTCTCCCATGGAGCAGCGTTTCGGCTTGACGAGCGGCTGCCTGCAGCGGCTCAGTCGCCGGGTTGCGGCGGCTCATGGCCGCCGGCGGCGAAGGGCCTTCCCTGCAGTTCCAGCTCCCGTGCCCGCAGGCACGCGGTGGCGTGGCCGGGGCCAAGCTCGACCAGCTCCGGCGGATCGGCCTTGCAACGATCCTCGGCGTATAGGCAGCGCGGGTGGAACGGACATCCCGGCGGCGGATTCGCCGGACTCGGCACGTCGCCGCGCAGGACGATGCGGTCCTCCTCCGCCGTGGGATCCATCTCCGGGAGCGCCGACAGCAGCGCTTCCGTATACGGATGGCGGGGGTGGCGGAACACGTCTTCCGCTTCGCCGGTCTCCACGATCTTGCCCAGGTACATGACGGCGACCCGGTCGCTGATGTACCGCACCACGCTCAGGTCGTGCGCGATGAACAGGTAGCTCAGCTCGAACCGGACCTGAAGATCGATCAGCAGGTTCAGGATCTGCGCCTGCACCGACACGTCCAGGGCCGACACCGGCTCGTCCGCGACGACCAGCCGCGGCCCGGGAGCCAGCGCCCGGGCGATCCCGATCCTCTGTCTCTGTCCTCCGCTGAATTCGTGGGGGAACCGGCCCGCGTACTGGGAGCGCAGGCCGACGACCTCCAGCAGCCGGCCGACCTCGCGGCGCAACTCCTTCCCTTTCATGCCGCGCTGCACGATGAGCGGCTCCCCGACGATCTCCGTAACCCGCATCCAGGGATTCAGGGACGAGAAGGGGTCCTGGAAGACGATCTGGACGCCGCGCCGAAACTCGAGCATCTCCAGGTGCGTCAGGCTCCAGACGTCCATGTCTTCCCCGTCCGCATGAAAGAGGACCCGCCCCGCCGTCGGCTCGTACAATCCGGCGATCATCCGGCCGGTCGTGGTCTTGCCGCATCCGCTCTCGCCAACCAGGCCCAGCGTCTCGCCCTTGCGCACGGTGAAGCTCACGCCGTCCACGGCCCGGACCTGGCCGACGGTCCTGCGCAACAGCCCCTTCTCGATCGGGAAATGCTTCTTCAGTCCTTCGACCGACAGCAGGCGCCGCGTTTCACCGTCCGCCTGGCTCATGCGTCCTGCTCCTGGCGGCTACGTGGCGAACGGATCCACCGCATCGCGGATCGCATCCCCGAGGAAGTTGAAGCAGAGCACGGTGACGGTGATCATCAGTCCCGGAATCGTCAGCCAGACGTGGCGCACGATGGCGTGAATGCTCGTCGCGTCCTTGATCAACACGCCCCAGCTCGTCATTGGCGGCGTCACCCCCACGCCCAGATAGCTCAGGGCGCTCTCGCCGAGAATGATGCCCGGTATCGACAGCGTGGCGACGACGATGGTGTGGCTGAGACAGCCGGGCACCAGGTGCCTGGTGATGATGCGCCAGTTGCGGGCGCCCGCCGCGCGGGCGGCAAGGACGTACTCCTCCCCGCGGTATGCCAGGACCTTGCCGCGCACGACTCTGGCCAGACCTCCCCATCCTATGAAGGAGAGAATCGCAACGATGGTGAGGTAGACGTAGTTGGACGGCCAGGTAGGGGGAATGGCAGCCGACAGCGCCAGCCACAGCGGGATGTGCGGAAACGACAGCAACAGCTCGATGAACCGCTGAATGACGTCGTCGATGACGCCACCGAAGTAGCCCGACGCGACGCCGAGAATCAAGCCCAACACCACGGTTATGAAGGTGCCGACCAACGGAACGGAGAGGCTGACCTGAGCTGCCTTGAGGATCCGTGACAGCAGATCTCTGCCCAGCACGTCGGTTCCCAACAGGAAGATGGTGCCGCCCTCCTCGACGCCGATGAACCGCCGCGTGGCCGAGATCACGAACAGGACTCGGTATGGCTCGCCGCGAACGAAGAAACGGACGCGGTACTTGGTCGACCGGTCCTCGTGATAGTTGAGTGCCAGGGTCTCCGGATCCATCTGCCGCTTGTACGCGTAGGTAAAAGGGGCGGTAAGCCTGCCCTCGTCGTCGAACACACGAACGCGTTGCGGCGGAGCAAACTTGACCTTGCCATGGAACTCGTCGAACGGATAGGGGCTGAAGAACGGCGCGAAGACGGCCAGCGTGTAGAGGACCATCAGGATGATGCCGCTGGCCACGCCCAGTCGATTCTTGCGAAAGCGCCGCCAGATGGGCAGCCAGAACCCCGTTGCGAGCCCGACGTCGAGATCGACCGCGGGGCGCGGGTCTGGACTCCGCACTCCTGCTTCCTGACTCATGGGTTCCGCATCAACTCCGTGCTGTGGCCGCCGCTCACTCCAGCCGGATGCGAGGATCCAGCCCGGTCAGCGCGATGTCGGCCATCAGATTGCCGAGGAGAAGGAAGATGGCATAGAACTGGAGGATGCTCGCGGACAGGTAGATATCCTCCGCGAGCAGCGCTTCGAACAGGAGGGGACCCGCGGTAGGCAGGTTGAGCACGATGGAGGTGATTGTCTCGCCGGAAAGCAGTGTCGGCAACGACATGCCCAAGGTGCTGACAAGCGGGTTGAAGGCAATTCTCACCGCATGGCGGCGGACGACGATCCGCTCCTTCAGCCCCTTGGATCGGGCTGTGGTGACGTAGGGCTGGCCGAGCATGTCGAGCAGATTGCCTCTCATGATGCGGAGGGTGCCCGCCGTTCCGGCCGTGCCTATGACGACGATCGGGATCCACAGGTTCTTCGCCAGATCCAGGGCCTTCGCAAGGCTCCATGGCGCCTCCTCGTACGCGCGCGAAAAGAGCATGCCGACCGGCTGATCGATCACGAACACGGCGAATATCATCAGGACCAGAGCCAGGAAGAAATTCGGAATCGACAGGCCCAGGAAGCCGACGAAGGTCGCAGCATGGTCGCCGATCGTGTTCTTGTGCGTCGCGCCGTAGATCCCGATGGGAATGCCGATCAGCCACGTGAACAGCAAGCTGCCGGCCGATATTCCGAAGCTGAGGGCCAGGCGGTCGCCGAGCAGTGTCGCGACGGGCCGTCCGTGGAGGAGGGAGTGGCCCATGTCGCCGGTGAGGAAGTTCCGAATCCATATGAAGTACTGAATCCACTTCGGCTGGTCCAGACCGTGCAGCCGCCGGAAGTTCTCGGCGAACTCGCGGGCGTACTCGTCCCGCATCCCTCCGCCGGACATCTGCGCCATGAGATGGGTGATGAAGTCCCCCGGCGCGAGCTGAATGATGATGAAGATCACCAGCGACATCAGCAGGAAGGAGATGACCATCGTGAACAGCCGGCGGACGAGGAAGACGGTCATGTCAGAGAGCGGCCAAGCTGGAGCTTGGGGAGAGACGCGCCGGTCTCTCCCCAAGCGATGACGTGCAGGTGACGCCGTTCGATAACGTCAGGACTTGATGTAGAACTGCTCCGGATGAGCTGACGACTCGCCCTTGAGATTGACGCCGGTCGACGGCACGTTCCCCATCCGGTTGTGGACGACGAACGGCACGGGAAAGCCCGACGTGACGGCGATTTCGGGGGTGACCTCGGTAGCGACGTACGTCAGGAACTCCTTGAGCTTCTGCGTGTAGCTTTCGGGATCCTGCTGGCCCAGGAACTCCTGCTCCATCTCCCAGGCTTTCAGGTACTCGGGCGGCGGATCGTCCAGCCGGCTGCCCATGTGCGTCTCCGGGTTGAAGGCGTTGCCCAGGAACACGTACGGCAGGAAGACCTGCATGGAGGGCCCCCAGTTCGAGTACATCTGCACCTCACCGGACGTCCGGTTCTCGAAGATGACCGAGGCCTGGACCACCTCCATCCTTACGTCGAGCCCGATGTCCTGCCAGTACTTCACGGCCATCTCGCCCAGCGGCAGGTTGGGCCGCAGGTTGCTCGCGTTGTTGAGGATGATCGTGACCTTGCCGCCCTCCGGATACTCGACGAACCCGTCTCCGTCGCTGTCCTTCAGTCCCAGACCTGCCAGCAGCTCGCGTGCGCGGTCCGGCTCGTAGCCGCCCCACATCTCCATCGCCGGATCGTGGAAGAACGACTCGGAGCTCAGCGTGGTGCCGGACGCTTCGGCGAGTCCGAAGTACAGGGTGTCGTTCACTTCCTCGCGGTTGATCGCCAGCGACATCGCCCGCCGGAAGTCCACCTCCCGCACGTACTTCGCGAGCTGCGGATTCCCCTCCGGCTCGATGTTCAACAGGTAGTAGC
>JAPPKM010000120.1 GCA_028874315.1 Chloroflexota bacterium
GGATGGGGACGACGTGGTGCCGGGACTTCCTGCCACCGCACGTTGCGGCGGGGCTGATCGAGGTGGTGGCCGCGGTGGATACGAACGCCGAGGTGCTGGGGAACGCCCGGGAGCACCTGGGCCTGGTCGAGGCGCAGTGCTACACGGACATCCAGCGAGCCTTCGACGAGAACCCGGCGGACTTTTGCACTGTGGTCGTACCGCCGTACTCGCACGAGGAGGTCGTTGACCAGGCGGTGGCCCACGACATGCACATCCTGTCGGAGAAGCCGATCGCGGACACGCTGGTGGCGTCGGTGCGGATTGCCGACAAGGTGTCGAAGGCCGGCAGGAAGATGGCGGTGACGATGAGTCATCGCTTCAACCAGTACAAGACGACGATGCGCGAGAGCCTGCGGTCGGGTCGCTACGGGGACGTGAACTACCTGGTGTTCCGGTTCACCCAGGAGGCACGGCAGCTGGGAGCCTGGGGACTCGGGTTCCGCTACGAGATGGAGGATCCGCTGCTGGTGGAGGGGTCGGTGCACCACCTGGACATCCTGGCCGACCTGGCCGGCGCGAAGTGCGACACCATCTACGCGCGAACCTGGAATCCCGCCTGGAGCGCATTTGCCGGCGACTCACAGGCGCTGGTGACGATGGAGTTCGAGAACGGCGTGCGGGCCACCTACGAGGGCTCCAAAGTGAACGCCGTGGGGATGGATGGCTGGGGCCGGGAGAACACCCGCGCGGAGTGCGAAGGGGCGACGCTGGTCCTCGGATCGGACCGCCTGGAGTGCTTCCCGTTCGACCCGACGCGCAATGCTCGCATCAAGGCCGACGGCGACGGCCACAGCGTTCCCTGGCTGGAGCAGCCGTTCTGGGGCCACGCGTGGTTGATCGAGAAGTTCGTGCGCTGGCTGGAGGGCGGCGAGCCGATGGAGACGAATGTGATCGACAACCTGCAGTCGGTGGCGCTGGTGACCGCCGCCATAGAGAGCAGCACGACAGGGCTGCCGGTGAAGGTGCAGGAGCACTTGGCGGAGGCGTGGGGGGAAGTGGGATCCGCGGGAGTCTGACCCGCATGCGCCCGGCGTGACTCGTCAGCCCGCGCTAGAACAGGTCGAGACCAGGCTCGTGGTCCTTTCCTTATGTATCTATTTCGGTACACTCAATGGCACTCTTGGACGCGGCGAGGCTCCGTAAGCGCGGTTGGGAGGCCGCAGAATGACGAACACTCGCAATCCTCACGAGGGATCGACGCTCGACAGCCTCTTGGGAGCAGGTGGCACGCTGGCCGAGGCCGAGGCGACCGCCGTCAAGCGAGTGCTGGCCTGGCAGATCAGCCAGACGATGGCCGACGCGCAGCTGACCAAGGCCGAAATGGCGCGGCGCATGCACACCAGCCGGGCCTCACTGGACCGGCTGCTTGACCCCGACAATCCGTCGGTCACGCTGCTCACGCTTCAGAAGGCCGCCGCCGCGCTGGGCAAGCGGCTCAAAGTTGAGCTGGTTGGAGCCGCCTAGTTACCAGGACTGGGGCACGGCGGTTGGCGAGAGACGGGCCTGGGCCAGGGCTGAATCGGGCGTATCTTTCGAGTCTGCCTAGCTGAGCCAAGTATCCCTTGGGATACAATGTGGGCGTGCTAGTTGAGGTACGGCAGACCGATGTCTATGCGCGCTGGTTTGGAAGGCTTCGGGACCGGCAGGCGCGGGCGCGAATTGACATTCGCATCAGGCGACTGGCGCTGGGCAACCCCGGTGACGTTCGACCCGTCGGCGAGGGCGTGTCCGAACTGCGGATCAGCTACGGCCCTGGCTACCGCGTGTATTTCGTGCGGCGCGGGCAGTCGCTGGTGATTCTGCTGGCGGGCGGCGACAAGAGCAGCCAGGCGCGAGACATCACCAGGGCTCGCGGTCTGGCGCGAGGGCTCTAGGAGGATATGGACATGGCCACGACACGAACCCATCCATGGGACGCGGCGGATCACCTGGAAAGCGACGAGGACATCGTCGCCTACCTCGAGGCGGCCTTCGAGGACGGCGACCCGGCGCTCATCGCGGCCGCCTTGGGGGACATCGCCAGGGCTCGGGGCATGACGAAGGTCGCCGCGGCCGCGGGCCTGGGTCGGGAAAGCCTGTACAAGGCTCTGTCACCCAACGGCAACCCGGAGCTCGCCACCGTGCTGAAGGTCATGCAGGCGTTGGGGTTGGGGCTGCGGGTGTCGGCCACTCGACGGGCCTAGGACGGACCCTAGAGGTATTTGCGCGCCAGCGCCTCGTAGCGCGGGTCGTCACGCTCGGCTGCCCGGAACTTTCCCCTCCACCGCTCGGCGACGGTGGGAGCGTCGTTTGCAAGGGTGTCCCGGAGTGACGTTTCGATCAGGGACGAGAGGGAGAGGCCGCGCGAGCGGGCCAAGCGCTTGGCCTCAAGAGCTAGCGCTTCGTCCAGGTCAATTGTGAGTTGCCGCTTCATGGCGGTGTGACGGTTCCGTGGCGGGCAGACGGGGCGGGGGATCCGAGTTTAGTCGCGCGCCGGGGCGGGTCCCAGGCTGCGCGCAGCCTGGGCCACAGCGGCAGCCCGGGCCACAGCGTCTATCCGACTTCGACTTGGCTGGCCTGGCCGGTGTGGGTGACGCGGAGGATGTTGTCGATGTGGCGTTCGAAGGTGTCGTCGTGGGAGATGACGACGAGCTGGCTGAAGCCGCGGACGGCGAGGATTTGCTGGGCGAGGTTTTCGCGGCGTTCGGCGTCCAGGTGCTGGGTGGGTTCGTCGAAGAAGGCGATGTCGAGGTTCAGCAGGTCGCGGAGCAGGGCCAGGCGGACGGCCAGGGCAGCGGCCATTTGCTCGCCGCCGGAAAGCTGGCCGAAGCGGCGCTCCAGGCCGCCGCGGCCGAGGACGATGTCGTAGTCGGCGGCCCAGCGCAGGCGACCGCCGGGCGCGCCCATGATGTCGCTGTAGATCTCGTCAGCGCTGTCGGACACGCTGGCCAGCAGGATTTCAGTGACCTGGGGGCCGGCCTCGCGCAGCAGGCGGCGGATGAACTCGGTGCGGTCCTCGAGGCGGGTGACACGGGCGATACCGACCTGCGCGGCTTCCAGGTCCGCACGCACCTGGCGCAGGGCCTCTACATCGGAGGCAAGGCGCTCGGCGTCGGCCTGCATGCGGACGACTCGCTCGGCCAACTGGCGAGCCAGCCCGAGTGCGGCGTCGCGGGCCTGGCGGGCCGTTTTCAACGCCCTGGGGTCGAATTTGGCGCGGGCTGCCGCAAGTTCCCTTTCCGTTCCGGCTGCGGCCGACTCCGCCTGGGCGGCGTCCTGCCGGGCCGAAGCAAGTTCGGAAGCGCGCTCTCGAAGTTGGCCGGCGACGACTTCGTGCTGGAGGAATCGGGTGTGCGCTTCCGCACTCGCTTCCAGGGTCAACCGCGCCGCGGCCAAGGCGCCCATGTCGTCGCCGAGGGCCGCCAGATTGGCCTCCGTTTCTTGCAGCGCAGCATTGGCTGCATCCGCGCGATGCCTAGCGACGGTTAGTAGTTCCACGCCAGCGGCTTTGACGACGGAGTCCTCCGGTGAGGCAAGAATGGCAAGGGCAATCACGGCGCGTTGGGCGCTCTGGGCCAGCGTGTCGTGCGCGCTCAATGCGCGCTGCCGGCCGTTTACCAGCGACGAGAGTTCGCCCGCGTTCCGGGTTTCCAGCGCATCCAGAAGTGCTGTGGCGGCGGCGATGTCGATGTCCGCGGCGTCCAGACGTTCGCGAAGTCCCGCAAGACGCTCGCGAACGACGTCGGCCTCGCGGGCCTCGGACTCAGCTTGCTCCGCCTCGGAAACGGTGGCTTCGGCGTCCGCGATTGCCGCCCGGAGATCTGCGAGTTGTCGTTCGCGTTGAATCGCATGGCGCCGAAAAACGCCAGCCACGTCGGGGATGGTCTCAACGTTGCGGCAGACTTCCGTGAAGAACGGACAAGTGCGGGTGTCGGTGAGCAGGCGCTGGGCGTGGCGGTCGGCTTCGAGCAGGGCCTTGACCGTGGCGCGCTCCTGACGACGCTGCTCCAGTAGATTCCGCCGGTCGCGGAGTTCGGCGGCAACCGGAGCACGAGCTTCCAAGAGCTTCAGCCGGCGGCGGCCTTCATCGTAGGCCTGAAGAGCGGTCTCGCGTTCGCGCATCCACCTGGTTTGTAGGTCGCTGGTGTCTTCGCTGGCCTGACGCAGCGTGGTTAGGGCGGCCGACTGGTGCGCTCTGGCGTCTTCGAGCGCTTGTCTATAGCCGGTTCGCAACTGTCGGAATCGAGCTTCGGGATTCCCGTCGGCCTTGACCGGGATGTTCGTCATTGGCGCCCCAACCTCCTGGCGCGTCTCCGTGAGGTCCTCCCGCGCGCGGTCTCGTAGCGCGGCCTGCCGGGCGCGTTCGAGGTCCAGGTCGCGGGCGCGTTGCTCCACGGGCTGGAGCTCGGCAACGCGGGCCTGTGCGGCCTGGTATGCGGAGTGCGCGGCGCGGGTTGCTTCCAGTTCGCCGGCCGCGTCGCGGGATTCCTGTTCGGCCACGGCGGCACGGTCGACCCGGTCCCCCGCCTGCTTGCGCCGGTCCACCGCGGTGGCGTGCTGGCGCTCGGCCCCTTCGAAAGCCTGGCGGTGAGCGTCCTGTGCAGCGAGATCCTTGGCGGCGGTTTCCAATTCGGACGCCGCCTGCCGTTCCGCCTTGCGGGTCTGTTTCAGCGCCTGTTGGGCCGCGGACAGGCGCGCGAGGAGTTCCGGTTCGGCGGCCAGCCGACCTTCCAGGTTGGAGGCCTTGACCTGCAGCGCGTGGCGGGCCTGGGCGTAGTGCTGCGTGAGGCGGCGCAGCAGGTCGGCGGCCTGCTGGTACTCGGCGGTGCGCAGGATGGGGTCGAAGCGGGCCTTGCGCAGGCGGGGCGAGTCAAGGAAGTCGGCGGTGAGGCGCCCCTGAGGCACGCCAACGACGTGCTCGAAGACGTCGGCCGGGCTGCTCAGTCCTTCGACGCCCAACTGGCCGGCCAGCCAGGCCTCGAGCTCGGCGGCCGGCTGGTCGACGGCGCGGTTCAGTTCGACATCGAAGAGGGAGACGGTCGTGGCGGCGTTGTCGGCCAGCTTGCCGGTGGCCCGCGAGCGGGGGCGCCGCATGGTGCGTTCCACGCGGTAGACGCGGCCGTCGCGCGGCGAGGTGAATTCCACCTGGACCGCAGCGTCCGTCGTGCCGTGGCGCATGAAGCGCACCTGCGGCCGGTGCGGCATGAAGCCAAAAAGGCCGTAGCCGATGGCCTCCAGCAGGGTGGTTTTGCCCGCGCCGTTGGGACCGACGATTGCGGTGAGGCCCGGCTGGAACTGGACCGTGGCCTCGAGGAAGCTCTTGACGTTGCGCAGCGAGACCTCGTGGACAAACACGTCAGCCCAGCCGCCGTTCCAGGTGTTGCGCCAGCGCCTCGGGTGTCTGGCCTTCGAGGACAGCGGCCTTCAGATCCAGCGCCGCGGCGGTCAGCGCCTCGGACTCGACGGCGTGCGGCGAATCCGCGATCAGCCGCGCCAGCACGTCACGCTCGATGGCGCGCACGTTGGTTCCGTAGCGTGCGGCGGCGATGCGGCGCCTGTCGCCAGACAACTGAAGAGTCACGCGCACGTGCAGCGGCTGGAAGGCCGCATGGACGATTTCGGCAAGTCGATCGGTGTCCAGGTGAATGCGCTCGAAGCGCAGGCGGCCCGTCAGCCGCAGTTCGACCACCGGCGGTTCGCTGAAGAGTTCGAGGGGGCCTGACACGGCCGCCTCAACGTCGGCCGCCAGCTCGTCGAAGTCTTCGGCCGTGCCGGCATCGACGCTCAGGCGCCGGAACGGGCGACGGGCGACCACGTCATCTCTGAACCGACCGTCGATCTCCGCCGGGCGGCCGGGCCGAATCGTTACGTCGTAAAGGCCGCGGGCCCGGCCCTCGCCCTCGCTGGGCTCGCCGGCCAGGCCTTCCAGGATGTTGTGGGCTTCCAGCGCGCCCGGGTTGAAGATCCAGGGGTTGTCATCCGGCAGGTCGTAGGCGTAGTGCACGTGGCCCAGCGCCAGGTAATCGGTGAAGGCGCGGATGGGGGCCAGGTCTTCGAGCGTGACTCCGCCGACGCCCAGGTGGACGGCTTCGTCCACGCCGGTGTGCAGCAGGCCCACCACGGCGCGCTGGTTGCCAGACGGCACGGCGGAGAGCGAGGAGGCGACTTCGGGGAGATGGGCCGCCAGGCGGGCGCCCAGGTACTCCACGCCGAAGATGCGGGCGGCGCCGATATCGGTGTAGGCGCCGAAGCCGCGTTCGCTGGTCCAGGGCCGGGCCTGCAGCCTGCCGGTCAGCGGGTCGAACTGCCGCAGCAGGCGCAGGCGGCCGTGGCGGCTCAGTTGCCAGAGCCAGGAGCGCTCGCCGCGACGGAACCAGCGTTCGTGGTTACCCTCGTTGGCCACCACCGGGATTCGGGCGCGAGCCAGGCGCTCCAGCGCGATGTCGGCGGCGGCGTAGGTTGACGGCTCGATGGACTTGGAGTCGAAGAGGTCGCCGGCGATGACCACGAAGTTCGGCGCGACCCGCAGGCAGTAGTCCACGGCATCGTCGAAGGCACGGACGAAGTCGGCAGCGCGTTCGGTCAGCCCGTACTGGCGGAAGCCCAGGTGGACGTCCGCGAGGTGGACGAAGCGGATCGGGGCGTCGCTCATGGCTGGCAATTGGGGAGGTTTGAAGGGGCAACAAGAATACCAAACAAAAAGCGAACGCAGCGGCGGGCGTATGCTCGCTCTGATCGCGTCCGAGGACCGTTCCCATGCAACTGACGCTGCGCTACCAGGCGATGCACAGCACCGGCCCCGCCGACAACGTGGAGGCCAACATCGTGCCGACGGAACTGCGGGCCGATCTGGACCCGGCGGAGACGGCCCTGGTGCTGGTGGATACCTGGGGCGAACATCCGATCGAGTCCCACCGTGCGCGCACCAGCGATATCACGGTGCAGCGTATCCGGCCGGCGTTGGATGCCGCGCGGGCGGCCGGCGTGACCCCAATTTACGCGCCTTCGCCGCCGATCGCGGCCACCTACCCGCAGTGGTCCCGCTGGGCCGGGGTGGAGGAACTGCATCCCACACCGGAGCCGGATGACGGCTGGCCGCCGGCGGCCTATCGCGCCCAGGCCGGACCGTATGAGTCGCTGCGGCGCGCGCCGGGCGAGCTACCGCCGGACAGCGCCGGCAAACCGCCGGAGCGCTGGCACCGGTTCCGCACGATTCACGAGGCGGTCGCGCCGGAGCCTGACGACATCGTGATTGCCACGGGCGAGCAGCTCCAGCGGGTGCTGCGTGACCTGCGGCTGGTGCACCTGGTCTACGTTGGGTTCGCCACGAATATCTGCGTGCGGTTTCGCGACTACGGGATTCACGCGATGCGCAACCGGGGCTACGCGCCGATCCTGCTGCGCGACTGCACCAGCGGGATCGAGACGCGCGAGACTTACGACGGCCTGCAGGTCACCAACGCGGTGCTGCACGACCTGGAACGCTGGTGCTTCACGGCCGACTCCGGGGACTTTATCGCCGCCTGCCAGAGCGTCTGACCCTCGGATGCCGCCTTGTGGATTTGGCCTGACCCGGTAGACAGCCGGCAACTAGAACTGGAGTCCTCAATCTTCGCGCTCGCAAACGATCCGCCGCTCGCCGGGGTATTCGCCGTCGATCAGCACGCGATGCACGTGCTCCTTCACGCACTGGTTGTGCGGGTAGACGATGTGCGAGGCGTGTGAGGTCTCCAGCAGATAGCCGTTCGAGAGTTGCTCCCGGATCAGCTCTTCGGACTCGATCAAGGGCGTGACCGGGTCGCCGTGATTGCCGACAACCAGGATGGGGACACCTCCCCCGTCAAGCGGGCCTGCAAGCGGCGGCGGCGCGAACTGGTCGTAGAACGGACAGGGGGAGAACAGCGGGCGGCCCAGCAGCGTCAGCAGGGGCAGTTGCTCGTCCAGGGCGGCGTCAAACGCCTCGCCGTCGGCCAGGCGAGTCGCGCGATCCAAGTCCGGATGTAGCACCCAGCTGTCCAGGCAGCCGACGTGCTCCGGCATTCGCGCCACGAGCGGGCCGTCCTCTTCCCACTGAAAGTCGGCGAACTGAAGCAGGATCGACGGGTCGTCATGCTCGTTGAGCAGATACAACGCGTCCCACAGGTACGGCCAAAGGAACTCGGCGTATAGGGGCGAGACCACAGCGAACCAGGCCGCATCGGAATGATTGCCGGACGCTTCATTGACCAGGTGCAGCTTTTCACTGGCCTGCCGGAAATAGCCGAGCGGGTCGCCGTTGTTGTAAATCGGACAGCTGGGGCTGTCGCAGGCCGTGAGCGCCCTCTCGAGCAAGCCGGCGATCGATGCCGTTTCCTCGATGGCATCGGCAATGCGCCCCTGCCGGTCGGCTTCAGCATCGACCGGGTTGTCCGCAGCGTCGATGACCATGGCCCGAACCGAATCGGGAAAGAGGGTGGCGTACCAGACGCCGAGCGCAGAGCCGTAGGAGTAGCCCAGGTACGAGACCTGCGCAACACCCAGGGCCTTGCGAATCTCGTCCATGTCCCTGGCGACGTAGGCCGTGTGCAAGAGCCCACCGACCGTACCCATGGACTCGATGCACAGCCTGGCCGCGGCTTCGCCGGCCGAGACTTCGTCCGGTGTGTCGACTGGCGCGTCGATGGTGAGACGCAGTTCGAGCTGCTCGCCAGGGGCGCCGCACTCGAATTTGGGATCGGACGCCCCGACGCCGCGGGGGTCGAAGCCGACGATGTCGAAGTGACGGACGAGCTCAGCGGCGAATGGCGGGAAGCCGGACCGAATGGCTTCGACCAAGCCCATCCCGCTCTCGCCGGGACCGCCGGGATTCACCAGGAGATAGCCGATGCGTTGCCGCGGCGAGGTGGCGCGGTGCACGTTGACCGCGATGCTGAGGCTGCCGGACTCGGGATCCCGGTGGTCCGCGGGGACTTTCACGAAGGCGCACTCGAACGCGCGGCTGGACTCACACCGGCTCCAGTCAATCCCACCTTCGCTCTCAGTAGCCTCCGGGGTTGGCGTTGGGGTAGCCGTGGGTTCCAGTGTCGGCGTGGCGGTTGGGGTGGGGGTGTTCGGAGGTGTGGCGGTTGGCGTGGGCGTCGGCCGCGGGGTCGGAGCCTCCGTTGGCGTCGGCGTGCTTGGGGCCTGTGGCGGTGCTGGCGCACTGGTGGGTTCGGCGCCGGCGGTGGGTGTGGCGGCCGCTGTGGACGCGGACTCGCCACACGCAAGACCCGCGATGACGACCAGGGCCAACACGCCCCAGGCTGCCGTCAGCCTCAGAGTCCTAGCGAAAACCGTCACAGAGATTCCTTCCGATCCGCCCAGGCCGGAGGCGCTGGTGGCCGAGTCGCCGTCGCCGGCCGTCGTAACGACGCCCGACGAGGTGTTGGCGCGGATTACTCGACACGCGCGTTGACGGGCGTCGGCGTCCCGCGACGAGGGCGCCCCGGCCGGCGCACCCCGTTCCTCCAACGCTAGTACGGTCCGCGCCACCGGTTCGTGAAATGTCGAACCGACGCCGGAGAACACGCCGCCCGTCGCGCAGCGGTGCTAGCTGACGAATTCGCGCTCCAACTCGCCGTAGGCAGGCACGCCGATGATGTCCTTGAACTCTTCCAGCCCAGCCATTGGGCCAGCCGCGGCCGTGGTGCCGTCGGCGACGAGGGCCGCGTAGGTGCGTTGCAGGGCGGCGGTTGCCGCGAAGAGGCCGGACAGCGGATAGACCACCATCTTGTAGCCCAGGTTCTGCAGCTCGGACGCCGAGAGGAAGGGCGTGACGCCGTCCTCGATCATGTTGGCGAACAGGGGCACCTGGG
>JAPPKM010000179.1 GCA_028874315.1 Chloroflexota bacterium
CCGGCGCACCGGCGATTCTCGGCGCTTGGCCGTTCGTCTCGGACCTGCGCACCGGGGCGATGAGCGGCGGCTCGCCGGAGCAGGGACTGCTGTCCGCCGCCTGCGGCCAGGTCGGCAACCATCTCGACCTGCCATTCGGCACCGCCTGCGGCATGAGCGACGCCAAGTTTCCAGACTTCCAGGCGGGCGCCGAACGTGGCGCAACGGTGCTGGCAGCCGCCCTGTCCGGGGCCAACATCGTCTACGAAGCCGCCGGCATGTACGCCAGCCTGCTGGGCACGTGTCCCGAAAGCCTGGTCCTCGACAACGACCTGCTTGGCGCTGTCGGGCGCGCCACCCGCGGGATCGAAGTCAACGCCGACACGTTGAGCTTCGCCGAGATCGATCAGATCTGCAGCAGCGGCGAAGGTCATTACCTGGGATCTGCAAACACCCTGCAGGTGATGCAAAGCGAGTACTTCTATCCCGACTTCAGCGACCGCACCAGCCCCAACGTCTGGGAGGAACTGGGCAAGCCGGTGCTGCTGCAGGAGGCAATCAAGAAGACCCGGGATGTTCTCGCTACCCACGTGCCGCGGCACGTCAGCGACGAAGTCGACGCTCGGGTGCGGGCGGAGTTTCCGGTCTTTCTGTCGCCCGCGGCGATGGGACGCTGACCGGTTCTGGAGTTCACGGCGAAGCGGGATTTGCAGCTGTGCAGCCGGTTGGCCGCTTGGCGCTTGCTCTCCATGACGCCTGGTAGCGCCCGCCACTGTACGCGGAATCAAACTGCGTCCTTAGATTCACTGAGAAACTCATCCAAGCACCTCTTCCATGTGACGCGCCATGGCTTCCTGGGTTTCTTTGCCCGCACGGTCAAGATTGATTTCACGCCACCGTACGGCTGGAAGGCGATCAACACCATCGACGCCAAGAAGATCCCATTCGGGTCTGCGCCTGTAAAACGATGCCAAGAACCGCCTATGGGCATCGCTCATGTTGTTGACCAGATTACGCGTCAAGTCTGCATGGGTTGACACCAGTGTTTCCATGGAGACGTCATCTTCGGTCATGCCATAGAAGGCGGTTCTGTACTCTTCTTCAATGTTGCGACACTGAGCAGTTAGCAACTGCGCGGGTGAGCGCTGGTGTCCGATCAGGTAGACGATCAGCGTTTCGCGGAGGGCGTCCGTAATGCCTTCATT
Organism: Chloroflexota bacterium; assembly: GCA_028874315.1. Lineage (GTDB taxonomy): Bacteria > Chloroflexota > UBA11872 > UBA11872 > UBA11872 > UBA11872. The sequence continues at coordinate 1,185 of JAPPKM010000179.1, forward strand.
CTCCAGGAGCTGGTGAACGTCAAAGAGATCGCGTGGATGTTGCCGATCAAGTGCAGCGGCAATCTTGCCTGCAAACAGATCCGCAAACGACATCACGTTGTTCTGCGCGTACCCGAACTGTTCTTCGGCCTTTGCGCAAATCTCCATCAGCTCGGGTTCATTGACGCAACCGCGCAATACGGGATTGACCTCGATCTTGATCTGCGCGCCCTGTGATCGAACGAATAGCTTGTCGATCGTATTCTGGGATGCTGGAGCTGACTCCGTGATTTGGGCTGACGGATCAGCCTCTTGAATCTGTTCCGACACCCGTCTAAGCGACCGGTCAATGTCTCTGAGTGACTCTTCTCGATCAGCAACAGGGAGATAGGTCAGATCGACATCGACCGATAGACGCGGCATTTCCCGGTGGAAGAGATTGATGGCGGTCCCACCCTTTAGAGCCAGGCAATCCTCAGCTGCGACATAAGGGAGAGTTCGGATGAGCAGCGCAACCTGGTCACGGTAGACGTCATCAAAGGCCATCAGAACGACTCTGGCACGGTGATCTGGAAAACGGGATCGAGCTTCCCGCCTTTTACGAGGCTGCGCTTTCCCTTGCCAAGGTCAATTTTCGATTTGTCCAGCCGTGCTACCCAACGATGGTTGTGGCGGTTGGCAAAGAAGAGGAACAGGCGCTTGACCTTGATGCTCTTGGTGAGTTCAAGGAGCGATTGCATTCGGCCAGGGCTGATGTTGACCAGCCCTTCCATCATCAGATCCACGTGATGGAAGCTCTCGTCGCCAGGCAGCTCATCCATGAGCTCCAATATGGCCCGCTCCTCCCCCGAACCTATGAGCGGCCATTTCCATTCGCCCCAGCTGGTCAGTCGCAAACCTCCGGGTAATGATCGCGTCTCCGCCTTCTGTCGTAGTCCGTCGAATAATGGCTCGTCGATCGCAGGCTCGATCTTGGGCAGGATGCGGGTCCGATTGTGGAATACAAACACCCAGTCGCTGGCCAGCTTTCCGAGCCAGCCCGGGAGCTTTGCGTCGCTGTAGAGGTGGACCTGCTGATGAGACTGAGGCAGATAGTGAGCATAGCCCTGCTGCTCAAGCGCTGTGCGGCCCCCCACTGAGACTGGCACATCGAGAAGGGACTGCAGCGAAATGACGATCTGCTGCCAGCCAAGCACACCGCGTGGCCGCGTATAGACCCCGCGCGCAGGTTGTGAAAGCCAACCTGCCGCTACGTACTGGCTGCGCAGCGAGCGCGAATACCCTCGTCGTTCCAGCCATGCGGCATCAACGAGCAACCCTTCTGGCAACTCGTGTGCCAGTTGGTTTAATTTTGTTCCGTTTTGTAGAGCCATACTGTACAAAATAGTCTATTTCTAAACCCATGCCAAGTTCATAAATAGCCTGAAATGTACAGTCAAACTGTACAAATAAAACTCAAAGTAAACCAGATCCGGCTATGTCTCGTCCCGCAGCACACCATTCCTCGACCGGCACAGCACCACCGCAGCCTCCGGCGCCTGCCCACTCACACGGCCATTCCTCGTTTCCGGCGCTAAATTCACCGCGAATTCCGTGCCAAATCCGATGCACTGTGCCTGTCCAATCGCTTTATGCCCCAGTCTCCATCAATCCGTTGGGCGCACAGACTACCGATGGCTCTTAGCCCGCCTGCCTGCACGCGCGTTCGATCCGCACTCTCCTAGCCGCATTCGCGACGTGCCGGAATTTCCACGTCACCAGGTAATCGGTGCCGTTGGTCACGGCGATGGCGATGTGCGCGGCATCGGCCGCAGGTCATTTCCCGTTAGTCGGGCAGCTTCCTGTTTTCGCCCACGCGCTATCGCTGCCAGTTTGCGCAATATCCTTCGCGTCGGCGCTCTTCAGAGAGCATCGAAGAAGCTACTATCCGGCGTCACCCGCTCGACCGTCTCAGTGATCACCCCCAGCTCCTTTTCCCTGAGTAGTCGGCACAGCTCGACGCCGTCAATCAGATCGATCGCCATAGCACCGTCCCTGACCGCCTCCCGCTCGGCATCCTTCGTGAATCTACCCGTAGTGATGAATAGACCTTTGTCCGCTCGGCCCGCCAACGCTCCGCGGAAATCACGGATGCTCCCCGGGCCAACTGTCCCCGAATATCGCTTGCACTGGTAGTTGACGTGGAACGAGAGCAGGTTCACGCGCAGCACGCCTGTACCGTCGATCCCGCCGTCGCCCGAACGCCCGGTCACCTCGACTCTCGTGAAACCGTGCTCCCTTAGCAGCCGTTGGCAAAGTCGTTCGAACGCGTCCGGCTCCATTTTCCGAAGTATTTCGAGCAGGGCGGCCTGCCACGACTCCTCTTCGGAGGACTCTTCCGTCAGGTCGTTGACCCTGTTCGGCTCTTCGCGCGCATTACGCAATCCGCTGCGATACTCCCTACGCTGGCGGCGAAGCAGCTCCCGCATCCGGTCCGGCGATCCGATACGCCGTCCAGACTCCGTCACCGTCCACACTCCGCGAGCCGAGTTTTCCACCGCCCCGATACTCCGCAACCGAGTGCGCGCCCAACCACATCGATTGGCAAATTCCGTCTGCGGCCCGTCGCCATGCAACACATCCAGAATGTCGTCCGTCAGCCCCAGATTCGTCGACACGCTGTCGTCCAGTTCACGGATAGACGCCGATCCCCCCAGACTTTCCAGCGCCCCCAGCGTCGCCCACATCAGCTCTTCAAAGCTGGGCATTTTGGCCGGTTGTGCCATGAATCCGCTCCTTCCGCTGCTCCGCCTTAGTTTCCCATATCGGCACGTCGCGGCGCGAGCATCCGTCAGCATCCAACCAAACGACATCGGCCCGATTGACATCCTGCAGTACCGGGTGAGAGAGTCCCCGGACTCGACCCAAATCGACGCATGACCGAACCTCACAACAAGAAGCCAGTCGGCATCGCAGCGCTGCTTGACTTCGGCCGCCGTCGCGCCGACCGAACTCGTCGCTATAACCAGCTTTTGCCCCCGCCCAGCACTGCGTGCGTCTACGTGGACATAGAAAATCTGAAGAACTCGGAACACGCCCGCGCCGTCATAGAGACCGTCGTCCGCGACTGGCCTGATGGCCTACCGCGCATCGGCCGTCTACGCCTCTACGCACCGGCAGACAAGACCGGCTTGTGGGGCGCCTGGGCCCCAGCCAGATTCTCGGGTCTCGAGGTCCGTGTCCGTGGTGTCCAGCGCTTCGCCCGCGACTCCAAGAATTCGGCGGATATGGCCATCGTCGCGGACGCGGTCGCCGACTTCACCAGCGGCGCCGCCAACCACATCGCCGTCGTTAGCAACGATAGCGACTTTGGCGCGCTGTTCGTCAAAATCCAGGAACTTGCCTCCCGCTCGGACGACGCGGATCAGCCGCCTTTCCTTTGGATCAACCTAGCCGGCGGAAGCGGACTGTCCAAAGAGATCCAAGACTTTGTTCCCGAGCAGCTGCGTTGGGTCGTGACGCCGCCCCCAGGCCCGCGCGCCAAGACTGCTTCGAAACCTGCTCAGGGCAACGGCGAGGGCCTTCCGGCGAACTCGACGATCGTCCGTTGGCTGTTGGACGAACTCTCTCCCGGTAAGTTCAGGGCTGGAGACGTTGAGAAGATCATCAAGCGCCACTGCCCAAACCATCCCGCCGCTCAAACCACAGGCACCTGCGGTGCGTTTCTCGCTCGCCAGTTAATGCCGCTTCTGGGAGACAAGGGCGTCACGGTCGTGCGCCAGAACCCAAGGACCTACGAACTCGCCGGTTGACCGGTCCCCTGATCGCCCTTACGGAGCGGTAACCCGAGCCGACCTGCCCGGTCCTTTGCGCCATATCCATCAGCTCGGGTTCTTTGACGCAACCGTGCAATATCGGATTGACCTCGATCTTGATCCGCACGCCTTGTGATCGACGGATCAGCCTCTCCAAGACGCGGCATTTCCTGGTAGAAGAGATGGATGGCAGTCCCGCCCTTTAGAGCCAGGCAATCCTCAGCTGCAACATAGGGGAGGACTCTCATGATCAGCTCGCGAACCCTTCAGGTTCAAGGTATTTCCGTGACTCAACCCGGCCCTCACAGTTCGGACGGCCGTCTTCCACGCCCATCGATCTACGTTCGATCAGTCGCCCCGGGAGACAGGTGAATCCGCAACAGCGGCCCGACTTCCTCAAGTAACTCGGGACTGCACCGGTCCAGCAGAAACGCCATCAGGTCGTCCTGCCGTGGTTGCCCGAACACCATCCGGTAGACGGCAAGGGATCGCTTCAGGGCTTCGAGCTGAGACGCGTCCCTGCTCAGGGGAAGCGCGGGCACATGGCGCTCGATGTTGGCGCCGTCCTCGAGTGGGAAGAGCCAGTACGGCACCATCCCGCCGTGGGCCGACGAGTCTTCTGCGGCTGCTTCGAATAGCGACCTCCAGGGATCCTGCGGGCATTCCCGGAGGACCGTGGGCCCATGTCTCGCAGCGATGTTCTTGCGTACGGCGTGCCCCTTGTAGCGGTGCACGCGGCCTTCGCGTTGCTCGAGATCCACCGGGTTGGAGGGCAGGTTCCAGTGCATGATCGCGTGGCAGTAGACGTGGAAGTCCAGGCCCTCTTGCCCTACGGACGTGGACGCGAGGACGAACGGCCAGAAGGGCGAGTTGAACGCCTGCCGCACCTGCCCTTCGTGCGCTGCCACCTTGCCGTCGTCGCTCTCCTGGGCACCGAAGCGCATGGCGAAATGGTTGCGCATCTGGTGACGCTCGATGCCGGTGGCGCCGTCAGCGGACCGGATCTCGTCGACGCGCGGGGCACCGGTACGCAGTGACAGTGCGGCCGAGATGGCGACGGCGAGACGGTCCCACGCCTCCTCGTCTCTGGCGGCAAACAGCCCCTCCAAATCCCGTAGCGCGTGAACGTACTCGTCCAGCACGGCCTGCAGGTTGCCCGCTGCGCAGTAGTCCAGAACCTGTCGCCAGTAGGGCGCGTGCTCGTCGGCAGAGCGTTCCCGGCGGACAAGCGCGGTCGCCTCGGGGAGGTTGAACAGCTTGCGGAAGCTCCAGGCGATCCGAGCCGCAGCGTCCCGGGCGGCGGTGGCGGCGGTCGTCCCAGGTCGGATTGCACGCGTCAGTGCCCGCAACGCGCTGGTTGCCGGTCCGGCTACCGATCTCATGGCCAGCGCCTCGGCCAGGTCCGCCGGGGGTCGTCCGAAATCGAGCGTGCCCCCTATTGCCGCTTCGATCCCATCATCCACAAGCTTCTTCGCCTTCTCTACGTGATCCGACCACCGTGAACCCTTATCGTCGTCCTTCTCGGCCCCGGTCCACCTGCTGGCAAGGTCCGGTCGGTCGAACCAGTGTCTGGTCGATTCTCGATGACGCTCGAGGTCCAGAAGGATCGGTGCGGCCCAGTACCAACTCTCGTCCTCCCGCGGTGCATCAAGATACGGCTGCGTGAACGTGGCGAGAGCGGGTTCGAGTCCTTCCCGTGCGCGGGCCACTGCCTCCCCCAACGTGTTGCCCTCTGCCCGAGCGAGCACCGGATCTCCCGCTCCGACTAGGCTTGGACTCGGGTACAGGAGCCCGAGTACCGGCATCCCGGTGAGACGGTCATCTGAGTATGCGAACTGCAGCAAGCCTCCCTTTCGACCGCGTTCCTCTGGCGTGTTCCGGGAGAAGCGGTCGAACCGCTTGTAGACGCGGCGTTCCACGTCGTAGCTGACCAGGGTGGCGATCGCTTTCGGCACGACTTGCCAAGTCGAGAAGATCAGCCGTTTCGTGAGCTTCTCCCGGCGGGCCCTGTTCCAGGGATCGGACTCGGTGTAGTAGGGAAGCGAAGGCGGCAGCCAAAGGAGTCGCCAGGCTTCGGACCGCTCCATCCAATCAAGAAGACTGCGCAAGCGTGCATTGGCAGGGTCAACCTCCGTATAGTCCTGCACGTTCTCCCAGGACAGCGAGACCCGAGGACTCTCGGTCAAAATTTGTGCGAGGCCATCTTCCGACGATGCGGGCAGCCTGTTGGCAACCTCGGTCTTTAGGCGATAGCCGTCCATGAAGCTCAGCAGGTACGGCGCCGACTTCCAGTATTCGAGGATCTGCGGCTGCTCCACGTGTCGGCCGATCTTCTCGAGTGCCAGGAAATCGCTCACGTCCTCCGCCGTGAGCTCCACGCGGGTGCTGGGCACTTCGCGCAGCATGCCGTCCGGCTCCCCATCGGATGAGCCGAGCCGCTCGGTGCGCGACATGATCCGCCTCAGTCGCGTCTCGATGCGCTGCTTGATCTGCAGAAGCTGCGTAGTCTCGGACTCGATCCGGTACATCGCCTGCCGATACCTATCCAGGAGCGCACGGAGGTCGCCGTTGGAGCTGGTCTCCCCCTCAAGAAACTCCACGGTTCTGAGGAAGTCCCGATAGTGGTCGTCTTCCGCGCTCTCGTGGTGGAGCGTGTACATCCGGTAAGGCGTTGCCGAGAGCAGCAGGAGCCGCACGTCCGAGGTTTCGTCGGAGTAGGTGAAGAGCCGCCTAGCCAGGTCCGCAGCCGCCCCCTCGCCGTCCAGGAGGCCTTTGAACCGCTGAAACTCGTCGAGGATCACGAGGTCGGGCTCGAGCGCCGTGACGCAGACCTCGGCGAGAATGGAGCGGAGTTGGCCGACGAACTCGATCTGGGGTGCGCGATCGTGCCTGGGGATGGTTGGGCGCGCCTGCCGGAATCGGCGACAAAGGTCCTCATATCGTTCCCGAATACCGGCGACTTCCTCCAAGCGACCCTTGAAGGCGTCGGCGAGTTCGTCGTCAAGCCGTTTCCGGCGTGCGAAGTCACGGAGTTCCCAGCGAAAGTACGGCGTGTTCCTGACGTAGCCCTGCAGGAGGTTCATGGGGGCCTTGGTCCGGTCCGGCCACACACGCTGCAGCAGGTGATAGAGGACTACGCGCTCCTCTCGGGTACCCATGCTGCTGCGCAGATCGAACGATGTCCCTGGGGTGAGGGCCAGGTAGTTGACGCGGTTCAGTTTCAGGCGGTGGATTTCCCGCGGGAGCAACCCCAGTCGCGCCGCTTGCACGAAGGCGCCGCTTCCTAGCTGCAACCGGCGAACGTTCTGGCCGGCGATCTGCGCATTGGTACAGATGTAGACGACATCGATTCGATCGACTTGGGCGTCCCCTTCCCAAAGGTGGTCGATCGCCTTCGCGATCACCCCGCGAGCCACGAGCGTTTTTCCGAGGCCTACCTCATCGGCGACGAGGAATCTGCGGCTCGAGTCCGTCGCCCGGTAGAGCCGCTCGAAGGCGTATTCGACGGTGTCGCGCTGGAACGGCTTGAGGCCATCAAGCACGGCGTTGGCATCGGGGCGGTCGTCTGAGGGAGGGCGGCTCACGCTTCGAGCGCCCTCCGCGCGGCCAACACAGGTTCCCAGATGTCCACCAGCCCCTTCGGCAACAGCTCCTGGCCCTCCGGCGTCTTCTGCAGGTCGGCGATCAGCCGCGCCGCGTCGTCAATTCGGCGCGGCTCGCGGCTGAGACTCCGCAGCAGAGTCTCGAGCAGGGCTGTGTTGTCCCAGCCTGCGAACGACTCGCCTGGGACAGCGTGATCCCGTTGGATCGCCTCCACGAACGCGGACACGTCGGCGCCTTCGTCCATCAGGATGAGGAACAGCAGTTGCAGCACTCGGCGGCGGTCCGATAGCAACGAGCGGAGCAGGCGCTCCTTCCGGTCCTTTGGGGCACCGCGCAAGACGGCGGTCACCGCGAACCGCCTGCGGGCCTCGTGTTCTCCTTGGCGCAGTGAGATCTCGAACGCGAAGAACGCGGTCAGAGCTTCGAAGGAAAGCCCCCGGAACGTAGCGATGGTGTCGGTGGGTTCGCTCGGCACGCCGGGATCGGGGGGCGAATCCTCGATCGCGAATGCCGACTCCGCAGTGAGCGTGGCCGGCCAGACCTTGAGCGTCGACCCATCCGGAATCGGTAGCAGCGTTGCGGACAAGACGACATCCCAGCGTTGGCCTGCGTCCACTTCACGGACCGCCGCGGTCAGCCGAGTGGTGCCGAGGACGCATGCTAGGCGTTCCGCTTCCTTCTCGAGGGTACTCTCGGGTGCTTCCTCGTCCGAGCGTTCGGGGAGGTGGTACTCCTGTAGCAGCGACCGGATCGTCTCCTGTCGTGGATCGTCCTCAGGACCCAAGAACGAGGCGACTCCGCAGTCCCTAGTGGGTCCAACGAGCTCGACCAGCACCTCCGCGTTGTCATGGAAGGCCGCGCGTGTAGCGTTCGCCGAGCCCAGGAACAGCCGGGCCTCCCTCCCGAGCTCGAACAGGAAGAGCTTGGCGTGAAGGCCCGTGAGTTCGATTTGCTCGTCGGCGGGCGGCAATGGTTCCGGATCCCCCTCCTCTTCCTGCGCCTCGCGCGAGTCGAAGTCGGCGCCGGGCGAGAGTACGTAGCATGTTCGTGGCAGGGTCTCTCTTCCCGACTGGCGCGCGACGTCTTCGAGGGCTTCGGGCCTTGAGACGAGCACGTCGAGCCCGTGATCACGGACCAGCCTGCGTACCGTGGAAGCGACGAGGTACGGCGACACGACCAGACTCCGACGGGCCGTCGGGAAGGGCCACCGGGAGCTAGTGTACTGTCCCGTAAATAACTTCTATAATTGTGGGCGTGTTCAATTC
>JAPPKM010000184.1 GCA_028874315.1 Chloroflexota bacterium
ACCAGACGAAGGCGATGCCGAAGTTCACCGAGTGGCAGGTGTTCTGCGAGCAGGGGCGCGTGCGAATTGGCGGGGTGCATTCGACGGTGGAGTACGCCGCGACCACGCCGAGCGGGCAGGAGGACTGGCTGGAGCGTCAGCTGCCGACGCAGAAGGTGTACCGCTCGGCGATGTTGTCGAGCATCGACGACCTGATTCGCCGGCACGAGGGCGGGCCGGAGACGTTTGCGAATGTGCGAACAGGGCTGATGGCGGTGGAGGTGATCGAAGCGATGCGTCGATCGCATGACGCCGGGCAGGCGAAGGTGGAGTTTCCGCTGGCGAGGGAATAGGGCCCCTTCGACAAACTCACGGCGAACGGATTCGGGCTGGCCCGTGCCCGCTGGGCCGCGTGTGTGAGACTCGGGTTGAGACACGCCGCCGGTCGGGCGCCGGCGGGACTGGTGAGGACTGACGATGGCTGAGAGCGACCCCGCTTCCGACGCACTGTGCGACGTGGTTTACGGCCTGGCCGTGGTGGGCACGGTTTCGGCCGACGGCGAACCGAACGGGATGACGGCGAACTGGATGTCGCAGGTTTCGTTCGATCCGCGGATATTCGCGGTGGCGATCCAGGACACGGCGCACACGCGCAAGAACATTGACGAGACCGGGGTCTTCAGCATCTCGGTGCTGCCGGAAGGATCGAAGGACCTGTCGCTGAAGTTCACGGCGAAGTCGACAAGCGGCGAGGGTCGCCTGGAGGGCGAGCCGGTGACGACTTACGAGACGGGGACGCCGGTGCTGGATGCGGCGACGGCGTGGTTTGAGTGCAAGGTGGTGTCGTCGTCGCAGCCGGGGGACCACGTGGTGTATTTCGGCGAGGTGATCGGCGGCGGCATGGGCGAGGGGACAGCGACGACGCTGCGCGACACGGGGATGAGCTACGCGGGGTAGGCCCAGGTGCTGTTCGAAAACCGGTTGCGCTAGGGTTAGGCGTTCGACTGGATTCTGACAGGTTTGAACCATGAGGCCGTGGGTTCGATCAGCACGTCGTGGACTCCGGCGCTCGTCGCTGGTCGGTGTCGCGTTTCTGGTGGCGCTCAGCCTGGCGTTGGGCGCCTGTGGCGACGAAGAGTTGAAGCGACAGGACTACAGCACAGCCATCGCACCGGAACGCTGCGGCGGATCCGGGGGCGGTCCCTGCTAGGGAGGCTCTTGGCCGCCTGAGTCGGGACGCGGAGGCTTCGTGCGCCCCTGATCCAGGCAAACATGGTCAGCCAGGAGTCCAGGCGGTGACGGCGGGCCACCAGACGGGGCGGATGATCATCATGGCGAAGGCAAAGAGGACCAGGACCGCCAGGGCGATCCAGCCGGTGACCCAGCGCCGCCAGCCGAGGGTCCATTGACGGCCGGCGCGGAAGTGGACTTCGGCCGGGAGCATGACGCCTAGCCAGATCGCGGTGGCGAGGCCCATGGCGACGGTGCTGGTGACGAGGAAGGTCGGGCTCATCCGGTAGGAGTTGGTAAGGGCCAGGCCGAGGCCGCTGGCGAGCAGCAGGGTCATCGAGGGCGCGGTAATCCAGCGATTGAGGGCGCGCAGGACCGGTTCGGTGGGAAGGCCGTCGGTCCAGCCTCCGGCCAAGGCCATCCGGCGACCCTGGACAACCACGACGAGAGCGACAGTAAAGGCGCCCAACGCCGCCGTGCCACTGAACTGGTGGATGACGAGCAGGAAGTTCCAGAGCTCAAGCGTCACGGGAGGCGAGTCACGAGAGCCGGACGATCAGACGCGCCAGCGCTCCCGGATTTCAGTCGGGATGATGACGCCGAAGCGAATCTCGGTGTCGACCGTGGGCTTGTAGCTGACGGTGGCGGCGCGGGTGCCTTCGGGGACTTCCCAACTTCGCCAGCCGCGTTCCTCGCCCCCCGGCGTGGGTCCGGCATTGGCCAGCCGCGCGGCCGGGGCGGCCTGCCGAGCGATACCTGTCCCACCGCCGGCGAGTTCAAGGGTCATGACTTCAGGATCGAGGTTGATGGATCCGCTGCCGCTGTTCTGCACGACAAAGTAGGCGGAGATGAACATGAAGCCTGGCTCCGCGTTGTCGAAGCTGCCGAACGAGCGGGTAGCGCCGACCTCGGTAAGGGTGATGTTGGCCCCGCCCTTGTCAACCGTCCCGCCGACCTGTGCGTCCACGGGACCCGGGGGATCGACGGCTACCGGCGCGTCACCGGCCGATTCGCCGCAGGCGGCCAAGGCGGCGACGAGCACAACGGCAAGCACCGCTCCGAGCACAGCACGGCGACGGATGTGGAATCGGGTCATCAGATACAACCTTGGGAGGGCGACCGGCCACCGTCTCGGAGGCAACATCAGCTTATCGTATGCCGTGCCTTCGCCGGAGGTGCGACCAGAGCCCGACGAGGGGCGACGAGTGTGGACGTCAGACGTGTCGAAGGTCGCCGACGACGTTCCAGCGGTCGCGGACCTCGTCTGACAGCGATATACCAAAGCGAATTTCGAGATCCGGGGTCGGCCGGTAGCTAAGGGTTGCGGCGCGGGTGCCTTCGGGCACTACCCAACTGCGCCAGCCGGCCAGTTCCTGGCCCGGCGGCGGGCCCGTATTGCGCAAGCGGCTTCCGGGGGTGACCAGCCACGGCTTTCCGGTGCTGCCGTCGGGCAGTTCAAGCACCAAGTCGTCGGGTCCCTGAGCAGGAACGACAGTCCCAGTGGTGGTGATTGACAGCCTCGCCGCGATGAAGACCTTACCTTCGTCGGCTTGCTCACGGCGATCGAACGAACGCGCGGCTCCGACTTCGAAGAGCGTGATGCTCACGTCCTCGCCCTTGACTGTTTCGCCGGGTCCGGCGTCGACGGGTCCCGGGGGCGTGACATCGGCCTCGGGAACGGAATTTCCACCGCAGGCGGCCATCGCGGCGAGAACGAAGCCGAGCAGCACAGAGAGCGAGCGTCGCCTCAAGAGTGAACCGTAGCGAATTTCAGTCAGCACGAATCGTCCGGCCGTCCGGAGCCCGAAGCGACCACATCGTAACCCGCGACGTGCCAAGCCACCTGGCATCGGGGGCTCGAAGCTCCCGCGACGGGCTCGTCATCAGCGACCACGGCGCTGGCCGCGGCGCCGCACTGGCCCCCTCGCCCAGGGTTCTGTAAATGTGAGCAGCTACGGCGGTTGACCATAGTCTCGGTTCGCCGCATCATGAGACGTGATACAGCGGGCGCCGGGGATGGCCGGCTGCCCTCGGACGTTTCCGCTTGAGGAGGCGCCGGATGGTTTCAAGATCAATTCGCCGCGCGGGCCGTGCGGGGAAAGTCACGGGTGCAGGGCTGGTGCTGGCAATCGCGCTCACGCTGACAGCGTGCGGCGATAGCGAGCCAAAGCGAAGCGGCGAGTTCAAGCTGAACCCCGGCGACTTCTACTGCACCGGCTACAAGGAAGGCAGCGTGGGCAACTCGAACCTGCTGCCAGGCGACCACTACTGGGAAGGCACGCTCGGGCAGGACTGCGACTCCTAGCGCTCCGGTAGGCGCCGGTTTCGGCGCGGTCTGCCGCTGGCTGTCGGTCGTGTCGCCGTGCTTCATGGACGATTGAGCGTGGTGCATCGTGTTACATAGGTATCCGCGCGAGGTTGCCGAGGGTGTGTTCGCCCTTGGGGGTTGGTGGGGCGCGCTGGCGTACCTGGCGGTTGGCACCGAAACGCTGCTGATCGATACCGGGGTGGCCCGCGTGGCGGGAGCGATCCAACGAGCGATCCAAGCCACCGGCGTTCGCCCTGCGGCCATTGATCAGATCGTGCTGACGCACTACGACTACGATCACTCGGGAAGCGCCGCACAACTGGCGCGAGACCTGGACGCGCCAGTGGTGATACACGAGGCAGACGCGGCGCTGGTAGCGAATCCATCGGAGAGTCCGGGCTTGCGGCGGCTGCTGTATCACCAACCGGTTCCCCAGGTACTTCGCTGGGAAGCCCCAGAAATCGCGATGACCCTCAGGGAAGGGGATGCGGTGGGCGACTGGCAGGTGCTGCACACGCCGGGTCATACGCCCGGGAGCATGAGCCTGGTACGCGATGGCGTGGGGATTGTCGGAGACGCGCTGGTGTACATGCTCGGTCAGCTGCGTCCCAATGTGCGGCACCTATCGACCGACATGGCGGCGCAGGAGGCATCGACGCAACGGCTAGCAGATACCGGACTGCGGACGGTGCTTCCGGGGCACTATGCGCCGTGTACCAAGCCCGGTGCGGTCGAGGAGTTGCGGCGGCGGCTGGAGTCGTAATTCGCGGATGTCGAGTGGACCTCAGGTAAGCTAGCGCACGCTTTGCTGGGGTAAGCCAGGGCGTGGGCAAAGCAGCCTGGAAGGGATTCGCGAGAATGTTGCCAACTCCTCCGTCAGTCTCCGTGGTCACCGCGCAGGTGCGAGCCCTGCCAGCCCTTCGATATGTGGCCATGGTCGCCTTGGCGGCCCTCGTGGCCCTGGCCTTCACGATCTTCGGTTCGATAGGGCGGGCGTCGGCGGTCCAGGCGGACTGTGAGTTTGTGCTTGGGTTTGGGGCGCTTCAGGCCATGGCGCCGAGCACGGTTGGCGCGTGCGTGGCGAACGAGCAGCACGATGCGAGCGACGGCGTGACACGCCAGCAGACGTCGAGCGGCGTGCTTCTGTGGGATAAGGCGACCAACTGGACAGGATTCACCGACGGCTACCGCACGTGGGTGAACGGCCCTACGGGCCTGCAGGAGCGGCTGAGCATTGAGCGATTCGACTGGGAGCCGGCGTCAATTGCCCTGGGAGCGACCGCTGAGGCGGACGCCGCGACGCTTGCGTATGTGTCGGCAGCGATTGCGGCGTACGAGCAGGACGGTCTTGACGCGACCGTGGCGCACTACAACAGCGAGGCAAGTATCGAAGGCGGCCGTTCGCTGATGATGGTTGACCGATCGTCCTTGACGCTGCTAGCCGCGCCGATCTTCCGAAACCTGGTGGGAGCCACGCTGCCCAGGGGTCACTCGCTCTTGCGGGTCATTCAAGTCGTTAATGAAGACGGGGGTTGGGTGAACCACCTGCAGACGAATCCCGTCAACGGCCAGCGAGAACCCCGACGCAGCTACTTCGTGCTCCACGACGGCATCGTCTTCAGCTCAGGGCACTTCTCGGTGCGGGCTGACCTGGCGGGCGTTATCCGCGAGTACGTGAGCAACGCGATCGGGCGGTACCGGACGCAGGGCCTGGACGCGACCGTCTCCTTCTACAACAGTGATGCGAGTGTCGACGGCTACCTGTACCTGTTCCTGATGGACGCGGACGACACCTACCTGGCCCATCCGATCTTTCCTCACCTGATCGGGACCGACATTAAGGATGTCGTTGGATCCAACGGCTACGAACTGGGCAAGGAAATCGCCAAGGCCACGCCGGAGGGGCACTGGGTGGAGTACCCGTGGCCGAATCCGGCCACAGGTCGCGAAGAGCCCAAGACGGCATGGGTGGTGTGACACGAGGGCCTGATCTTCGCGTCGGGGTACTACACGCCGGACCCGAGCGCGGAACCGCCGGCCTGGATTGGCGCGGATCCACGCGAGTACACCGTGGAATACGTGCAGCAGGCCATTGCGCGGTATGACCGTGACGGCCTGGAGTCGATGACGAACTTCTACAACAGCACGGCGGCGTTTGAGGGGCAGTTCTACCTGTTTGCGATGGATGCGAACGACATCTATTTCGTCCATCCGCTCTTCCCGCGACTGATCGGCACGGACATCAAGAACGTGGTCGGGTCGGACGGGTTTGAGCTGGGCAAGGCGATCGCCGCAGCAACGGAGGAAGGCGTATGGGTCGAGTACCTGTGGCCGCATCCGGTCACGCTGCAGGAGGCGCCGAAGGTCACGTTTGCCATTCGGCACGACGGGCGGATCTTTGCCTCGGGCTATTACCCGGTGGCCGACGATCCGGCAGCCGCGACGATGGCGTACGTGCAGGCCGCTATCGATCGCTATGAGCGCGACGGCCTGGAAGCAACTGTTGCGTACTACAACAGCAGAGAGAGCTTTGACGGCGCGTCATTCCTGTTCCTGATTGATGGGAACGACCTCTACCTGGTAAATCCGTTGATTCCGCAACGGATTGGAACCGACGTGAAGCTGGTGAGGGCACGCGGACTGGACGGCATGGTTTACAACTTCGGCGAGCAGATCGCCGGTGTGACCGACGAGGGCGGCTGGTTCAGCAACCTGCGGCCTTCGGCCCAGGGAAGCGGCAGCGCCACGCACGTGTGGGCGATTCAGCACGACGGGCTGATCTTCGGGTCGGCGTATTTTGACGATGAGTAGGGCGTAGGCGGACGCTCACATACGAAGAGCGGCCTACGAAGAGCCCCGCCGGCGGTTCCCGCCGGCGGGGCTCTCGTATTGACCCAACAGCCGGCAATGATCCGCGCCGGTGACGCGCGCACGGCGGTCACTCAAGACTTGCGAGTGCAACGCGCCCAGCATCAGCCGCAGCCCAACGAGCCAGCGCAGGCCACTTTCCGCCGGAAATTCGCGGGTCACAAGAACGTGTGGACTCCTGGCCCGCGGATGGGGCTTCAGCCAGGCGTCAACGACGCTTGGGAGGCAGTGTGAGAACCGGAACCGGCTGAGACGAAGCGCCAGCTACCAGTACGTGTTAGCCGGATTCCGAACCAAGGACGTGCTTCTCGACGCGGCAGGTCACGATATCGGCTCCGTAGTACTTGCGATGATGGACCGACGAGGCGTAATGGCGCAGCAACCTTGTCGAGAGTTGTGGTGGGTCGTCCAGTGCCCCCTGGTCGCTTACCAGGCTGAGCTGATCCTCGATATTCCCCTCGAAGTCTTCACGCGAATACACGATCAACTCAATTTCGGCGGCATCGCCGTCGGCATGCACCGAAGCACTCAACCGGCGTCCCTGCTCTGAATCGCCCTCGCTGCTCTGGTCCAAGAGGGTGAGCACGACTTCTTCAACGGCCAAGTTCAAGCGCATCTTCGCCGAGTCACTCCAGTCGTACCGGAAAGCGAATTTGTCCAAGAACTCAGAGACCTCGGTCAGCGACTCAAGCGAGAGGTTGACGTTGAGCCGGCGGCGCCAAAAACCCCTAAACCCTGTGGCTACGGTCATACCGATTGCGGTCACTCCGCCGACGATGATCGTATTTCCAATCAAATCCTTCCAAATCCCATCACTCAGCCGTCCAAAGCTGGCTGCCGAAATACCCAACACCATCGAGACACCCACGATGACAGCCTTCCTGTAGTCCATATGGGTCGTGAACACCGCCTTGGATCCTTCGATAAAGAGCAGGCCGAAGATAATGATAAAGACGGCGGCAACAACTGAGTCAGGAGTCGCGGCTAGAACGGCGACAATCTTCGCAAAGGGAGCTATCAGGATAGTCAAGAGGCCAAGGTAAATCCCAACACTCCGTGCAGCGATGCCCGTGAAGCCTATGTAGACGGCCGTCGACGACCAGGGTGCGGAAACTGGTAGCGTTCCCAGGATCCCTGTCAGAAGGGTCGTGGCTCCGTATAGGTTCAGGCCGCTCTGAATTCTCCTGAAGTCAAGCGCGCCCGGATTGCGGTACGACGCACGGTTGATTATGGAGAGATCGCCAACGACTTTCAGGAAGGCCGTGAGCTTTACAACCAGGAAGGCCGGTAGCAGCGACCAGAACTGTAATCCGAAGTCGAGTCCTTGCAGTGGCCACTGAACGTCCGTGACGCTTAGCCAGGGCGCTTGAAATACCTGGTTGACGTCGTAGAGTCCCATTGGAACGGCCACCACCAAGCCAGAAGCGACCGCAATCGGCAAGGTCCAAACCCGGCGCACCTCCGAGGACTGCACGGCACCCCAAAGTCCCGCAGCAAGCGCCACACCCCCCGGCACCAGGACGAGGCCCGAATCGCTCAGGGAGTGGCTAATGGTCCGGTCCACAAAGAAAGGCACGGCAGAGGCCGCCACGAGCATGATGACGATTCCGCTCACGGTTGGCGTGAATATGCGCCTGAGCGAGGCGAGACGCGAGACCAGCAAGAACTGGAGCAGGGTTGAGGTGATCACCAAGCTCGCCAGCAGACCAGGACCTCCTCTTGCCAGAGCGAGAACTGAGACCGCAAGGAGCGGCACATTCAAGTTGGTAACAACGAGGCCGCCCGATCCCATGTAACGAAACGGAAACGCATGCAATACGATGCTGAGACCAGAAATTGCGAGCCCTATAAACGTGGCCCAGGCCAGGTAGTTGTCAGATTCTCCAGACGTGCGAACGACGAACGTTGTGAGCAGAACGATGCTGATCGTATTTGGAACGAAAATTAGAAGAGCCGCGCCGAGGGCTTGTCTGGGTGGACACTGTTCGGCGGGCTCGTAGCGCATCTTTTTCAACCTGCTCGATGCGCCGGTGATGACGCAGCGGCAACTAGCAGAACGATGTTCCTTTAGCTCGCGCGCATGTTAGCAATGTTGGTCTGTGGGGCGCTCACTCGAGTGTTGAGCAGCGACAGGCCACGGGAGCTTTGCGTTGCGCGACCGCACGGTCGAACATTCGTCACTAGTGACCAGAACGATTACGGCCACCTGGGTGGCCGGGGGCAGTGGTGAGGTCAGCGCCAGTCGAGGGCGACGCCCCAGTAATGGTCCGGCTGGTTGAGGAGGCCGTGGTAGGCGGTGGCGATCTGGCTGGCGGGGAGGCGATGGGAGATGAGTTCGGCCAGGCGGAGGCGTCCGGATGAGACGAGGTCGAGGATGGTGCGGGCGTTGCCGGCGATGGAGCGGGGCTGTCCCCGGGTGGTCGGATTGATGGGCAGGCGATGTTCAAGGGCGCCCTTGATGGTGACCCAGGACTTGTGGACGGGCTGGAGGAACTCGTTGAGGTCGGTGGTGACGGGCGCGCGGGGGGAGCCGAGGAGGATGAGTTCGCCGAAGGGCGCGGCGGCCTGGATCGCGGTAGCTGCCACGCCGGCGTGGCCGACGGCTTCGACGAGGGTCTGGGCGCCGCCGCCGGTGGAGTCGCGGAGCTGTTCGACGATTGTGGACATGTCGTCGCCGGTGACGCGCTGGATGCCGACGCGACGCGCGAGTTCGCGGCGGGCGGGTACAGGATCAACACCGATGACTCGTGCGCCGTCCAACTGGAATAGCTGGGCGGCGAGGTTGCCGACGAGGCCGAGTCCGAAGACGACGACCCAGTCGTTGACGTGGTTGTCGGCGATCTGGGGGGCGGTGATGGCGACCATGCCCATGCGGACGGCGGCGGCGAGATCGCTGGAGACATCTTCAGGCACTGGGACGACGATGGTGTCGGGGTCGTCCACGGCAACGAGATGGTGGGAGACGTGCTTGCGCTGGGTGAAGACGCGGTCGCCGACGGCCAGAGATTCGACGTCTGAGCCGAGCTCAATCACGCGGCCGCAGTTGGCGTAGCCGGGGCGGGCGGGGAAGTGGTTCCAACTGCCAGGAACGTTGACGCCGGGGTCGAGGCCGGTGAAGTTGGCGAGTTCGGTGCCGGTGCTGATGAAGGTGCACTCGGTTTGGACGAGGACTTCGTTGGGGCCGACCGGGCCGGGGATCGGGATTTCTTCGATGTGGACGACGTTGGCTTCGGGTACGACGGCCGCCCGGCCGGTCATGGCGTGGCGCCAAGTTCGGCCAGGGTGAGGCGCCGGCCGCCGCGGGCGACGGATTCCTCGGCGGCGATGCCGAGGACGGCGGCCCAGTA
>JAPPKM010000156.1 GCA_028874315.1 Chloroflexota bacterium
ATCCCGAACACAGTCGTTAAGTTCGTCAGCAGCGACAATACTGCCGGGGCAACCCAGTGGGAAGATAGCCCGTTGCCGGGAAACCTCACGCCGCGTCCGCTCCCTCCTCGTTCCCACGGGCCCGTTGCAGTCATTCCGTGCTGCGCTGCGGCGCTCACCCTTTCGAATCCGGAAGGCCTCGGCCCATGTCTCCCTGCCACGCACCCGCGCTGCACGGCCAGATTGCCCTCGTCGCCGGCGCCACCCGCGGTTGCGGCCGCGCCATCGCCGTTGAGCTCGGCGCCGCTGGTGCCACCGTCTACGGCACCGGCCGCACCACCCGCACGCACCGATCACCCATGAACCGGCCGGAAACCATCGAAGAAACGGCCGAGTTGGTCGACGCCGCCGGCGGGACCGGCATCGCGGTCCAGGTCGATCACACCGAACCGGACCAGGTCGAATCACTCATTGCCCGCATCCGCGCGGAACAGGGCGGCCGCTTGGACATCCTGGTCAACGACGTCTGGGGCGGCGACGACCTCACCCCCTGGGGTCGCCGCTTCTGGGAGCAATCGCTCGAAAACGGGCTGCTCATGCTCCGCCAGGCCATTCACTCCCACATCATCACCAGCCATTACGCGCTGCCGCTCATGCTCGAACGCGGAACGGGCCTGCTCGTGGAGGTCACGGACGGCGACAATCTGAACTACCGGGGCCAGCTCTACTACGACCTCGTCAAGACTTCCGTCATGCGACTGGCGCTGGCGTTGGACCACGAATTACGTCAGCACAGCGACGCCAACGCCATCACTTCGTTGGCCGTCACGCCCGGATACCTTCGCTCGGAGGCCATGCTGGACCGCTTCGGCGTAAAAGAAGCGAACTGGCGTGACGCCATCGACCAGGATGTCGACTTTGCCGTTTCTGAAACGCCCCGCTTCCTGGGCCGCGTCGTGGCCGCACTTGCGGCCGATCCGGACGTGGCGCGGTACGCCGGCCAGACGCTCGCCAGCTGGGATCTGGCCAAGGTCTACCAGGTCGACGACGTTGACGGGCGCCGACCCGACTGGGGTTCCTACACACCCGTCAACTGACAGCAAATCCTGAGCTGCGCCCGCAGATTCGTCGTACAAGTCGCCGCGAAGTTGCCATACTTCAGGCGACGTCGAACCGGATGCGCAAACGTTGGCCAAGCAGCCATCGCCCGAGACCGTTGACCTCCACGCGTTCTACTCGCGCATGGCCGAGTCGGCCGGCAGCTTGCCCGAGCTATACGAAGCCATGGAAGGCTGGTCCGAAGTCGTGGTCCGCGACAACCCGATCCTGGAATGCCAGAAGGGCTGCGCCCGCTGCTGTATGCACCAGGTGCTGGCCGGCGAACAGGAATGGGCGCTGATCCACGACTGGATGCGCGAAAACCTGACCAGGGAACACCGGCTCGCCATCATCCAGCGCGTCACCGACCAGATGGAACGCTTCGGCAATCCGCTCGGTCGCTGGCTCAAGATGCGCAACAAGCAGCCCAAAGCCTTCGTTCGTGCCGTCGGCCAGGGATTCCGCACCGAGTCCACCCGCTGTCCCATGCTGGGACCCGACAATCGCTGCGAGGTCTACCCGGTGCGCCCCTTCGTCTGCCGGGCCTACGGCCGCTCTCGTATGCCCAGCGGCAACGCCATGATTTGCGAGGTCTTCGCCGGCCGCTTCCGCCAGCAGGAACGCACGACCACCGACATCCCGCTGGAGGACATGTCCATCATGTCGCCCAAGTACTTCGAACTGGGCGGCCGCAAGAACTCAGAGGACGGCCTCTACACCCTGCTGGCCGTCCATCTGCTGCGCAACCGCACGGCCTCCGGCGACCTGGCCAGGCATCCCACGCCGCTCACCGCGGAAAAAACCTACCCGGTGGTTGGCCGGGACGACTTCCCGGGTCGCAGGTAAGCCACCGGTATACGGCCGCCTTGCCTTCTACGCGTTTCTCGTCGAGATGCACGGCGCCCCGCGTTTCCAGACGGAATACGCGGGGCGCTGCCGTTAGCGGGATTAGGTGACCTAGAACCCGCGCGACGGGTCCTTGCGCGTGAGGCCTCGCTGCTTGGCGTAGTCGTCCAGGTTGAAGCCGGGTTCCAGGTAACTCAGCCTCGTGGCCTCCTCGCCTTCCAGGATCTTGTGCGCCGCCGCCGCCACCTTGTCGGCGATTTCCATCGGAATCGTGCAGATACCGTTCTCGTCGCCGTGCACCAGGTCGCCCGGATTCACGTCCATGCCGTCGATCGCGACTGGGATCTGGGCGCGGATGATGCGGTTATTTGCGTGCGACGGCGCCAGCCCGCGCGCGAACGGCTTGATGCCCGCCCCCTTCACACCCTCCAGGTCGCGCAGCGCGGCGTCGGTCACGATGCCGTCTGCCCCTAGGACATGGGCCAGCGTGGCCATTCCGTCACCCGCGTGCACCGAGTGCGTCGGATCGTCGCCGAAGTCCTTGATCACCAGCACCACCGGGTTCGGCGATTCGTCCACGGCTTCCCACATCTGGAACATGCCGTCCGGGCTCTTCGGAGCGTCTTCGCTCATGGTGTCGCCCAGCGCGGTGACGGCATAGCCCAGCATCACGCCCATGTCCGGGGCCAGGTAGCGGATGTTGGTTCCCGTGAACCCCAGCGTGTTGGGCCGAACGTCGAACGTCTCGATCGCGTTCAGAATCGTCGGCGTGTCGATCTCGCGAAGTTCGTCAAGCTGCGCCTGGGTCAGGGCCACGGCGACCTCCAGTGAGAAATAAACGGAACGTGAGGATATCCGACCGCAGGTCTACGCTTCAGCGCCGGCCAGCTCCTCGTACGCGTCCGCGTCGAATCCAAAGATCCGAACGTCGCCCGCGGCCAGCGTGGGACGCCGCACCAGGTTTTGGTTATCCAGCATCAGCTCCAGCGCCTGGTCGTCGTCGATCGAGTCCCGTTCGATCCCCAGCTTGCGGAACGACGGGCTGCGCGGGTTCATAACCTCCCGCAGCGCATGCGGTCCCGCAATCGCCCGAATGTCGTCGTCGGTCAGCGGCTTGCGCGCATAGTCACGCGGTTCATAACTCATCCCGGTCGCGTTCAAGGCCGCACGGGCCTTCCGGCAACTCGTTCAGGTGCTCTTGAAGTAGAACGTCGGAACCGCCACCGGAAACCTCCTTACGCGTCGTCCCACCGCAGGATGCTCCACAGTCATCGTGGTGGGCCGCGTCGAATCATGGCATACAGGTCAGCAGCCTTCGTCCGGGTCTCAGCTCGGGGATGACCCGCCGGGATTCGCGCTAAAGGCTGCGTCCCTTCAGAAACCGCACGCCAAGCACGACGCTCCACGCCACCCAGGGGAAGTAGCAGATCCTGGACACCGTGATCATGGTCCGGTCCGGAACGGAATTTCCGATGATGACCGCGATCAGGCAGACGACCGAGACGGCTGCAATCGCCAGGGCCGAGATTCTGAGGACTCCTGGAGGGTAAATGGCTGACAGACCAAGGTTGAAGGCCAGGAATCCAGACGCGACGGCCAGACTCGACAACATGCTCAGCCCCGAATCCACCATGTAGATGGGGATAGCGGACTCAAGCCCCTGCGCCGCGTCGATCTGGGTCCTGGTCAGGATGAAGGTCAGTCCGGAGGTGAGAATCCAGCCAAAGGCGCCCACGTTCATGAACAGGATGCCCAGCCGTGACCATGCGGCCGCCATGGTGTCCGGCCGCATGACCCGACTCATGCCGGACAACCCATACAGCATCAGGATGAGACCAAGCGGGACCATGAGAGCCGTAACCCGAGCAATAGCCGGGTTTGACGCCACGGACGAGATGGTCGCCGCGGGGTCGGTCGAGTCCGCGGGTTGGACGAACATTCCCCCCGGCTCGATCGCGAAAAAGACCAACGCCAGCACCGGGCCCACAACCAGCCCCAGCGCCTCCAGCTTGTTTACCGAATTCGGTCCCATGGCCCGTCATTCTTCTGGTCCGTACTAACCCGGACCATCATAGACGCAGGCTCGGGGAATATGCCGCTTCCCGCGCCAACCTGCCTAGGCTGGGTCCCACTGCAGGATGATCGACAGCCATCCCGCCGGGCCGCGCCCGATCATGTCGTACAGGTCCGCGGCCTTCGTATAAGGCTCCCGGTGCGAAATCAGCCGGTCGACCCGGAACTCGCCGCGCGCCATCGAGTCCAGGATGTACTGCCGGTTGGCCGCGCGCGTCCACTGGAACATGTGATACGGCTCGCGCGGGTACATCGACTGGTACGTGCCGATGATTGAAAGTTCCTTGCGCAGCAGCTCCACCTGCAGGCCAATCTCCACCGTCCCCGGCGGGCTGCCGGTCATCGACACGGTTCCGCCCGCCGCGGCCGCTTGCATGCAGTCCGGCAGGATCTTGGGCGTGCGCGTCACCATGAACACCACCCGTGCCCCGCCGCCGGTGATGTCCTGAACCGCCGCCACGGCATCATCTCGCTGCGCATTCACCGTATGCGTCGCCCCCGACCACCGAGCCAGCTCCAGCCGTTCGTCAAGAAGATCAACCGCAATCACCGGATACGCCCCGGCCATCCGCGCAAACTGCGTGACCATCTGCCCCAGCCCACCCTGGCCGAAAACGGCCACCGAGTCCCCCAGCCCTGGTCCCGCCCGCCGAACGCCATGCAGTGCCACGTCGCCCAGCACCACGAAGCTCGCGTCTTCATCGCTCACGTCGTCCGGTATGTGCCCGGCGTAGGTGGCCTCGTCCGGCAGATCGGGGTCGATCGTGACGAGACCGGCGCCCTGGTGCTTCAGATACGTCAGCACACGGTCGCCCTCGGTATAGCCCTCGACGGCCCCACCAACCGCGGCCACCTCGCCCACCATCGAGTACCCGGGCTCGCCGCGTCCCGTGGCGGACAGCTCCAGGATGTTCAGTTCCGTCCCCGCGCTGACGAGCGACCGGGTCGATCGCACCAGGATCTGGTTAGACGCCGGATCGGGAATCTCGATGTCCTCGATCGCCACGGCGCTGCCTTCGAGAAACACGACCTGGGACGTGGTAGTTGGCACGGAAGCTCTCGATTGCGGAGGCCGCGCGCATCATGCCCCAACCTGCGGTTCGCGCCCAAACGTAGTCGGGCGGCTTGCGTGGGCGGTAAGGTTGACACCAAGCCCTATTCGCGCCCGTAGGAACACTCGCATGCAGTACCGCATATTCGGACGCACCGGCTGGCGCGTCTCCGCCATCGGTCTTGGCTGCTGGCAGCTAGGCGGACAGTTTGGCGAGGTTTCCGAGGCCGACGGCATAGCCACCGTGCATGCCGCCATAGAGGCCGGCATCAACCTCTTCGATAGCGCCGACGCCTACGGCCCGCGCCGCAGCGAGGAGATCCTCGGCAAGGCCCTCGCCGGCGGCCGACGCCCGCACGTCTTCGTCGCCACCAAGGTCGGCAACCTGGGACGGCCCGACGGTCACCCGCTCAGCTTCACGACCCCCGAACACATCTACGCCTGCTGCGACGCCAGCCTCCACCGCCTCCAAACCGACTACATCGACCTCTACCAGTGCCACATCCGCGAGCACCCGCGCCACGACGTCTTCCTGGAAGCGTTCGAACGCCTCGTCGAGGCCGGCAAAATCCGCGCCTACGGCACCTCCTCCTTTTTCCCCAGCGAAATCGAGTTCTTCGACAGCCACGGTCGCTGCCACGTCGCGCAGATCCCGTACAGCGTGCTCGAACGCACCTATGAGACTGACGCCCTGCCCCTCTGCCAGGAGCGCAACATCGGTGTCCTCGTCCGCGGCCCCCTGGCCCAGGGCGTGCTGGCCGGCAAATTCGCCGCCGACCACCGGTTCACCGACCCCACGCGCACCGGTTGGAACACCGGCGACGCGCAGCAGCGTTTCCAGGAACGACGAGCCGCCGCCGAAGCCCTGCGCCCAATGTCCGGCGAGGGACGCAGCATGGCCCAGATTGCTCTTGCCTTCGCCATCGCCCACCCGGCGAACACCTGCGCAATTCCCGGCGCCCGATCGCCTGAACAGGTCCGCGCCAACGCCGCCGCCGCCGACCTCGCTCTCACCGACGACGAACTCGCCACCCTCCGCGCCATCGCCCCGCCGGCATAGACAACCCGGGTCTCAACCCTCCTCGGGTTCGATCTCCCAGTAATCGCGCCCGGCCACAGCCCCGCGCCGCAACGGATTGCTCGTGGCCGAACCCGCCAACGCGCGGTCCACATACCGCGACCGCCGCCCGTCGTCCCGCTCCGGCCGAATCCCCAGCCGCAACGTGGCAACGATTCGCGGCGTAACTCGTCGAGCCTCGATGTAGAAGCTCTCCGGGTCGAACTGCTTGCCCGTCCACTCCGCCACCGTCAGACCCAGCGACCGGCACAACAACGTTTGCCCCCCGCAAAGCCGCTCCTCCGGTCGCCGCGACTGCCCATCCGGCGCCGGATTCAGCCGGTGCATCGCATCCAGCGCCGCCTTCGGCGATATGCCGTCAACAACCGGTACCCCCGCCTTGATCAGCGCCGCCTCCGGCCCCATCCCGCAACTCACGTTCAGCGATGCCCCGGCTCGTGAGTGGTACATGTAAATCGTCCCCGGCGGCATCCACATCGGCTCACGGCTCGTTGTCCGCCCCAGGTAGGCGTGGCTCGCAGGGTCCTCCAGCCCGTAGGCCTCCGTCTCCACGATCCGGGCGCCCAGCCACAGACCATCCAGCCGGCGCCGCAGCACGCAGCCAATCAAGTCCTGCGCCACAACGTCGACAGGTCGTCGGAAAAAGCTCAGATCCAGCAGTGGACGACAGGCAGCGTGCGGGCCGACGATCTTAGGCGGCTACACCAATCGCTTCAGCCCCGCGACGCCACGCTCGGTCGATGTCTACCAGTCCGTCCGCCCGCCCTGCGGAACCTCGCGCCCTTCATCCAGGTCCAGCCGGTCATAGTGCCGCCGGATATCCGTCCGGTGCCCCTGCCCGCACTCCTCCAGGAACTCTCGAAATCTCGGCCAGTCCCAGTTCGAGCCTTCCCTCGGTTCGTCGGTGGCCATCTGGCGATTGAAGTCGTCAATCTCCTCGGCCGACCGCGGCTGCATGTGGTCTTGCACCCACTCCAGCACGTCCTCGTCCGTTGGCCGCGTACGCAGCGCCTCGATGAAGTCGTCGACTTCAATCCCGAGGAACTCCAGCATGGTCTCGGTGCGTCCCCAGAGGACCACGTATTCGCCCATCGTGCCGGCCAGGTGGGCCCGTCCCTTGTCGATCGAACGAGGCAAAAACCCAATCCCGCCCAGCTTCTCGTACCCGCTCCGCGGAACGTCCGTCGTCAGGTCCATCGAGCATCAATCCCCAGCGCCAACCCCGGCACCGTAGCACGGAACGGAACCGAAACCGCTGTGGTTTCACCATCCCAGAACGCTGGGCTACCCCAGGTTCGTGAGCCTCCACGGAAACAACGCGGCTCGGGGACCAGCGCGCCTGCTTTCCTGGGTGCTTGGGATTGGGATCCGGCTTGCGGGCAAACGTGGGACAAAGTCCCTGCGCGCACGCGGAGAATCCCCACCGCTCATCCTCTTCCGTGCTGCGCGGCGGCGCTGCCGTGCAGAATGCTGGCGGGCTGGCCCAGGATCAGGACGTTCTTACGCCTCAAGCCACATTTGGCTGCCAGACGGTCGGCCTGCTCACGAGAGAGCAACAGCGCTACCGGTGAGCGTTTCAATTCCTCCCGCGCGAGCAGGCGCAGCAGCGCTGCGGTCCGCACCTGGGCGAACCTCACGCCGAACGGTAGGTTGGAAACGAGCCGGCAGCCGGCGGGCAGCGACGCATAGTCGAATTCCTCGAACGACATGTTGGCCAGCATCGTTGGCTGGTCCGCAAGCCTGTTGCAGGCGTGTCGGTAAGCGTCCGCATCCACCTCGAGCCCGATCCCCAGCCGCACGCCAAACGTGTCGGCCGCCGTCCGCAAAATGGTGCCGGTGCCCATGAACGGGTCGAACACGCGGGCGGCGCTGCCCACCCCGGCGACCGTAAGCAGCCCGCATGCCAGGTGGCGCCGCAGGACGCCGGGCCGCCCGTCCTGCTCGCTGCCCAGGTTGCTGTATAGCTGCAGGCCGAGCACGGCCTTCTCGGGATCGGCTTTGCACACCAGGCGAACGCCCTCGCGCTGAGATCGTCGCCATCGAGGAAAGGCGGCGCCCGCCGCGCGGCTCACGATCCCGTCCAATTCGTCCCGCCGAATCGAGGTGCGCCCGTAGAGCTCGGTCGTGACCGAATACCGGCGTGCGGCCGTCCGTTCGGCAAGAGGCAGCCACCGCAGCACCGAGGCCTTCAGTCGGGTGCTGTCGAGACGCCGGGCTAACTCGCGGGTCGCGTCGGATTTCCCGGATCGGCCGAACTCCGCCAGCGAGCCGTGCACGGAAGCGGCAGTGAGAAGCCGCACGGACTCCAGTCTGGGTGAGGCCGGCGCGAGAAGCGTGGAGTCGCGGTGGTGAAACGCCACGCGAGCTGCGACACCGAGCCCTCGGAGCTCGCGCAGCGTGGCGAAAGCCCAGCCGGGCTCGGTCGTGAGGAAGTACGCGCTCTTCAATTGAACTGCCTGCAGGCTGGACGGCCCGCCCTTAAACCCGCGGGGCCTGCCCCGTAGATCGCCTGCGCCCGACCGCGCAGTCGAGGCGTTGCTTGAGGTTGAGTGCCGGCCGCTCGATGAGCGATGCCAATCCTATCCAGCCCGGTGGAGACGGGGGGACTCGAACCCCCACCCCCCGCATCGTCCTCGGCGGCATCCACTTAGGCTCACGGCTCGGCGTCCTTCTCAAGTATGCGTAGCTCGCCGAATCGTCCGGCCCGTAGGCCTCCGTCTCCACTATCCGAACGCCTTGCCACAGCCCAACCAGCCGCCGCCGCAGCACGCACCTAATCAGGTCGCGCGCGACATAGTCGACCGGCCGTTGGAAAAACTCAGATCAAGCAGAGGACTGTGGAAAGCAGTCGCGCCGCCGATGTTAAGAAGCTCGATTTCCTCCGAACCCCGCCAGAGCCGCGACGTCCACCAGTCCGTCCGCTCGCCCTGCGGAATCTCGCGCCCTTCATCCAGGTCCAGCCGGTCGTAGTGCCGCCGGATGTCCCTCCGGTGCCCCTGCCCGCACTCCTCCAGGAACTCTCGAAACCTCGGCCAGTCCCAGTTCGAGCCCTCCCGCGGCTCGTCGGTGGCCATTTCACGGTTGAAATCGTCAATCTCCTCGGCTGACCGCGGCTGCATGTGCTCCTGCACCCAGGCCAGCACGTCCTCGTCCATGGGGCGCGTGCGCAGCGCCTCGATGAAGTCGTCGACCTCGATCCCCAGGAAATCCAGCATGCGCTCGACTCGTCCGCAGAGGACCACGTACTCGCCCATCGTGCCTGTCAGGTGGGCCCGCCCTTTGTCGATCGAACGCGGCAGGAACCCAATCCACCCAGCTTCTAGTAGCCGCTCCGCCGAACGTCCTTCGTCAGGTCCATCGCACATCAACCCCCAGCGCCAACCCCGGCACCGTAGCACGGCCCGGTTCGCTGTTCATCAGGGTGGAGACGGGGGGACTCGAACCCCCAACCCCCGCCTTGCAAAGGCGATGCTCT
>JAPPKM010000170.1 GCA_028874315.1 Chloroflexota bacterium
TGTGTCCGGGCCGCGGGACGGCGATGATCTGCGCCGCCGCCAGGATCCGGTCGGCCTCCCGCCACGCCGGAAGTTCTGCCACGGCATCGGCCCCAAGGATGAGAAAGAGATCGGCGCGCGGGTGCTGGCCGGCCAGACGCGTCAGCGTGTCGATCATGTATGACGGTCCGGGCCGGTCGATGTCGATGGCCGAAGCCTCGAAGCCCGGCATCCCGTCGATGGCTCGTCGAACCATGGCCAGCCGGTCTCGCGCCGAGGCCTGCGGCGGGTCGCGGAGCGGCGATTGGCGCGCCGGGATGAAGAGGATACGGCTCAGGTCATAGGCTTCGCGTACGCTGCGCGCCACAGCCAGATGCCCGCAATGAACCGGGTCAAACGTGCCGCCGTAGACGCCGAGACGATCCATGTCAGGCGGCGCGCAGCGTCTGCGAACGACCTGAGGCCGCGCCAGCCAGTACCGCGCGAGTCAGCGCAACCGCCCTGGCGCCGTCAGCCGCGCCGGGGACCGACACGCCGCCGGGATCGGCGTCGACAAAGGCCAGGACGAGGTCGGCAAGCGCCTGGCTATCGGGCTCGGCTCGAGCCATCCAGGCGCGGCCCTCACGTTCCAGCGTGAGGCCGGATAGCCGCGGCGGATCTACTGAGCGGCCGTCAAGCGGCAGTATCTCGGCGGCGGTCCAGTCGGACCAGACCCGTATGCGGGTTTTGCCATCGGTCAGATCCAGCACCACGGACCCGAACTTCGGATCGGCGCCCCCGCCGGCCGCCGTGAGCGCGGCATGTCGCTCGCGGTCGAAGTACAGCTCGGCCGCCAGCGCGTCCGCGCGCGGAGGCACCACAGCGGTCGCCGGACCCTGCGTCGGATCGGGCAGCGGCCCACCGTCGGCCACGATCTCCGCCGGCTCCCCGCCGAACAGGTGCATCAGCAAGTCCAGCGCGTGGTGGGGTGTCGTCCAGGCGGTGTCGCGAACGGACAGCGGCGCTTGCGGCGGACCCGCGTCAACGGCCGTGACCAGGTGGGCAAACCGTGGCTTCGGCACAACCGCGCGCAGCAGCCGCACCAGTGGCTGAAAGCGCCACTCGAACGCCACGCCAACGCGTCCGGGTAGGCCCTCGGCGGTGCGGGCCGTGCGGCGAGCCTCCACGACGCCGCGGGCCAGCGGAGGGTCCACCAGAACGTGAATGCCCGCCTGCGTGGCGGATTGCAAGGTGGCTGCGTCCAGGCACGGGGTGGCCATGATGAGGGTGTTGAGCGCCTGATCGGCCCAACTGGCGACCGCCTGGCCGCCGAATTCGCCAGCCAAGGCCTGGGCGGCCGCCAGGTCTTCGTCAACGCAGGCGATCATCTCCGCGGCGTCAAGGGATGCCACGGCGGCGGCGAAGGCACGGCCGCGGGCGCCGCAACCCATGATCCCGATACGGTGCGCGGACATGGAATGAATCTGCGCAGGCGCGCGCGCCGCGTCAACCCGCCTCGCGCGGGTTAGGATGCCGGCAGTCCGACACGCGGAGAGACCTGATGGCAGAACTGCATCCCCACCTTGACGGCTGGGCGCTGGTGCTTGGCGCATCCAGCGGATTCGGGGCCGCGGCGGCCCGCTACCTGGCCACCTGCGGGATGAACGTGGCGGGTGTGCACTTCGACCGGCGTAATACCCAGCATCTCGCGGACGCGGTGCAACAGGACATCGAGGCTCTAGGCCGCCAGGCGCGCTTTTTCAACGTCAACGCCGGCAGCCCGGCCGCGCGAACCAAGGTGCTGGACTCGATCAGCGAGGACGTGCAGGGCGGCGAGCCGCCGATCCGCGTGCTGCTGCATTCCATCGCCTTTGGCACGACCGTGCCCTATGTGGGCAGCGACGACACGCCTGGCGTAACCCCCAAGCAGATGGACATGACGCTGGACCTGATGGCCCACACGCTCGTCTATTGGTCGCAGGACCTGGTCGAGCGCGGCCTGATGCGCACGGGCTCGCGCATCTACGCCATGACCAGCGCGGGCACCTCCACGATCTGGCCCAGTTACGGCCCCGTGGGCGCGGCCAAGGCCGGCCTGGAGCAGCACATCCGGCAACTGGCGGTGGAGCTGGCGCCGCAGGGCATTTCCGCCAACGCCATCCGCGCGGGCGTCACCGACACGCCCGCCTTACGCAAGATTCCCGGCAACCAGACCATGGTCGATCAGGCCCGGCGCATGAATCCGGCCGGACGGATCACCACCACCGACGACGTGGCCCGCGCCATCGCGGCCCTCACCGTGGCCGATGCCGCCTGGATCACCGGCAACGTCATCGGTGTCGACGGCGGCGAAAACCTGGTGATGTAGCTGCGACCGAAAGCAATCGCCCGGCAGGGCGTAGCCTAGAGGTCCGAGAGGACGCACGTCCGCTTCACGAAACGTCGGGCAAGGTCAGCACCTGGCACCGAAGGCCAGTCGCGCGACAGAGCTTGAGGTCCAGCGTGGCCAACGGACAGTCCAGCGCCTCCGCGAGCGCGACGTACCAAGCGTCGTAGCTCGTTAGATTCTCCCGAAGCGCCCAGATTCGCTCGGCGAACGGGGCAAACGGAAACAACTCCATATCAAGTTCCAGCAAGTCGACGTATGCAAAGGCAGCCTCAAAGCGCGAAAGCTGTCCCGCCTGCTCATGGCGTCGTAGAACATTGCAGGCCTCCGCCAACGCCAGTTCCGGGCCAGCCAGGGCGCCATCGGCCAGCGTCGCTTCCGCCCACTGACCAGTGCGGCCTGAGTTAATCAGGGCCGCGACAAGCACGGAGGCGTCGACGACCAGCGTCAAGTGCGGTCGGCGTCACGCGCCCGCAAGATGTCCGAAGAACTCACGTGCGTTTGCGTGAGGGCTTTTCGACTCCGAACTTTCGCCAGCCACGCATCGACCGTGGGGCGCGACGCAATACGTTCCAACTCGCCGCGCAGAAACTCCTGCATGGACTGGCGTTTCAGCGCGGCGCGCGCGGCGAGTTCGTCACGCACGGCCTCTGGGACTCCGCGGATGGTGATCTGTACGGGCATGCCTTCATAGTGCCAGCAACACCATCGTTTTGCAATACGGCCCAGTACCAAGCGAACGTACCTGCCGCCACCCTCGTCGGTAGTACGCTCGCTCCGCCAGTGTGCCTTTCGACTTGCCTTGGAGTCGGCGGGTTCGGAGACCTCAAATTGAGGCGCCATTGGATAGCCGTTGGGCAAACGCACTTCGCCGTTCCCGCCCCGACGCGCTACGCTTGCGCAGCTTCTGGCCACGGCCAATCAAGTGAGTCCGCCTATGTAACGTCCGGAGCGCGGGGATCGAGGATGAATCCTCGCGGGGCGCGCGCCCCCAACGTGCCGCCACGGCAGGTGCGGCGCAGGCGCCCAATGATGACGCGTGGCGATGGTTGATTCCCGGCGACGACGCGCGGGCACGGAATCCAACCCTTTCTCTCTACATGGAGATACGCAACGATGTCGCTTCTCTGGACGCGCGACGCGCCCCGCTGGGCGCTGACGATTCGCGCGGCGACGGCCGTGCTGCTGGCGCTCACGGCCATCATGCTCATTCGCAACATGGTCTTCGCCCAGGCCGATCCGTCGGGCGAGGCCACGCTCGAGGCCGACCCGACCGTTGGCCTCACCTTCGTATGGACGCTGCTTTCCGGCGCCCTGGTGTTCTTCATGCAGGCCGGCTTTGCCTTCCTGGGCGCCGGCCTCATCCGCGCCAAGAACACCGTCAACTACCTGACCAAGAACATGCTGGACTTCGCAGCGGGAGGCCTCTCGTTCTGGGCCTTCGGCTATGCCTTCATGTTCGGCGGGTCGGGCGCATTTCCGGGTCTTGACCAGGGCAACGCCTTCATCGGCTACTCGGGGTTCTTCCTGGTCAACCAGGCCTACGACGTATCGACCGCGATGTTCTGGTTCTTCCAGATGGTGTTCGCCGCCACCACGGCCACGATCGTGGCCGGCGCCGTGGCCGAGCGCACCAAGGTCACCGCCTACCTGGCCTACAGCTTCCTGGTTACCGCGCTGGTGTACCCGATCTACGGGCACTGGATGTGGGGCGGCGGCTGGCTGGGCGGCGAGCAGCTGGAAAGCTGGATCGGCGCCGCGGCGGTGGACTTCGCCGGTTCCGGCGTGGTCCACACCATCGGCGGCATGCTGGCCCTGGCCGGCGCTTACACCGTGGGCGCCCGCATGGGCAAGTACGGACCGAACGGCGAGGTCCGCGTGCTCAAGGGCCACAACATGGTGTACGTGGTCATTGGGACGTTCATCCTGTTCTTCGGCTGGTTCGGCTTTAACGCCGGCAGCACCGTCAACGGCAACGACCCGCGCATCGCGGTCATCATTGCCAACACCTTCCTGGCCGGCGCCACCGGCGCGGTCACGGCCGCCTACATCCGGCTGGTGCAGCGCGGCAAGATCAGCGCGGCCGACACGGCCAACGGCTCGCTGGCCGGCCTCGTCGCCGTCACCGCCCCCTGCGCCTTCATCGCGCCCTGGGCCGCGGTGGTGGTTGGCGCGGTCGGCGCGATCGTCATGCTGGCCGGTGTGTGGTTCATCGACACCAAGTTGAAGATCGACGACCCGATTGGCGCCTCGTCGGTTCACGGCGTAGCCGGGGTCTGGGGCCTGCTGGCGGTCGGCATCTTTGCCGATGGCACGTACGGCGTCAGCGGCTTCGTTGCCGGCAACGGCGTCCAGTTTGTCGCGCAGTTGATCGCCGCCGTCGTGGCGGTCCTCTGGGCGCTGGGCACCGGACTCCTGCTCTTCCACGCGCTCAAGGCCACCATGGGCCTGCGCGCGTCACCCGAGGAGGAAATGAGCGGCCTCGATATGCCGGAACACGGCGAGGAGACGTATCCGGTCGAGGCTTCGTAGAGCCAGATTGCCCGCTCGCAACGGGCAACACGAGGGGCCGCGGCAGTCGCCGCGGCCCCTTGTCGATTTTCGGAGTGACCTACGGATGGGCTTCGAGCGGCTCCGTCGGCCACATGGCCCCGGGGTTCATGATGTTGTCGGGATCAAAGGCCTGTTTGATGCGCCGCATGGCGGCGAGCGTGGGCGGGTCGTAGGCGCGATCGATGAACGGCTGCTTCACCCGACCTAAACCGTGCTCGCCCGAGAGAATGCCGCCGGCGGCCAGCCCGGCGTCGGCCACGATGGGCAACAGGCCCAACGCACGGTCTCGCTCCTCCGGATCCGCCGGGTCATAGAGCATGTTGGGATGCAGCGTGCCGTCGGCCGCGTGTCCGAATATCGCCACCACCACGTCGGCGTCGTCCGCGGCCTGCTTGATGGCCGTGAACGTGGGCGCCAGTTGCGAGTACGGCACGCAGATGTCCTCGCCGATCTTGGCGGGCCGAATGCGTGCCAGCGAAGCGGTGATTCCGCGACGCGCCTCCCACCAGCGCTCGGCGCGGGCGGGATCCACGCTGTCGGTCCCCCCGCCGGCGGATCTGAGCAGGTCATCCAGCGCCACGCTCTCGTCCCGAACCTCGGCTGCTTCGCCGTCCAGTTCGACCAGCAGCAGCCCGCCCGCATCGCGCGGAAATCCCCAGGGCCTGGAGCGCTCAAGCGACTCGACGGTGATGTCGTCCAGGAACTCAAGCTTGGCCGGGGTAATCCCACTCGCCATGATGGCCGCCACCACGCGAAGCGCGGATTCGCCATCGGGAAAGCTCGCCGCTCGCACGCTGCGATGCGACGGCAGCGGGCGCAGCTGCAGCGTGACTTCAGTGACGATGCCCAGCGTGCCCTCGGACCCAATGATCAAGTCGATCACCGCATCGTCCGCGCCGCGCCAGAGCGACAGCAGACCGTGACGCGGCGTGACCACCCGCAGACCGATGACGGCGTCACGGGTAACGCCGTACTTGAAGGCGTATGGACCCCCCGCGTTGGTGGCCACGTTGCCGCCAACCGTGGCGGCCGCCTCGGACGAGGGGTCGGGCGCATAGAAAAGGCCGCGCTCGGCGGCATAGTCTCGGAAGTCACGCGTCACGACCCCGGGTTCCAGCGTGGCGCGGCGCCGTACCGAATCGAACCTGGCAATACGGCGCATTCGGTTCGTATCGATCACCAATGCCCCGTCCGGCGGCACCGCGGACGCCGACAGGCTGGTGGCGCCGCCGCGCGCCAGGCACGCAACGCCCCGAGCCGCGGCCGTCTCCAGTGCCTCGACGACGTGGGATTCCGTCTCGGCCATCAGCACGGCGGCCGGCGCTCCCCGGTAGCCCATGGTCGCGTCATAGCCATAGGCCACGAGTTGATCGGGATCCACCAGCACCTGCGGGGCGCCCGCAAGGCGCCGCAGTTCAGCGAACAAGGCGGAAGTCACAGGAGCGCTTTCGAGTCCTCGATGCCATGCTCGGGTGCGGCGTTCGCCGGCATGGTAGGCGGCCCTGTGCCGACGGTCAGCGGAAAGACACGGCAGCGTGCGGCGCCGAAGGATCTGGACCGGGGTGTTCGTATTTTGTACGGTATTTCTGTGAGTCGCCGTCGCACCGTCCGCGAAATCCAGACGGCTGCCGCGTTGCTTCGGCGAGGCGGCGGTCGAGCTCCGTCAGACCCTATTCCCGACGCGGCGAACCTGGCGCGCACGGCCACGCGGCTGCGCGTCTACGAACGGCCGCTGCCGCTGGGAATCCGGGGACTGCTGGCCAGCACGCCTCACTATCAGCCTGCACTGGTCGTGAATGCCCGCCTGCCCGCCGTGGATCGAAACGTCAGCGCCGCCCACGAGCTGGGACACTGGATGCTCCACGGAGGATTGACGCCCGCCGATGCGTCGCGCAGCGAGCGGCAACGGCAGGAGTGGGAAGCCGAGCGCTTTGCGCTGGAACTGCTGCTGCCGGACGAACTTCTCCGGCGAGTCCTGGCGGAGCGTCGGTGCTCGGGAAAAGCCGCAGCGCTGCGGTTGGGTGTGCGTGGAAGCTACCTGTTGCGTCGAATTCGTGAGTTGAGTCTCGCCGATCAGCCCTTCTTGAGGAGGGGAAGCCCGGTGCGCGGGTTTTCCGACACGACGTAGCCATCCGGCATGTCGTCAACGGCCCCCTCGCCGACTGTTTTGGCGAAGTAGTAAATGCGCTGCTGACGACCACCTCGCAACGTCACCACGCGCGAGTGGAGGTGGTACGTGTGCCCGGACTTCTTACTTATCACGCTATACGCCACAGTTTCGTCTCCCCAGCTGGCCACAAAGCAGTCTGTGACACGAATGCGAAGGATACCGTCAAACGCGCGGAGCACAAAGCAACGCTCGCTCCATCGAAAGCGGGCTGATGCCCCACGGCCGGACCAGCAGGTTTGAACGTGGCTCGGACAAATCTGTCGGCCGGCTCCGTGCCCGGTCTTTCGCACGCGCCGGGGTTCGGTGAGACTGAACGCCACACCCTGCACCAGTGATGACCGTTGAGGCACAGGCCAGGACCGTGGACGCCGCTGCGGGCGTCGGACATTCAGGACCGGCTGCGCGCACGTGGACTCGAGGCGCCCGTGACAGTAACGAACGAGACCGGATCAACGCAGGACGACGCTATTGTCGGTCTGCAATCCGGCGCGCCGTACGGCACGGTCTACGCGACTGAGCACCAGACGCGGGGGCGCGGGCGCCGTGGCCGCGGTTGGCTCACAACACCCGGCGGACTGCTCTTTTCCGTCATCACGCGCGCCGATGCCGCGTCGCCGGGCGCGCCCGGAAGGCTGACCATCGCGGCCGTGGTGGGCGCAGCGCGAGCAATCCAGGCGTGTACCGGGGCATCGGCGTCCATCAAGTGGCCCAACGACCTGGTATTCGGCCAGGCCAAGGCGGGGGGCGTGTTGGTCGAGACTTTCGGGGACGCCGCGGTGATTGGCGTTGGGCTGAACGCCGCCAGCGGGGCCGGCATGGCCGACGGACAGGCCACCACGGCTCTGGCCGCCCTTGCGACGCGGGCCTTCGACCGCAACGAGCTGCTGGCGGCCTGCGTCGTCCTGATCCTGGAGTGCCTCGCGGCCGAGGGCGACGCGCGGGACGCGGTCCATGCGGAATGGGTTCGCCGGTCGATGCTCCTTGGGCTCCAGGTCGAGGTGAGCGGGACGCTCGGCGTGCGCGGCGTGGTTGAAGGGTTCGACCCCGACGGGACGCTGCGCCTGCGCGATGCGGGCGGCAACCTTCGCCAGATCAGCAGCGGCGAAGTCTCGTTGCGGGTTCTGACGGACGCTCAGCCGCACCGTCCATGAGCGACCGCGCCGCGCGGCGGTCGATGGCGCTTCGCTTGTTGCGACGAGGCGCGCGTCCACCAACGCCCACCTGGGCGCTCCACGCCGTCGCGCTAGTCGCCGTGCTCGCCGTTGGCGCGGCCCTGCGATTCGTCGGCCTGGACTGGGATCAAGGCCAGCACCAGCACCCTGACGAGCGCTTCCTCAGCACCGTGCTGCTACAGATTCAGCCGGCGCCGGACCTGTGGACGTACTTCGATCCCCGCCGTTCGCCGCTCAACCCGTTCAACCACGGGATTTCGTTCTTCGTCTACGGCACATTCCCGCTCTACCTTCTCGAATCGCTGGCACGCGCGCTGGGCCGCACCGGCTACGACGAGGCCTACCTGGTCGGTCGGGCGCTCGCGGCCCTGTTCGACCTGGGAACCGTGCTGCTGGTGTACCTGCTGGGACGACGGGTGCTGGGTCCGTGGCCAGGGTTGATGGCGGCAACCCTGATGGCCCTGGCGGTGCACTCAGTTCAGATCGCGCACTTCTTCGCGGTCGACACCTTTGCCACGTTCTTCGCCACGCTCACGCTCTGGCTGCTGGTTCGCTACGGGCGGTCCCGCGACGCCCGCAGCCTGGGACTGGCCGGCATCGCCGCCGGCCTGGCCATGGCCAGCAAGCTGAGCACGGGTCTGCTGCTGGCATTCGTCGCCGGATGGTGGGCGCTGACGTGGATACGCGAGGGGTCGCTGCGCGATACCTGGACGAGTCGCGGCGTGCGGGTGGCGCACCTGGCCGTCTTCGGCGCATTCGCCGCCCTGACCTATCGGCTCTTCCAGCCCTATGCGTTCGCCGAGGCGTGGCCCTGGGACTGGCGGCTGGGGCCCGCGTTCACCAGCGCGTTGGCCCAACAGCAGGCCATCCAGTCGGGCAGGCTGGACTGGCCGCCAGGCATTCAGTGGGCGGGTACCACCGCCTGGCGTTATCCGCTGGAGCAGATCGTGCGCTGGGGCGCGGGTCCCGCATTCGGCCTCGCGGCGCTGGTGGGACTGGTCCTGGCTGCGGTGGACTGGTGGCGTCAGCGGAAGCACGTTCTCGCGCTGGTGCTGGCCTGGGGCGGGCTGAACTTCCTGGTCTTCGGCGCGTTCGTGCTCAAAACCATGCGCTACGTCCACCCGGTGTACCCGGTGCTCGCGCTGGTGACCGCCTGGGCCTTCTCGTGGAGCTGGAGGCAGCGCGGTCGGCTGCACGGTCTGGCCGGCTGGGTCATCGCTGCGGCGCTGGCCACGGTGCTGGGCGCGACGGCGCTGTGGGCGCTGGCCTTCACGCAGATCCACGGCCGTGAACACTCGCGCGTCACGGCGTCCGCATTCATCTACGCCAACGCGCCGCCCGGGTCCACGATTGCCGTGGAGCACTGGGACGACGCGCTGCCGCTGCCGCTTGATGGGTTGCATCCAGACCGATTCAGGCGGGTGCAGGTTCGGGTGTACGATCCCGACCGCGAAGCCAAGCGGACGTACCTGATCGAGGCGCTCAACCAGGCCGACCTGGTGGTGCTGGCGAGCGATCGGGGCGCGGCCACCATTCCGCGCATGCCCCAGCGCTATCCGTTGACGGCGCGCTACTACGCGGCCCTGGACGACGGGTCGCTGGGGTTTGACCTGCTGGCGCGCTTCGAGTCCCGTCCCTCGCTGGGTACCTGGGTCATCGACGACCGCGAGGCCGAGGAGGCGTTCAGCGTCTACGACCACCCCACGGTCTCGATCTACGGGCGCCGCGGCGACGGGACCGCCGCCGCTATCCAGCGTGAACTCGGGTCGGTCGATTTGCGCGGCGTCATGCAGGTGCTGCCAAAGGACGCCGTCGCCCGCCGAACGGACCTGACGTCAACCGAGGCCGCGCGCGTCGCGGAGGAAGCGGGGTGGCCCGCCCAGTTTCAAGAACGACCGTTGCGCGGGGCCGGCGCGCTGCTGGCCTGGCTGGCGGCGGTATGGGTGGCCGGACTGCTGGCCTGGCCGCTGGTCTGGCTGGCGCTGCGACGAATGCCCGACCGTGGCTACGCGGCCGCTCGCGTCTTGGGGCCAACGCTGCTCGTCGTGCCGGCCTGGTGGCTTGCCAGCACCGGCGCACTGCGCTTCGACACGCCAGCGATCCTCGCCGGCGTGGGCCTTGTGGCGGTGGCTGCCGGCATCGTGGTCTGGCGACGCGGAAGCGAGCTGCGGTCTGCGATCGCGAGATCGGCCAGACCAATTCTGCTGACCGAAACGCTGACGCTGCTGGCCTTCGGCGCCATGCTGATCCTCAGGGTCCGCAACCCCGACCTCTGGCACCCGGTCTTCGGCGGCGAGAAGCCCATGGACTTCGCGCACCTCAATGCCGTGATCCGCAGCCCGGTGTTCCCGCCGCACGATCCCTGGTACTCGGGCAGCCGGCTGAACTACTACTACCTGGGCCACGTGCCCACGGCCGCGCTGGCCAAGACGCTGGGCGTGGTTCCGGCTACGGCCTACAACCTGGCGGTGGCCAGCGCCTTCGCCGCGGCGGTGGCCGCGGTGTTTGGCGCGGCGTCGGGCCTCTGGTCGCTGCTGGGACGGCGGTGGCGCGAGGCCGCCGGCGTCGGACTGGCCGCGGTGGCGCTGGTGCTGCTGGCCGGGAACCTGCACGTGGGCCTGCAGTTGGCGGTTTTCGCGCAGCAGGCGGCCGGCGACACTGGCATCGCGGCGCTGGAGGCACCAGGGCTCCTACTCGGCGGCGGGCTCGCCGAGGCCTTCGACTTCTGGGCGGCAACCCGGGTGATCCCCAGAACCGTGAACGAGTTTCCCTGGTTTACCTTCATGTACGGCGACCTGCACCCGCACCTGCTGAACTTCGCCAACACGGCGGCCGCCTTGATCGGCACGGCGGCAATTGTTGGTCTGGGCGAGGCGGCCAGGCGCCGGCACGCGACCGGTTGGCACTCGTGGGCGGCGGTTCTGGCGTTTCAGACGTTCGTTCTGGCGCTTCATCGGGTGGTCAACCCGTGGGATTACCCCACGTACGCCGTCGTCACGCTCGCCGCGTTCGGGTACGCACTCTGGCGTGGCGGCCAACTGGGGCCGCGCGCAATCGTCGCGGCCTTACTCGGGACGCTGGTGGGGTTGACCGTGGTTACCCAACTCCTGTTTCAGCCGTTCCATGCGTCCTACGTGGACTTCTACGGCGGCCTGGATCCCACCCCTGGAACCACCCCCGCCGCGCAATGGCTGCTGATCTTCGGTCTGCCGCTGGCCGTGCTGGCCACCTACGCGGCGTTGCGCCTGCTCGAACAGTTGCGGGCCGAGCCGTCGAGGGCGGCCCTGCTGGCCGCGGGCATCGCGGCCGCGGCGTTGCTGCTGGGGCTGCTTGGGGCAGGCGCCGACTGGTCGACCCGAGCGCTCATCCTTGGCCTGCTGACCCTGGGCGCCACCGCCGCCTGGCGGGCCCGGCACGAGCCGTCCGTGTTGGCGCCCCTGGCCCTGCTACTGGCCGGCGTCGGTCTCACGGCGGCGCCGGAAGTCATCGTCGTACGCGACGACATCGGACGGCTCAACACCATCTTCAAGTCCTACCTGCAAGCCTGGACGCTGCTGGGCCTGGGCGCGGCACTGGCCGTGCCCTATCTGGTGCGGGCGCTCCGGCCTCGACGCGGGGTCCGCTTTGTGTCCGCGCGTGTCGCCTGGGCGGCCGGCCTGGCACTGCTCGCGGCCGCGGCGCTCTCGTACCCAATCCTGGCCACGCCGCACAAGCTGAGCCTGCGCATCCAGCCGCTGCCGGCGACGCTGGACGGCGAGGCCTTTATGGACGGCGGCCGGATTTACGACCAGGGCGTACCTGTCGATCTGAGCGCCGACCGCCGGGCCATCGAATGGTTGCGCACGCAGGTCGAGGGGGCGCCGGTCGTGGCCGAGACGCCAACCACCATCTACCGATGGGGCGGACGAGTCTCGGTTTACACCGGCTTGCCCACCATCATGGCCTGGGACTGGCACGCCAAGCAGCAGCACTGGGGCTACGTGCATGAGGTGGAGGCGCGATTCGACGACGCCCGCGAGCTGTTTTCGACCAGGGACGTCAGGCGCGCGCGGGCCTTGCTCTCGACCTTCAACGTCGGTCTGATCTACGTTGGCGAACTGGAACGGAGCATCTATGCCGCGGAGTCTCTGGCCAAGTTCGACCGTATGCAGGCGCTCGGCGTACGCGAGATTTACCGGGACGGTGATACGGTGATCTATCGCGTAGATCCCAGTAGCCTGTCCGTGCCGTCCGGATAAACAGTGCGTCGGCGGCGATGCCGAGGGAAGGCCTGACATGGCGACCCAACTCCTGAGCCGCGTGGTCCTGCAGCAGGTCACACAACAGGTGCTGCCGCGGGTGCTCCAGCAGCTGCCCGAGCTCATGGCGCGCACGCAGCCCGGCGCACCCCAGCAGGCGCCGACATCGGACCTGTCGCGCATGAACGCCCTGGCCATCGGCGAACTCCGCGCCGAAGTCGGGCAGACCCAGGCCCGAGTCGACCGAGACGCGGCCCGCCAGCAAGCCATGGAACAACGAATGGACCGGCTGGAAGAACAGGCAAAGTGGCGCCGCACGGCGCTCACCTTTGCAACGGCCGTGGTGGCCTACGGCATCGGCTTCGGAACCGCCATCGTCCTCGCGCTGCTTGGCGCATTTGGCTAGCGCAAGGGGTGCGATGCGCCAGCGACACGGTGGAAACGCCAGCGGACCAGCGACCCCGCTAACGGAGCAGCGCCGTGTCCGCTGACCTGACCGGCGCCTTCAGGCGTGTCACGGGCGTGCTGGGAGAGGACCCGAACCTGATCACCACGCTGGAGGTCGTGGACACGCTCAACGAGATGGTGGAGGGCGTGCATCCAATCCTTCGCTGCCCCAGCGGCTGCGCCCGCTGCTGTTACCAGCAGGTCTTTATCAGCGAAGAGGAGTGGGCCATCCTGCTGCCGGCCCTGCACCGCGACTCCACGGCCGACGAACGGCGCCGGATCGTGCGGCGCGCCCGCCGCCTGCTGGACCGTAAGCGCGGTCCACTGCGACGCGCGCTGCGCGCCCGCAACATCGAGGAACTCAGCCAACTGACCATGAACGTGGACCGGCGACGCGTCCAGCGATGCGTGCTCCTGACCAACGACAACCAGTGCGCCGGCTACCACGGTCGGCCCATGATCTGCCGGGCGTTCGGACGCGTGACCCACACGATCGACAACCCCATGCTGTGCAAGATCTTCCTGGACCGGATTTCAGACGCGGGGCGCTCACACCGGGACCTGGAGCTGCCCGACTTTGGCCCCGTGCGCGCGGCCTATTTGCTCGGCACCGCCGAGGATCTGCGCTTCACGCTACTGCCGGTGTTCGTATTCCTGCACGCCGACGCCGACGGCGACCTGCGGCGGGAGCCGCAGCCCTTGCCGCGCGACGGCAGCTGGCCGGTCTTGACGCGCGAGGAGATCGCCGAGTTTTGACCGAGTCCGCCGACACGCTGGCGCCAATGACGGTAGGCACCGCGGGTCACGTGGACCACGGCAAGTCCACCCTGGTCGAAGCGCTGACCTCGATCTTTCCGGACCGATTGGCCGAGGAGCGCGAACGCGGCTTGACCATCGATCTGGGCTTCGCCTGGTTCACACTGCCCGGTGGGCGCGAGGTGTCGGTGGTCGACGTGCCGGGGCACGAGCGATTCGTCTCCAACATGCTGGCCGGCGTGGGTGGGATCGATGCGGTGCTGCTGGTCATCGCGGCCGACGAAGGGGTGATGCCGCAGACGCGCGAACACCTGGACATCATCAACCTGTTGGAGATCGACAGCGGCGTCGTTGCCCTGACCAAGTCCGATCTGGTCGACGACGAGTGGGCGGAGCTGGTCGAGGAGGACGTGCGCGAAGCCCTGGCCGGCAGCGCGCTGGCCGCTGCGCCGATCGTGCACGTATCGGCTCAGGCTCGAACCGGGCTGGACGAACTGGTTGAGACTCTCGACCGGTTGCTGGCCCACCGTCGCCCGCGGCCGGATGGCGGGGGCGCTCGGATCCCGATTGATCGGGTGTTCACGATGCCGGGCTTCGGCACCGTCATCACCGGCACCTTGTCCGGCGGACCGCTATACGTGGGTGATCAGCCCAACCTGTATCCCGGCGGAGACAGCGTGCGGGTTCGAGGCCTGCAGTCGCACCAGACGACGATCGATTTTGCGCAGCCGGGACGCCGGGTGGCGGTGAACCTGGGTGGGACGAGTCCTTCGCAGACGCGCCGCGGCGACGTGCTGGCAGTTGCGGGCGCAGTGTTCGAGACCCGACGCATCGACGCCCGGCTGCGCATGCTGCCCTCGGCGCCACGGGCGCTTAAGCCCGGCGAAGACGTGGCGCTGCACATCGGCGCGGCGTCCCGCCTTGCGCGGCTCCGGCTGCTGGAGACCGACCCCATTCCGCCGGGAGGGTCGGGCTGGGTCCAGTGGCGCCTGGACGCCCCAATCGCCGCGCGCCGGGGCGACCGGTATGTGATCCGGCGGCTGTCACCCGCAGCCACCATCGGCGGCGGCCGCGTGGCCCGCGCCCTGGCACGCCACGCGCCTCGCGGAGATTCGGCGACGCTTGCCACCTTGTCACGGGCCGCGGCCGGCGATCCGCTCGCGTTGGTACGCGATGCGCTGGCCGAGGAACTGGTGACACCGGACGACCTGGCCCGGCGAACCGAACTGGACAGGGAGACTCTCGAGCGAGCCGTGGGCGAGCTCACCGCGGCCGGTGAAGCGGGCGCGCTGCGCAGTTACCTGGGAAGTAACCAGGTCATCGATCGGTTGACTTCGGCGTTGCTGGCGGCGCTGCGGGAGCACCACGAGTCCGATCCGGGAGCAGCCGGTCTCCGAAGCTCCGACCTCGCCCGCACGCTTGACCTGCCGGCCAACGCCGTAGCCGAACTTGCGGCAGCCGCCGCCGGCGACGGATCGGTGCGCATCGACGGGCCGCGTATCGCCCTAGCCGGTCACCGAGTCGAGCTCAGCGAAGCCGAGAAGCAGACGGCGCTTCGTCTGCTGGCCCGGCTCGATCAGGGCGGCTCGGCGCCGCCCTCGCTAACCGAGGCGCTGACGGCCAGCGGCGGAACCGCCAGGCTGGCTGCGGCGCTGGCACAGGACGGACGGCTGGTTGTGCTGGCGCCCGACATCGCGCTCTCGCGGGGAACCTATAACGCCTGGCTCCACGATGTCCGCGGCCTCTTCGAGACGGCGCCCGCGGTGACCGTTCGC
Source organism: Chloroflexota bacterium (assembly GCA_028874315.1). Lineage (GTDB taxonomy): Bacteria > Chloroflexota > UBA11872 > UBA11872 > UBA11872 > UBA11872. The sequence continues at coordinate 15,456 of JAPPKM010000170.1, forward strand.
GAGGTGAGGGACGCACTGGGCACCAGTCGCAAGTACGCGTTGGCGCTGCTGGAATACCTGGACAGTCGCGCCGTGACCCGCCGCGTCGGCGATGCGCGCCTCTGGCTGGGCGACGGCGCCGAACGCGGCTAAATTCAGGCGTCGGGCAGCGCGGCGAGTCCGGGCAGTTCGCGGCCTTCCAGGAATTCCAGCGTGGCGCCCCCGCCGGTGCTGAGGTGGCCCATGCGGTCCGCCACGCCGGCGGCCTGCACCGCGGCCAACGCATCGCCGCCCGCAATCACCACGAAGGCGGAGGACTCAGCCAGCCCACGCGCAACGGCCAGCGTGCCCCGGGCAAACGGCTCATGCTCATATACGCCCAGCGGCCCGTTCCATACCACCGTGCGGGCCTTGGCCAGCACCTCCAGGAAAGCGGCTGTCGCGGTCGGACCGATGTCCAGGGCCATCTGATCTGCGGGAACCTGATCGGCCGGGACGACGGTCGTGGCGGCGTCGGGATCGATCGTCGCGGCGGCGACCGCATCGACGGGTAGCGGGATTCGGCAGCCGGAAGCCGCTGCGGCCGCTCGCACGGCGCCCACGGTCTCGGCTTGTCCAGGTTCGACGAGCGAACGCCCCAGTGCGCCGCCCGCATTGGCCACGAATGTGTTGGCGATGCCGCCGCCCAGCAGCAGCGCGTCCACCTGCGTCGCCAGCATTCGTAGCACGCCAATCTTGTCCGAGACCTTGGCCCCGCCCAGGACGGCCACGTAGGGACGGTCCGGACTGCGAGTCAAACGATCCAAAGCCTGAATCTCGGCATGCATCAAGGGACCGGCGGCCGCGGGCAACACCCGCGCGACGCCCACCGTGCTGGCATGTGCCCGGTGAGCCGTGCCGAAGGCGTCGTTGATGTAAAGGTCTGCCAGACTCGCCAGCGCGGCGGTATGCGCTGGATCGTTCTGCTCCTCACCCGGATGGAAGCGCAGGTTCTCCAGCAGCAACACCTCGCCGTCGGTCAGGCGCCGTGACCGGGATTCCACGGTGGGACCAACGCTATCCGGGGCAAGCGCCACGACGCAGCCCAGCAGCTCGCCCAGGCGCTCAGCCACCGGCGCCAGGGTTAGTGCCGGATCGGCCTGCCCCTTCGGTCGGCCCAGGTGCGACGCCACGACCAGCCGCGCGCCCCTGGCGCGCAGATCCTCCAGCGTGGGAGCGATGGCGCGCAGGCGCGTGTCGTCGCGAATCCTTTCGCCATCCAGCGGCACGTTGGCGTCCACGCGCACGAACACGCGCCGGCCGCGGACATCCAGCGCCTGGCTGCCGCGTTTCACGGGCCGCGTCCTGCCGGAGCGCCCCTACGGGGCGGTCCCAGGATCGGGTTCGCACGCCGGCCGGGCGACAGGCGAGTCGTGGGCCGCCTCTGATGTTTCACGTGAAACATTGGGCGCGGACAGCCGCCTCAGACGTTGGCGGGCGCTCCGACGCGCTCACCGATGGCCATCGCCGCGTCGCCGATCCGGCAGGCGTAGCCCCACTCGTTGTCGTACCAGGCGGCCACCTTCACCAAGTCTCCGCCGATCACCATGGTGGATCCGGCGTCCACGATGGACGAGCGGGTATCGCCCTTGAGGTCGATCGAGACCAGCGGCTCATCCGACACGCCCAGGATGCCGTCCAGCCGACCGGCCGCCGCGGCGCGCAGCGCGTCGGTGACCTCGCCTTCGTCGACCGGACGCTCCAGGTGCGCGACGAACTCGACGATGGAGACGGTCGAGACGGGCACCCGGTAGGCCGCGCCGTGCATGCGCCCGTCCAACTCCGGGATCGCCAGCCCGATGGCGCGAGCCGCACCGGTGCTGGCCGGCACGATGCTCATCGCGCTGGCACGCGCTTCGCGCAAGTCGCTGATGGCGGTGTCCACCAGGCTCTGCGAGGACGTATAGGCGTGAATGGTGGACATCAGCCCCTTGCGCACCCCGAACTCGCGGTGCACGACATCCAGCGGCGGCGCCAGGCCGTTGGTGGTGCAGGAGGCGTTGCTGACGACGTAATGCGTGTCGGGGTCGAACTGATCGTCGTTCACGCCCAGGACCACGGTCAGGTCGGCATCGCCGGACGGCGCGGAAATCAGGACACGTCCCGCGCCGCCGTCCAGGTGCGCCGCGGCGCGTGCGCGCTCGGTGCCCACGCCGGTCGATTCCACGACGAGATCGGCGCCCAGGTCACCCCAGGGCATCGTGGACCAGTCGCGCACGGAGTAATACGGGATCGGCGTCCCGCCCACGACCAACCCGCCGGCCGTGGCTTCCACGCTTTGACCGAAGCGACCGTAGTTGCTGTCGTATTGCAAGAGGTGCGCGGAGGCGCGCAACTCGGCGAGGTCGTTGATACCGACGACTTCGGCCTGGGGATGGCGTTCCAGGAGCGCTCGCAAGGCCAGGCGGCCGATCCGCCCAAACCCGTTGATTCCAATTCGCACGATGGTTCTCCTCGGTGTCACAGCGTAGGGGTTGCATGGCCTTCATGGCCGGTCCGACGGCTTCCGATCACCTTCGACTTTGCGACGTCGGCGGTGGCCGCAACTGGCCCTCGCCGCGCGCGGGCGGTGTGTCGGGACGACGCAGCCGGGCGCTGATATTACGCGACGGATAGCTGGAATGAGCGGCGGCACCGTCCGTCCAACCAGTTCGTGAGCATTCGTTTCAATGCGGTCAAAGCTGCGTGGCCTAAACTTCCACGAGCCTGGGTGTGCGGTGGGCAGCCGCTGAATCCGCGGACTGGAGCGTGCGACGGATGAACGCTCCGGTGGCCGCGCCCCTGCCGACGTGAGCCGATGACCACCACGTCCCCGCCCAAGTCCGTACCCTCCCTGGCCGCGGTGATGCAGCGAGCGGGTGGCGAGAACTTTCCCGTGGCGTCGCGGCTGCTGCCGGGCCAGCTGCGCCGACACCTCCACAACATCTACGGCTTCGCCCGCCTGACCGATCAACTGGGTGACTACGCCGAAGGCGACCGGCTGGCGTTACTGGACTGGCTGGATGGCGAAGTCGATGCCGTCTACAACGGCGGCCTGCCCAGTCACGATGTGATGCGGCGCATCGTTCCGACGGTGGCGCGCTATGCGATTCCGGACGCGCCGTTCCGGGCACTCATCAACGCAAATCGACAGGACCAACGCGTCACGCGCTACGCGACCTATGAGGAGCTGGCCGCCTACTGCGAACTCTCAGCCAACCCCGTCGGCCACCTGGTGCTGTACGTCTTCGAATCGGCCACGCCGGAACGGTTCTGGCTCTCGGACCTGATCTGCACGGCCCTGCAACTGACCGAGCACTGGCAGGACGTGGCCGAGGACCATGAAATGGATCGGGTGTATCTGCCGCTGGAGGACCTGGACCGCTTCAACTGCCCGGTTGACGCCATTGCCCAGCGCCAGCCCACCAGCGAGTTCCGGGCGTTGATGCAGTTCGAGGTCGACCGCGCCTGGGATTTGTTCGATCGAGGCGCAACGCTGGTGCGGACGCTGCCGGGCGTGCGCGGCATGGCCATCGCGGCCTTCATCGAAGGCGGGCGCGCCGCCCTGCAGGCGATTCGCCAGGCGGACTACGACGTCCTCACGCAGTCGCCGCGTCCTCACGCACGGGCCAAAATCGGGGCGGCGCTGCGGGTCATGCGTGTCGCGCTGGACTGGTAGCCGATGGATCCGGTCGCGGCCTACGCGCACTGCGAGCAGGTCACGCGCACCGAGGCCGGCAACTTCTACTGGGGCATCCGTCTGCTGCCGGGGCCAAAACGGCGAGCGCTGTGCGCCGTCTACGCGCTGGCCCGCGAGATTGACGACATCGGCGACGGCGACCTGCCGACGGAGGCCAAAACGAAGGCGCTAGGCGAGGCGCGGGAACGGCTGGCGGATATCGGACCGGACGCGGACCAACCGGTGCTTGCGGCGCTGGGGCACGCCTCGCAGCGGCTGCCGCTTCCGCTGGCGGCCTTTGCGGAGTTGATTGCCGGGGTGGAGATGGACGTGCGCGGCACGGTTTACGAGACGTTTGACGATCTCGTGATCTACTGCCGCCGGGTGGCGGGCACTATTGGCCGGCTCTCGCTGGGCGTGTTCGGCGCCGAGAACATGGATCGCGCCGCACCGCTGGCCGACGCGCTGGGCGTGGCGCTGCAGCTCACCAACATCCTGCGAGACGTTCGTGAAGATTTCGAGAACGGCCGGGTCTATCTGCCCCGGGAGGACCTGGAGCGGTTTGACTGCACGCTGGACCCGGACGCTCCGCCCAGTCCCCGGTTCGCGGAGATGATGCGCTTTCAGACCAGCCGCGCCACGGATTGGTTTGACGAGGGGCTGCGGCTGCGGCCGATGCTGGATCCGCGCAGTTCCGCCTGCGCCGGTGCGATGGCGGGCATCTACCGCCGCCTGCTCCAGCGTATCGAGCAGGATCCGGCTGCCGTCATGCGAGGCCGGGTGGCGCTGCCGGCCTGGGAGAAGGCGCTGGTGGCGGCACAGAGCCTGGCGGGCGGGTGAGCGGCACGGGGGTCGTGGTAGCCGGCGGCGGCCTGGCCGGCATCAGCGCCGCCCTGGCGCTGGCGGATGCGGGCCTGGCCGTCACCCTGCTGGAAGCGCGCGGACGTCTGGGCGGGGCCACCTACTCGTTTCAGCGCGACGGGCTCTGGCTCGACAACGGCCAGCACGTCTTCCTGCGTTGCTGCACGGCCTACCGGGCTTTCGTGGACCGAATCGGCTCCGGCGACCTGGTGACCCTCCAGCGGCGGCTGGACATTCCCGTCATCCATCCTGAGCGAGGCGTCAGCCGCCTGGCGCGTTCTGACTTGCCCGCACCCCTGCACTTGAGCCGTAGCCTGGCGGCATACCGCCATCTGGGCCGACTGGACAAGCTACGGGTCGTCCGCTCGGCGGCGGCGCTGGCGCGGCTGGACCTGGGCGACCGGAGCCTGGATGCGCAGACATTTGGCCGATGGCTACACAGCTACGGCGTTTCGTCGCGGGCGCTCGAATCGTTCTGGGACCTGATCGTTCTTCCCACGCTGAATCTGCCCTCCCACGAGGCCTCGCTCTGGCAGAGCGCCATGGTGTTCCAGGTCGGGCTGCTGACGAGCGGGCCCGCCGCCGATCTCGGTTACGCAACGGCGCCGCTCGGCGAAGCGCACGGTGCGCGCGCGCTGGCGGCCCTTGAGGCCACCGGCGTCGACGTTCGACTTCACAGCGCGATATCGGGCGTTGAGCGATCGGCGGCCGACGGTGTCCAGGTATGCGTCGGCGCGCAGCAGATCCCGGCGTCGGCCCTGATCCTGGCCGTGCCGCACGAACAGGCCGCGCGACTGATTCCGGCGGACGTTCACGCGAACGCCGAGGGCTTTGCGGACCTTGGGCACAACCCGATCGTCAACCTGCACGTGATTTACGACCAGCGCGTGATGGATCACGCGTTTGCCGCCGGCGTGGGGACGCCGGTGCAGTGGGTGTTTGACCGCAGCGCCGCGGCGGGCTTGACTATGGGTCAGTGTCTGGCCGTTTCGCTTTCGGGCGCCACGGCATATGCCGCGCGCCCGACCGAGGAGTTGCGCGCGATGTTTCTTCCCGAACTCGCGCGGCTGTTTCCCACGGCCGCCGAGGCCAGCGTGAACGGGTTCTACGTCACGCGAGAACACCGGGCCACTTTTCGACCGTCGCCCGGCACGCTGCGGCTGCGGCCGCGCGCGACCACCGCCGACCCGCGCATCGCGCTGGCCGGCGCCTGGACCGACACCGGCTGGCCGGCCACGATGGAGGGGGCCGTACGCAGCGGACGCCAGGCGGCCCGCAGTGTGCTGCTGGCCCTTGGCCGCGAACGTCATCTGCCGACGGCCGCATGAGCGTCGAGGTTTCCGCGCGTCCCAACGCGCTGGCCAACGCCATCGAGCGAGCGCGACGTCACCTGCTGGGCTTACAGCACCCCGAGGGCTGGTGGAAGGGCGAGCTCGAAAGCAACGTCACCATCGAGGCCGAGGATCTGTTCCTGCGGCGCTACCTGGGCATCCTGGATGCCGGTACGACTGAGCGAACCGCCCGCTGGATTCGCTCGCGCCGCCAAACGGACGGAACCTGGGCCAACTTCCACGGCGGCCCGCCCGATCTGCACACCACCACCGAGGCCTACGTCGCGCTGCGGCTGGCGGGCGATCAGCCCGACGACGCGCCCATGCGGCAGACCGCCGCCTGGGTCCGGGCGCAGGGCGGCGTGGAGGCGACCCGCACCTTCACGCGTTTCTGGTTTGCGCTCAACGGCTGGTGGCCCTGGGACGACGTACCCGCCATGCCGCCGGAGGTCATGCTGCTCCCGCCCTGGTGGCCGCTCAACATCTACGACTTTGCCTGCTGGGCGCGCCAGACCTACGTGGCGCTGACGATCATCCGCTCCCACGAGCCCGTGTGTCCCGCGCCGTTTCCGATCGACGAACTACGTACGCACTGCATGCCGCCGATGGACCAATCGCTTCTGACCTGGACGGGGATCTTCAACTATGTCGACCGATCGCTCCGCTGGTACCAGCAGCGTCCACTTGGCTGGTTGCGCAAGGCGGCGCTGAGCCGCGCCGAGGCCTGGATCGTGCGGCGGCAGGAACGCGACGGTTCCTGGGGCGGCATCCAGCCGGCCTGGGTTAACTCGATCATTGCGCTCACGCTGCGCGGCTATCCGCTGGACCACCCGATGATCGCGCGCGCCCTGAAGGGACTGGACAGTTTCACGATTGACGACGGTCACACCCGCCGGCTGGAAGCCTGTCAGGGACCGGTGTGGGACACCGCGATGGCCATCGAGGCGCTCAACGACGCCGGCACGCCGGGCGACGATGCCCGCCTCATTCAGGCGGCGGACTGGCTGCTGGACCAGGAAGTGCGCGTGAAAGGCGACTGGAGCGTCCGGCGGCCCCACCTCGCGCCCGCAGGCTGGGCCTTCGAGTTCGCCAACGACAACTATCCCGACGTCGACGACACCGCTGAAGTCGGGCTGGCGCTGCGGCGGGTCGACCATCCCGATCCCGACCGTGTCGACGCCGCGCTGATTCGGGCGCGTGGCTGGATCGAAGGCATGCAATCGCGCAACGGCGGCTGGGGCGCCTTCGACGCCGATAACACCAACACGCTGTGCCGCCGGCCGTCGTTCCGCGACTTTGGCGAGGTCATCGACCCGCCGGCGGCGGACGTGTCCGCGCGCGCGCTGCACTTCTTGGCGCAAGAGGACGCCCTGGACACCGAAACGGCGCAACGAGGCCTGGCCTGGGTGCGAGCCGAGCAGGAAACCGACGGCTCCTGGTTCGGGCGGTGGGGCGCCAATCACATCTACGGGCTAAGCGTCGTGGTTCCCGCCCTGGTCGCCGCGGGGACGCCGGCGAACGATCCGGCGCTCCGTCGCGCCGTCGCCTGGCTGGAAGCCCACCAAAACGCCGACGGCGGCTGGGGCGAGGACTTGCGCTCGTATAGCGACCCGGCCTGGATCGGTCGCGGCGCCAGCACCGCCTCCCAGACGGCCTGGGCCCTGCTGGCCCTGCTGGAGGCGGACGCCGAATCCCCGGCAATCCAACCCGGCGTTGAGTACCTGATTCGCACCCAACGCGAGGACGGAAACTGGAACGAAGACCTCTACACCGGCACCGGCTTCCCGGGCGCCTTCTACATCAACTATCACCTCTATCGGCTGCTGTTTCCGTTGAAGGCACTCGGCCGGTATGCCAGGAACGTGGGGCGGGACGAGGACGGCATGTGACGGCGGGAACGCCCCGGGAACAGCTGTTGACGACACACTTGGCGCCCCTTGCGCCCGCGAAGTCTCAGCATTGCCAGGGCCAAGAGACATACCTTGGTATAATCAGGGTATGAAAACGGCCATTTCACTGCCGGACGAACTCTTCGAGGCGGCCGACGCGCTGGCCGCGGAACTCGGCGTGTCGCGCAGCAAGCTGTATGCCACCGCCGTCGCCGAGTATCTCGATCGGCGCCGTGATGAACGCATCACGGAACTGCTGGACGAGGTCTATCGTGGGCAGCCAAGTCAGTTGGCGCCCGAACTGCGCCGCATGCAGGGGCGCAGTCTCGCGGCTGACGAGTGGTAGTCGAGCGGGGTGGCATCTGGTGGGCAGAACTGAACGAGCCGCGAGGATCCGAGCCTGGGTTTCGACGTCCCGTGCTCATCGTGCAGGCGGAGGCATTCAACCGTAGCCGGCTTCGAACGGTTCTGGGGCTGGCGCTGACGACAAATCTGCGCCTCGCCGCCGCTCCCGGGAATGTCCTGCTTTCGGCGTCGGATTCCGGACTTCCTCGACCTTCCGTGGTCAACGTGACGCAACTGATGACCGTGGACCGCGCCTTTCTCTCGGAATTCGTTGGTCGGGTGCCACCCCGACTGATGGCGCGTATTGACGACGGCCTACGTCTGGTTCTTGGCCTCTAGGACTCTGGACGCCTGCGTACTCCCGTCGTAGGTTTGGCGGCCGCCTCTTGAAGGTGAACGGTTTTTCATGGGCGTTCCGCTGCGTCAGAGCCTGGCGGTGGGGTGGTATCTCTTCCGTCAGCGCCTGCAGGGGCGGGAGAAGTTCCCGTTGATCGTGGAACTCGAGCCGCTCTATGCCTGCAACCTGGCCTGCGAGGGCTGCGGCAAGATTCAGCATCCGACCGAGACGCTGCGACGGCGCATGCCGGTGGAGCAGGCCCTGGCGGCGATCGAGGAGAGCGGCGCGCCGATGGTTTCCATCGCCGGCGGCGAGCCGCTGATCCACCCCGAGATCGACCGGATTGCCGAGGAACTGGTGCGCCGGCGCAAGTTCGTGTACCTGTGCACCAACGCGATCATGCTGGAGCAAAAGCTGCATCTGTTCACGCCGTCGCCCTACTTCGCGTTCGCCATTCACCTGGACGGCCTTCAGGAGCGGCACGACCAGTCCGTGGCTCGCGACGGCGTGTTTGACGTCGCCGTCGCCGCCATTCGGGCGGCCCAGCAGGCCGGCTTTCGCGTGACGACCAACACGACGTTCTTCACGCACGATTCCGCGAAGGACGTGCGCGCCGTGCTGGACTTCCTGAACGACGAGTTGGAAGTCGACAGCATGATGATTTCGCCGGGCTACGCCTATGAGAAGGCGCCCGACCAGGACCACTTTCTACCCGTCGATCGCACCCGGGCCGTCTTCAGCGAGGCCTTTTCCGATGGGCGGCGCGATCGCTGGCGCCTGAACCACAGCCCGCGGTTCCTGGATTTCCTTGAGGGCAAGGTCGACTACCAGTGCACGGCCTGGGGTATCCCCAGCTACTCCATCTTCGGCTGGCAGCGGCCTTGTTACCTGATGGCCGACGGCTACGCGGAGTCGTACGCGGAGCTGCTGGAAACCACAGACTGGGATGCCTACGGCCGCGGCAGAGATCCGCGCTGCGCCAACTGCATGGCTCACTGCGGGTATGAGCCGACGGCAGTGCTCGATACCGCGACCTCGGCCAGGGAATCGGTTCGCGCCCTGGCCGCTGCGCTGCGCTAGGGTGCCCGCCTAGCCAAACCAGCGCTCCAGTCGTCCGTACAGGCCGGGCAGCGTGGCCTGCAACCAGATTGGAATCCGTAGCCAGCCAGGAACCACGACGTCCGATTGCTCGCGGGCAATGGCCCGCACGATGGCCTGCGCCACACGCTCCGGCGGCATCGGTCGCGGCCATCTTCGGTCGTAGGCCGCGCCGCGCCGCTCGAAGAAGGACGTCCGCACCACGCCCGGAATGACCACCGTCACTCCAACGCCGGTGTTCGTGAGTTCGGCGTCCAGGGCACGGCTGAAGACCACGAGCGCGCCTTTGGTCGCGCTATACACCGTTTCGTTGGGCACGCCCAGACGACCCGCAATTGAGGCGACATTCACCACGCGACCTCGATCACGCTGCCGCATGCCGGGTAGCACCGCCGTCGTCAGCGCAATAGGAGCGCGAACGTTGACGTCGATCAGCCGGTCGATTTCCTCCGCGCGGTGCTGGTCCAGCGGTCCAAAGCGCCCTGACCCGGCACAGTTGACCAGGATGTCGACCGGCGCAAGGTCGGGCAGCGAATGTTCCACGAATCGCTGAAGCGCGTCCGCTGATTTCAGGTCGACCTTCAGAACGGTGGCGCCGGTGGCCGTCGCGAGCGAGCGAAGGGCCGGCATGTCCCGGCCAAGTCCGACGACCTGTGCGCCGGCCTGGGTTAGGGCAATGGCGACGGCGCGTCCGATCCCGCTGCTGGCGCCCGAAACGAGAGCCGTGGAGTCAGCGATTTCCATGCCAGGTAGATGATTCGCTGCAGGCGGAGCGGGGGCGCAAGTATTGCGCGAATCCCGGTTCGGCGGCAGTATCGATTAGCGCCCGCGGCTCGGGTGCTTGTACAAGGAGTGCGTGGTGGACCGCATACTCGACCGGATTGCGGATCCAGCGGATCTGCGCGCCCTGACGGACGCGGAGCTTGACCGGCTATCCGCCGAAATCCGTCGGCTCGTCATCGACACGGTTGACGCCAACGGCGGCCACCTGGCCAGCAACCTCGGGGTCGTTGAAATCACCCTGGCGCTGCACCGTGTGCTCGAGAGTCCCAAGGACAAGATTGTCTGGGACACGAGCAACCAGACCTACCCGCACAAATTGGTGACAGGTCGTGTCGCCGACTTTCCAACGCTGCGGAAACCAGGCGGCTTGTCCGGGTTCGCCGCGCGTGAAGAGAGCCCGCACGACGTGATGGGCGCCGGGCACGCCGGCACCGGAGTTTCCGCGGGCGTGGGAATCGCGGTGGCCAGCCAGCTACGGGGCGAAACGTCGGCCACTGTCGCCGTCATCGGCGACGGCTCATTCACGTCAGGCGTGGTGTTCGAAGCCCTCAACCAGGCCGGCGACCTCGGATTGCCGTTTGTCGTACTCCTGAACGACAACGGAATGTCCATCTCGCCAAACGTCGGCGCATTGAGCCGCAACATGGGTCGCGGACGCGACACCTGGCAGCCGGACGATCCCGAGGCCCAGGCACGCTTCACCGCGACCCAGATGGCTACGCGGCCAACCGAACCCTATGCCGACGCGGCCGACTTTTGCGCGGCATTCGGATTCGAGTACGTCGGACCTGTGGACGGCCATGACCGACCGGAACTAGAGAACGTCATTCGCGCCGCCGTGGAACGCCGGCGTCCCGTGCTGATCCACGCCTTTACGCGCAAGGGCAAGGGTCTGCCCGCGGCCGAGGCCGATCCGGTGACGCTGCATCAGCCCGGCACCGCGCAGGCGGTTGGGGCCGCCAACGCCACAAGCTACAGCAAGGTGTTGGCCCGCACGCTGACCGATCTGGCCCACGAGGATGACCGGATCGTGACCATCAGCGCGGCGATGTGCGAGGGCACCGCCCTGGCCGACATGCAGCGCGAGCTTCCGGAGCGGGTCTTCGACGTTGGTATCGCCGAGGGCCACGCCGTGGCCATGGCCGCCGGGCTGGCCACGCAGGGGCTGCGGCCCGTGGTCTGTATCTACAGCACCTTCCTGCAGCGGGCATTCGACCAGATCGTGCACGACGTAGCCATCCAGAACCTGCCGGTGATCCTGGGCGTGGATCGAGCCGGGATCGTGGGCGACGATGGTCGTACGCACCACGGGGTGCTGGACCTGGCGTACTTGCGCGCGATCCCCAACTTCGTCGTCGCGGCGCCCAGGGACGAGGACGAGCTGCGCCACCTGTTCCGCACGGCGTTGGACAGCGACCGGCCGTTTGCGATCCGCTACTCGCGCGGCTCAGGCGTCGGCGTTCCGCTCCAGGGTCCGCCCCGCGTGCTGCCGATCGGCCGCGCCGAAATGCTGCGCGACGGCTCCGATGTGGCCCTGCTGGCCGTTGGTTGGGGTGTCGCGCCCGCCATGGAAGCCGCCGAGCGGCTCGAGCGACTGGGCGTCCAGGCCGCGGTCGTCAATGCCCGCTTCGTGAAGCCGCTGGACCGAGAGTTGATCTGCGAGCTTGCCGCCCGCACCCGGTCCGTCATCACGGTCGAAGATCACAACTTGATGGGCGGCTTCGGCAGCGCCGTGGTGGAGTTGCTGGCCGACAACGATTTGGGCGACGTGCAGGTTCGCCGGATCGCCATGCCCGACATGTTCCACGAGCACGGGCCGGCCGACAGCATTCGGGCCGCGCACGGCGTCAGTGCGTCCGGCATCGTCGACGCGGCCTGCGCCCTCACAAGTCACGCGATCGCGGTTCGGATTGACGCGGGACGCCTGATCGTCGGCTCCTGAGGCGGACCCCCTGGGCTTCCTGACAGCGGGGAAGATTCCAGCCCCCGAGGTGCTGGGGCGCTATCTGGAGCGCATTGACGCGGAACTCGAGCGCGCCGTGCGCGGGCCCGACATTCCCCTGTACACCATGGCCCGCTACCAGCTGGGTCAGGTGGAGGCGGACGGGTCGCCGGCCAGCGCCGATCGCGGCAAGGCCGTTCGACCCACGCTGTGTCTGCTGATGTGCGAGGCGCTGGGCGGCGATCTGGAGGCGGCGCTGCCCGCGGCCGCGGGTCTGGAACTCCTGCACAACTTCACGCTCGTGCACGACGATGTGATGGATGACGACGAGACGCGTCGTCACCGCCCCACCGTCTGGGTGGTCTGGGGACGACCTCAGGCCATCGACGCCGGCGACCTGCTCCACGTGCTGGCGACGCTGAGCGTGCTGCGCAGCGGCCGCAATGGCGCGTCCGCGCCGCTGGCCAGGGACGCCACCGAAGTGGTTATGCAGGGTTGCCGACTGGTCACCGAAGGCCAGCACCTGGACCTCGCGTTCGAGACCGCCGCGCAGGTGGGCGTGGCCGATTACCTGGACATGATTTCGCGCAAGTCGGCGGCGCTACTGGCGGTAGCGTTCGAACTCGGCGCCATCTTCGCCGGAAACGACCCGGCCACGCGCACGGCCTGTCGAGACTACGGCCGGCACGTGGGTATCGTCTTCCAGATTCGCGACGACATGCTGGGCATCTGGGGCGATCCGGCGGTGACCGGCAAGCCGGTCGGCGCGGACATCCAGAAGCGCAAGAAGACCTTGCCCATCCTCCACGCGCTGGAGACGGCCGCGGAACCGGATCGGACCCGCCTGCGCGCCATGTTCGGGGACAACGAGACTCCGCCCGACGTGGAGACGACCATGGCCATTCTCAAACGAGCCGGGTCTCAGAGCTTCACGCGCGATCGGATCCACGACCACGCCACCCGGGCAAGTCAGGCACTCGCACGACTGCCCGTGAATCCGTGGGGTCGACGCAACCTCGAGGCCGTGGCGGCCTACATCGCCACCCGCGACCGCTAGCTCAACGTCCGTTTCGGCCGGAGTGGCCCGGGCTTCAGCGGGCCGCCTCAACAGCCAGCGGCGTGGGCGTCTTCTGCGAGGCCTCCTCGTACAGCTCCATCAGCGCGGCGGCCAGCGTCGCCGAGTCGTGATGACGTGGGTCGTTGTGATCGACCACGTCGGCCATCACGGCCTGTACGCCCGTATCCAGCAGCTCAACCTGGACCGCCGGGTCGCATTCGACAATTCGCGAACCGCTGCCCGGCTGCACGCCCAGGCTGGTGTTGTTGTTGACCAGCGTGTACTGAAAAAGCCCCGGGCCGACGTTCGAGGTGAGCGATGTCACGTGGTCAGCCAGGCTGTAGCCGTCGGTTTCGCCAGGCTCGGTGGCCACGTTGCAGACGTACACCTTCACCGCGTTTGAAGCACGCACCGCGGTGGAAATGTCGCCGACGAGCAAGTTTGGCAGCACGCTGGTATGCACGCTGCCCGGGCCCAGCACGATCATGTCGGCGGCCAGCAATTCATTGACCGCCTCGTTGTTGGCCGCCACGTACCGTGGCTCGATCAGCACCCGGCGAATTGGCTTGCCGGCGGAGCGGATGCGCGATTCGCCGCGCACGATGGACCCGTCGGTCATTTGGGCGGCCAAGCGCACGTCGGTCAGAGTCGACGGCAGGATGCGACCTCGCACGCGCAAGACCTCGCTCAGGTCGTTGACCCCACGCTCGAAGTTCCCTTGATTCAAGTCGGTGATCGCCGCGATCAGCAGATTCCCAAGGCTGTGCCCCTGCAATCCCTGTCCGCGACTGAACCGGTATTCCATGACGTCCTGCATCAACGACTCGGAATCCGCCAGCGCGGCCAGGCACTGGCGAATGTCGCCGGGCGGCATCAGCCCCAGCTCCTCGCGCAAGCGCCCGGAACTGCCCCCGTCGTCGGCAACCGTGACAACGGCCGTGATGTTGTTCGTGTATTCCTTCAAGCCACGCAGGAGCACGCCCAAACCCGTGCCGCCGCCGATGGCCACGATCCGAGGCCCGCGTTGCAAGCGCCGATTCTGGTAGAGAATCTCCGCCAGGTTGTCCCGCGGATCGACCACGACGGACAACACACTGCGCCCGAGCAGGAACGCGCCGGAGGCGGCGATCAGCAGGCCCAGCACGCCCACGGTGATTTCGCGCACGGGGTGGGCCAGAAACTGCAGCGTCAGGTAGTAGACGACCGTACCCGCCGGCCCGGGAATGTCGATCGTGCGGTAGACGAAGGCCAGGAACATGGCCATGGCCAACGCCAGAACCACCGTCCCCAGGAAGATGAGCAGCAGGTACCGCTTGACGCCGATTCCTAGCGTGAGCCAACGACGGGAACGCATCTATGAGCCTCGAAGTGCAGTATCCGTGCCAAGATTGGCTCGCAGCGTTCGCGAGTATCGAAATGGGCCGGGCACGTGTCTAAAGCCGTTGGGCATTGGCCAAAAGTATATCGCTGCGGCTCGACGAAAACGCTGGCGGCATCCCTTGCCTGACGCCGCCAACATCCGCATCATCGCGATGGACCTTGACGGCACGCTGGTCAAAGGCCCGCGGGGCGTTACACGGCGCGTACGCCAGGCAATCGGCGCCGCTCGCGACGCGGGTATCGAGGTCACCATCGCCACCGGACGGATGTTCCGATCCGCCCGCCGCTTTGCCGCCGACTTGCAGGTGACGCTGCCGATCATTTGCTACCAGGGATCGCTGGTGCGAGACCCGGTCACCGGAATCACCTACCAGCACGAGGTGCTGCCGACCGGGCCGGCACAGGCGGCCGTCAAATTCGCCCGCGAGCGCGGCCTGCACGTCAACGCGTACATCGACGATGAGCTGTACATGGAAGCTGACACGCCGGAGGGCCGGTTCTACGCCGCCAGTTCCAACGTCCCGATCACCTTTGTCGACGATCTGGCCGCGGCTGTGAGCGCCGGCAGCACCAAGCTGGTGTTCGTGATGGACGAAGACCGCGTCCTGACGGCCATTGCCGACATGGACGGCCGATTCGGACCGGCGGTGCAAGCCACGCGCTCGCATCCCCGATTTGCCGAAGTCGTCCGGCGCGATGTCAACAAGGGACTCGCGCTGGCGCGTGTGGCCGCCGTGGCGAACGTGTCGCTGCACCAGACGATGGGCATCGGCGACAACCTCAACGACCTGGACCTCGTGCGGTCCGCCGGCATTGGCGTGGCCATGGGCGACGGTGATCCGCGCGTGCTGGCGGCTGCCGACTGGATTACCGGCAGCTACGAGGACGACGGCGTGGCCCAGGCGATCGAGCGGCTCCTCAACGGAAGGGCGAGCGGCCAGGCCTAGCGGCGGGGACCAGGCGTCCTTACGCCGACGGCGTCAACAGCGAATCCGCTTCCTGTTCGGCGGTGTCCGACGGCGGCACCAACGGCAGATCGATGATCATCTCCGTCCCCTCGCCTTCCTCGACCTCGACCCTGATGTTGCCGCCGTGCTGGCGGACGATGTCGCTGCACATGGCCAGCCCAAGGCCGGTCCCCTGGCCGGTGGGCTTGGTCGTGAAGAACGGGTTGAAGATCTTCTCGGCCACGTCTGGCGGCATACCCCCGCCGTTGTCTCGAATCCGGACTTCAATGTGATCTTCATGCCGGCGTGTCGCGAGCCAGACGACTGGCATGAACGGTTCTTCCTCGCCGTTCGCCGCAAACGCTTGCCGTCGTTCGTCGGTCGCGTAGCAGGAATTGGCCACCATGTTCAGGAACACGCGGCCCAGATCCTGGGAAACCACGTTCAGTTCTCCAACCGTGTCATCGAATTCCCGCTCGATACTGAGCTGGACGTTCTGATCGGTGCCCCGCGCGCTGTGGTACGCCAGCCGCGCGTACTCGTCCAACAGCTGGTTGATGTCGGTGGGCGACCGGTCCCCGGAGCCCCTGCCCATCGACAACATGTCATGCACGATCCGGTTGGCGCGGTCGCCGTGTGAACGAATGCGCGCCAGGTTGTCGGTCAGGTCCTGCGACACCTCTTCGATGAGTTCTTGATCAGATTCCGGGAGACTGTCGCCGCTCTCTTCCAAAACCTCCTGCATCTCCTCCAGCAACTCTTCCGAAGCCTCCGCAAAGTTCTTCACGAAGTTCAGCGGGTTGCGAATCTCGTGCGCCACGCCGGCGGTGAGCTCACCCAGGGCCGCCAGCTTCTCTCGCATGACGATCTGATCCTGGGCTTTCTGCAGGTCGCCCAGCACGCTCTCCAGTTGCACGTTTTTGTCTTGCAACTCGTCGGCCAGCTTCTCGACCAGGTTCAGCCGCTGGACCTCCAGCGCGTGGCGGCGAAAGACCTCCAGGGCCGCGGCCATGTCCGCCACCTCGTCACGGCCGCTCATCTCGACTCGGGTCTCCAGATCGCCACCGGCCATGCGGCCCATCCAGTCGGACAGCATCTGCAGGCGGCGCAGGAGAAAACGGCCAACAAAGAGCCAGGCAATCAGCAGGGCGCCGCCGATGCTGATGGCGCCGATGACCAGCAGCAGGAAGCGCCCGGTAGCGATCGTGTCGGTGGAACTCTGCGTCGCCTCCTCCGCGCTGGCATTTGCCGCGCTCACCAGGCCGTCGACCTCGGCCAGCAGTTCAACAGCCTGGGCGCGGTTGCTCGCCAGCAGGTCTTGTTGGCGCTCCAGCAGCGTGAGTTCCTGTTCAAGAATGTCAAAGCCGCTGGGCTCGCCCGTGCCCACCTCGAAGAGCCGATCGAATAGCGGGACGAGATCGGAGTGGAACGGGGAGTCTGACAGCCCATTGAGGTTGCGCTCGATCCGGCGTCCCGAGGCCTCAAATCGCTCGCGCAAGGGCTCGATCAGCGCAGGACTGGACAACGTGAAGGCACTGGCCAGCAATTGCGTCGCAATATTGACGTCCGACTGCAACTCCGCCAGGCGGCGGTAGCGGTTGAGTTCAGGCTCGGAAAAGTACACCTGGCGAATCGGCGGATCGGCCTCAAACGTGCGGTAGCCGGTCATCGTGAAGAAGAGTTGATCGTCAAGGGCCGGCACAATCACGCCTTCGAGGCTGCTGCGCAGATCCTCAAGCTCCGTCCGCAGGGCCTGTCGGCGCTCGTTGAGGTCGAAAAGTTCAAACCGCTCGCGCCGGATCGTGTCGATGTTCGAGAGCAGCGTGTCGGCGAAACGTCGAAGCCGTTGGGTCCGCTCCGGGTCACCGCTGCTGCGATTCAGGACGACGAACAGGACCTCAAGATCCTGGCGCGAACTCTCGATGCTCTGGGCGACGACGTTTACCTCGTCGACAGTTGCGGCCGCCGCCAGTCGCGGCGCGGCCGCAACCAGCGTGCTGCTGTACTCGGCCACACCGAAGGCGGCGGCCAGTTCGGGCACGCTGCCCTCGTTGACCCGGCTTTGCGCCTCACCCACCTGCGTAAACGACGCCAGGCCAACCACACTGGCGGCAATGGTCAGGGCAACGGCGCCGCCGATGCCGAGGTACAGCTGCGTTGACAGGCGATAACGCGCTTCCAGCAGGCGCTTCAATCGGTCCAGCATGCTTACGTTCCCGACAGGCTGGCGACCGGGCGGTAACGACCGTCCGCGCCAATCACCGTGAGGAACACCGCGTCGGATCCCTGGTTATCGACATCGCCGTAGCGCAGGCTGAAGCCATCGATCTCGTCGGCGCTGCGCAGGCTGTCGAGAAAGCAATCACGGCTCAGGTCGCGTCCGCACCGCTCCAGGCCCAGGATGGTCAGGCGGCCGGCCAGATAGCCTTCAAACGAGACGAAGCCCGGGACGGCGTCCGGACTGTGCGCGGCCAGCGCGCGATGGTAGGCCTCCACCACCGGCAGCGACGTGTCCGTGGGGAAGGGCACAACCTGGGTGACGAACACGCCGGCGCCTTCCGGTCCCAGTTCCTGGGCAAGCGCATTGCTGCCGACGAACGAGATGGTCATGAACACGGGAATGAACCCCAGGTGCCGCGACCACGCGACCAGGGCAGCCACCGGCTCATAGGCGCCGACCATGATCACGGCTTCCGGCTGTCCCTCGCGCAGGTCCAGCATCGCGGTCTTCACGGCCATGGTGTTGCGCGGGTACACGCCAACCGCGGCCAGACTCATGCCCCGCCGCTCCAGGGCGGCCTGCACGCCGTTATAGCCGGCCCGCCCGTAGGAGTCGTCCTGGTACAGCAAGGCGATTCGGGTGATGCCCAGGTCCTTGGTCAGGCGTTCCACCATCTCCTCGGTTTCCTGGTTGTAGGAGGCGCGCAAGTTAATGACCACGTGGTGAAGTTCCTCACCGCGCAGGAACGCCGCCCCGGTGAACGGCGCCAGATAGGGCGTATTGGCCTCAACGGCAACGGGCACGGCCGACCTCGAGGTCGGCGTACCCACCGCGCCGATCAGCGCGAATACGTTCTCCTGCTCGATCAACTGTTTGGTGTTGGTCACCGCCGCCTCGGGTTCATAGGCGTCGTCAAGCGTCGTCAGCTCGAGGCGACGACCGTGCACGCCCCCGTTCTCGTTCGCCTCCTCAAATGCGGTCTGGATCCCGAGTCGCATGTTCAGCCCAAGCTCGCTGGCCGGTCCGCTGAACGCGGCCGACTGGCCAAAAAGCACGCGTTCGTCCGAAACGCCGGGCGTTCCCGAGGACGTTGCGGGGCTCACGACAGCGGCTGGTGCCGCCGTTTCCGTAGCCGCGGCCCGTTGGCCGTCGGGCGTTCCGTTCTCGCCACCCAACGCGAGGACGGCCCAGAGCACAATGGCCAGGACGCCAAGCCCCCCAGCCCCAAGCGCTAGCAGCCACACCCTGCTCACGGGGGCAAACCGATTCATTCCGCTCGATAGGCGACGAGCGTCAGGTGATTGCGGCCTTCTTCCCGCCGATAGGTCAATTCGTCCATCAACTTTCGGACCAGGAACACGCCCAACCCGCCAATGGGCCGCTCCTCCATCGGCGCATTCACGTCGGGAACGGGAGCGTCGGTCAGCGGGTCGAACGGCTTGCCGTCGTCAACCATCTCAATGGTCAAGGCGTCGTCCGTGGTGCTGAAGCTAAACGAGATTTCGTGCAGTCCGCCGTCGTGACCGTGATTGATGGTGTTGATCGCCAGCTCTTCCAGCACCAAGTTGACCTTGCCAACCAGCCCCGGCGACCAATTGTCCTCCTCGCCCAGGTGCTCCACGGCCTCCGCCAGCCGAGTCAATTCCTCAAGCCTGGTTTCGATCGTCAGGACTCGCGTGAGACTCATCACCCACGCTCCGTTCGACGAAAGGTCAGGCAGGTGATGTCGTCCGACGCCGGGTTGTCGCCCACAAACTCGCTCACCGCGTCAAAAACCGCCTCGTTAGCCGCCTCTGCGTCGTCCCCGGTGTCCGCCGCCACCGCCGCGCGCAGCCGCTCCAGCCCAAACTGTTCCTCGTCGCGGGTCATGGCTTCGCTCACGCCGTCCGTGTAGAGCACGATGGTGTCGCCAGGCTCCAGAATGACGCTGTTCTGCCGGTAATCCAGGTCGGGCAACAAGCCCAGCGCAATGCCGCCGGTCAGGTCAAGCGTCGACGAACTGCCGTCGGGCTTGACCAGCAAGGGCGGGTCGTGCCCACCACTGGCATAGACAAACTCGCCGCTCACCGGGTTGTACTCCGCATACAGCACTGTCACGAACATCTCGGTCTCGTTGTCCTCGTACAGCAGGTTGTTGACCTCGCGCAGCACATCCCCCGGCCCGGCGGAACCAATCGCCGCACCCTTGATCAGGGTCCGGGTCGACATCATGAACAACGCGGCCGGCACGCCCTTATCGGACACATCCGCGACCGTCATGCCAATGCGCTCATTCTCCAGCATCACGATGTCGAAGAAGTCGCCGCCCACGCTTCGCGCCGGTTCCATGTTGGCGAAGACCTGGTAGTGGGGACTGGCCGGAAAGTGGGTGGGAAGAATTGATTGCTGCATCTTGCTGGCGACGCTCAACTCGTTCTGCAGGGCCACCAACTGGTCACGCGAGGCTAGAGCCTCCCGCCACTCCATCAGGTGTTGCAGGGTCCGATCAATCGTCAGTCGCAAGTCCCTGAAATCGATGGGCTTCGTGACGAAGTCGAACGCGCCTCGGTTCATGGCCGTCCGAATGTTCTCCATGTCGCCATACGCGGAAACGATGATGGACCGAATGTTGGGGTCGACCTTCGGAATCTGTTGAAGCAGCGTGAGGCCGTCCATCTCCGGCATGTTGATGTCCGACACCACCATGTCGATATCGTCTTCGTCGTGCAGCCGATCCAGGGCCTCGATCCCGTTGCGGGCAAAAACAAACGTGTACTGGCCCCTCCGGATATTGCGGCGCATGCGCTGCAACATCAGCGGCTCCAGGTCCGGCTCGTCGTCAACAACCAGGATCTTGTACGGAGGTTTAACTACCACGAGTTCATCCTTGGTATGACCGCGCCGTAGCCCGGACGGAGAAGCCCCTGCGGGGGGCGAGCGGAGTTCAGCTTGTGCATGCGGCCAACGCCTCGGCCTGACTGTCACACACCGGGATGATCTGATCGAAGCCGCTGACGTTAAAGACCCGGTGGACGTCAGCGGTGACCGAGCAAATGCCAAGCTCGGCGCCCTGCCGGCGCAGCGCTTTGGCCTGACCCAGCACGACCCGGAGTCCCGCGCTGCTGATGTAGTCGAGCTGCCGGCAGTCCAGAATCATCGCCGTTTCGCAGGCTTTGCTCACGACCGTGAGGGCTGTTTCGAACCGCCGGATCGTCGTGGCGTCGACGCGCCCTTCCACTGCGACCACGACCACCCCGTCGGGTGTCGCACTCAGCACGGCAAGCTTGACTCGACCTGCGGAAGACGGCGCGCGTCCCTCCGCGTCGTCGGCGTACAGGCCATCGGGTTCCATGTGAATCAATACCGGCGACCCGACCGACGAGTCGGCCGACATGGCCGGATCGGACTCAGATGGCACTTCGGCGGAATCATCAACTCGCTCCTTCGTGCGCATGAGCGCCCGGTGTTCCAGGGCCCGCTCGATCGTGGCGCGCAGATCCTGAAAGTCGATGGGCTTGGTCACGAAGTCAAACGCCCCGCGGTTCATGGCCGACCGGATGTTGTCGATATCCCCGTACGCCGTAACGATCACCGATCGAATCTCGGGGTCCACTTCTGGAATCTGCTGGAGTAGCTTCAATCCGTCCATCTCCGGCATGTTGATGTCCGAGAGGACGATGTCGATGTCGTTCTCGCGCAGTCGCTCCAACGCTTCCACGCCATTGCGGGCGAACACAAACTCAAACTGACCTCTGCGGATGCTTCGACGCATCCGTTGCCGCATCAGGACTTCAAGGTCGGCCTCGTCGTCGACAACCAGAATCTTCGAGGGGGACGCCGAGTCCACGGTCACACCCGCCGGCACGCTGGAGATTCACCCGCACCGGGCGCCGTGGCGCACGCGCAGGTTCTGGCTAGCGCGAACATGCGGCCAGAGCTTCGGCCTGGGAATCATGCACCGGGATGATCTGGTCAAAGCCGCTGACTTCGAGGATCCTGCGCAGCGAATCCGGCACGGCGCAGACCGTGAGCGTGCCGCCCTTCCGCGCCTGAGCCTTGGTCAGGCCCAGCAGCACACGGAGCGCCGCACTGCTGATGTATAAGAGGCTCTCCAGATCCAGAACGATTCCGTTCGTGCCGGCGTCGGCCACGGCTTTTAACACGCGCTCAAATTTCTGGGCGTTGGAGCTATCAACCCGGCCCTCAATCGCGACGACCATCACTCCGTTCTCCGTGACGTTCACCACGGTCAGATTCACTTGGTTTCCGGGCTCCTGCCGAGGCTAGACCGGATCCTCCGCGCAACTGTCCCGGGGTTCCCCGTCTGGCCTCTCGCGGATCGGCCACGTCGCCGTCCGCCACGCACGCCGGGGCTCAGCTCTTGCGGGCGGCGAGCGCTTCGGCCTGGGTGGCGTGAATAGGAATGATCTGGTCGAAGCCGCTGACGCTGAAGATCTCGCGAATCGGATCCGACAGCGAGCAGATCGCGAGCGTTGCGTCCTTGCGTTGCAGGGACTTCGCCGCCAGCAGGATGACGCGCAGGCCCGCACTACTGATATAGGTCAGCCGCTCCATATCCAGGATGACCGCCTGGTCGCTGGCCTCGATCACCGCCTCCAGGGCGCTCTGGAAGTCGCGGGCGTTGGTCCCGTCCACCCGGCCATCGGCCGTCACTACGATGGCGTTGTCGTTCCACGCCCACTCGGTGCTAACGCTCATGGGGTTCGTCTCCTTGCCGGCTCCGGCAGTCTCGCACGCTCGGGGGCCGAATTCACATTCTCTTCAGGCAGCGCCTTGCCGGCCCGTATCGTGGAGAGGTCGAGGCCACCACTGCCTACGGATCCGCTGACTGCCACAACGCCCACGACATCACCGCCCGAGACCAGCATCTCAGCTTTCGATATCGACATGGCAGGCAGATCGGCTTGGCCCTGTACGGAAGGCAGCGTCGCCACTTCGCGACTAAGCCCGCGTAGCCTAGCAGAAACCCGTAGCGCTGGTTGCTCGCGAATGACACCCCTGCGACATTTTAGGGACAACTGCGGTTGGAGCTTTGTGCGCGTGTCTCGGTCCAATCTGAATCAACACCGCTCGCGGCACCCGCATCGGCGGCCCGGCGGCCTGCGACCTGAGACCAACTGCGCGGCGCGGCGCGGTATTCAGCCGCCGCGTCCCACGACGGCGCCGCTCGACCCGCGGCGCCAGGCGCCCGGTGGCTAACGGCATGGGGCCTGCGGCGGAAGTAGCTCGATGTGCCGGCCTCCTGGCGTCGGGTGGCATTGCCGCGATCCCAACGGACACGCTCTACGGCCTGGCGGCCAGTATTCGTCAGCCGGACGCTGTGGCTCGCGTGCTGCGGATCAAACGCCGCAATCCCGGTGGTGGAGTTCCCATCCTGGTCGCCAGCGCGGCCCAGGCCGGCGAGGTGGCGGATATGTCGGCGCAATCTCGCCGCCTGGCGCGGGCGTTCTGGCCTGGGGCGGTCACGCTGGTGCTGCCCGCACGGACGGACGTCGACCGGCGGCTGCTCGGCCCGAATCGAACGCTCGGCGTACGCGTACCCGCGTCCTGCATCGTGCAAGACCTGATACGCCTCGTTGGCGCCCCCCTCACGGGAACCAGCGCCAACCTTCACAACGAGCCGCCGCCCATGACCGCCCAGGCGGCGGCCGACGCGGTCGGGCGCCTGGTCGACATGGTGCTGGACGGCGGCACGGGCGGCGGCGCCCCGTCGACCGTGATCAACCTGGCCTCCGACCCGCCACGAATCCTGCGAGCCGGCGCCGTGGACGCCACAGCGATTCGCGCCGTCGTGCCGGGGATACGCCCGCCCGGCGAATCCGGCTGATGAGCAACGCGCCGGTCCAACTCGTCGGCGACTTCGACGGCGCCGAGGCCCGCTTTCTGCGCAGCCAGTTCGACGACTGCCAAATCGAGCTCATCGCCCGCTCACTTCGCGACGGGCGCACCGCCCTACTGCGCTGGCAACCCGCCGCGGGACTTCCCCCGCACGCCGTCGAGACCACCACGCCCCGCGTGACTGACCGCCGCCGACGGCCGCCCGTCGCCTGGTACGTCCTCGAACACGAACCCGAGATCTACCTCACCCCCATCGTCTCCGGCCCCGATCTGCGCGACCGCTTCCCGGACCATTTCCCCGCCCACGCCGTCCCGGACCAGCCGGCCCGTACGGGCTGCCTGCCATTCAGCCGGTGGTTTCTGCCCCTCGCCATAGCAATCGCCCTGGCTTCAGGGTGAAGCCAGGGCGACCACTCGCGATTGCCCGCGCGCGGCGCGGCCCACGCCTGCTCTGGATGCGCGCTAAGCCGCGAGACGGCCCTTGATCTGACCGAGCGAATCCGCGATCGACGCCTGGTAACG
Organism: Chloroflexota bacterium; assembly: GCA_028874315.1. GTDB lineage: Bacteria > Chloroflexota > UBA11872 > UBA11872 > UBA11872 > UBA11872. The sequence goes on from JAPPKM010000170.1 coordinate 39,683, forward strand.
CGTCATTTCGGAGTGGTGACTCGACAGGCCGCGGACAATGTTCTCCAGCAGCTGCAGGGCGCGCGTCTCCGAATCGGTGCCGCGCGCGCGGCTGCGCCAGCGCACCATCTCGTTGCGCACGGCGCGCGCGATGTAGACGGTGACGGCTGAAATGATGCCGATGGTTTCAGGTTCCATGACGGTCTCCTCCTTCGAATGATTGGCGGCGGTGCCAGGTATCGGATCGGGCCTCTCGGTACGCCGGCCCGCGTGATTCCAACCGGGATCGTCCACGGCGCGCACTACACGGCTCCAATCGCGAGCCAATAGACGAGCCCCGGATCCGTGCTGCTGAAATGGCGGCCGTCCCCCGTAGCGGCCTGCAGGGTGAATCCATCAACGCGCAGGTTGGTGCAGCGCGCCACGATCCGCCGCCCGCCGATGTCCTCTCGCGGAGTGGCCAGCGCCGCGTAGACCGTGCGGAACGAGGTCTCGAACGAGACATCGTGATCGGACCAGTTTTGCGAGAGCACGCCCGCGACCGAGGCAACGCCCACCTCCGCCCGCCACTGACCGCGGTCCACGTGGTTGGCGGGGGTGCTGTCCTGGAAGTTGGTCAGGCGCAGCGCCTGGTCCAGCGGATTGGGGGTGAAGGCCGGCGCCAAAGTGCCTTCGGCCAGTTGCAGCCCGTCGAACCAGGCCGTGGTGTCGCCCTGCTTGAGCTTGCACAGCGCCAGCAAAGTCGGCGCCGCGCTGTCCACGGCAATCGTGACCGTCAGCCACTCCCAGGCCGATCCGCCCGAGTGATAGGCCGAAATTGACGTGGTCACGCCGTCGCCCAATTCCAGCCGCGCTCGATTCGGGACCGTCGCGTAGACCCAACCGCCCAGCGTGAACGTACGTCCCCGCAGGTAGGTCAGACCGCCCAGGTCGTCGGCCAGGCCGCGGCGCAGATCGCAGTCGGCGCCCCGCCGCTTCAGGGAGGCGGCATAGCGTCCGTGCTTCACGACCGACGTCGCGCGCGCAATCTGGGCATTGGCGCCCGACAGCGACCAGCCATCCGGCGCCGCCGTTCCACCGCCGGACCACGATTCAAAGTCGCCGTTCGGCAGGGCGTTGCGAAACTGCTCGGAGTGAAACGTGTCCAACGCCAGCTTCGCGGTGGTCACCGCGCCCGTCGCCAGGGCCGCGTCGGTGAGCTGCGGACCTTCGCCCGCCCGGCCCGAGTGGTCGTGTCCCGAGGCGCCGTTGAACCCGGCGTCAATCAGGTCGGCGTTGTTGTTGAACACGTTGATGTCGTATCGCTCGGCGCCCAGCGGCTTGGTCAGCCGCAGGTTCGCCGTGGTAGTTGCCATATCGCGGCCTCCTATAGCCTGGCGAGTTGCGTGTGTAGATAGGCGGCCTGCGTCGCATGCGCGTAGGCCGCCAGACGGTTGTGCGTGCCCGTGCCGGCGGTCGGCCGGTATTCCGTGGCGGTTACGGGCATCCGCCACTCAAGGTCGCGCCCGGCTTCGCTGCGCCGCGCCTGCGCCTCCGCCCCGCGAACCAGCACCTCCACGTGCTCGCCGTCCGGGCTCACCAGCACTACCGGCTCGCGCGTGGCCGCCGCGGCGGCGATGGCGCGCTTGATCTCGCGACCCGATCGACGATCGCGGCGTCCGTCTCGCAGCGGCGCCTGGTCCGCGATCCGGACCACGAACTCGAACACCCGTTTGAAGTCCGCGCGTACGGCATAGGCCAGGGAGACCGCGTGGATCACGGGCGTTGTCCCGGAGTCGTCGGTATGCAGCGTCAGCCGCACATCAATCGCCGCCGCGGCGGCCTCCGGTCCGAATTCAATGCGCTGCCCACTGGTGGCGAAGCGTCCGAGCGGGCGGTACGGCTCGCCATCGCCCAGCCGGTAGGACGCGTCCACCCAGGAAGACGCCGTGAGCCGCTCGCCGCTCAGCGCCAACGCCAGGAATGCCTTCGGCTGCGCCGCGAACCCCGCGTCGAAGCGGGAAAGGGCCAGATCCGCGGTGACCGCGTAACGGCAGTTGGGATCGTGCCGGGGATTGGCCGACCCGCGCGGCAGCACCATGGCCGCCAGCGAACCGCCGGTCGCGATATTGAGCCGCGGATTCGGCCCCGGACGGTCCGACACCCACATGTGCCGGCATTCCGCCTGCCCCAGGCGCGCGATGGGGTGCCAGGAGTCCTGTTCCTGGCTTAACGCCAGCAACGTTGTTTGCCCGGACTCATCCCGCAGGGCGGCGTACAGGTAATGGGCGTCGCCGACGCAGGCGGTCACGCGCCCCCGAATCGGCGAGGCGTTCTGACGCAGGCGTTCCGGACCGGCCGCTGTCAACTCACCGGGTCGGAACCGGTAGAGCCCCTGCGGCAGGGGCAGCCACAGGGAGCCGCGCCAGACGGCCGCGCCGCGACCATTCGGCGGGCTGGCGCTTCGCACCGGCTGGGACCACACGTGCTCCGCAACCGCGCCGGCCCCGGTCCCGGGGCGCAGCGCGTAGAGGCCGTCCGCTTTGACCAGATAGGCCGTACGTCCCAGGCCCAGCAGTGCATTGATCCCAAACGCCCCGTCGCCCACGGGCGTGCCGTCGGTCCAGGTGGACCCCGACCCGCCGTCCTTCGAGATCGAGAGCACGGGGCTGCCGGTCTCACGGCTGACCCGCGCCAGTTGCGAGCCCAGCACCAGGAACGCGTCGGCCTTGCGGACCTCGCGAACCGCCATCGCATTGATTCGGGTTGAGGAATCCAGCGCCGCCCCAACAGTCAAACGCAGCCAGAAGGCCTCAACGCCGTTGATCGATGTACGCCGCCAGTCGGTCGGTTCAAGGAACGCCACGTCGCCGCCGCCGGCCAGCGTCTTGCCGTCTCGCGACGTGCCGTCGGTCAGTCCGTCCACGAGCGTCCAGCGCAGGCCGTCCCAGTACTCCGCCGTCAACTCGGCGGCGTTACCGTTGGCGGCGGAGTTCATGTCGATGCGAATCGCGGCAAACGGAGCGTCGCCACCAGCCAGCAGCCAGGCGCCATCGCTCGCCGCGCCCAGCGAGTCCAGGTGCCCGTAGGTCCCCGGGTCCCCATCGCTCAGGGCGCTTGTCAGATCGGCGTAGGTCCGGCCGCTGTCGCCGGTCCGCAACACGGCCGCCGGATTGGCGCGCTGACCCGCGTGCTGTGTCCAGGTCGTGCCATCGAACGTCCAGAACGGCCCGTCGGCCGCCGAACCGCCCACGGCCACAAAGGCCATCGGCCGGTCCGCCCGCCCCTTGAAGACCGTGGCCGAGACAGCCGTCACGCCAGGTTCGAAGGCTTTGGCCAGCGTCCAGGTCCTGCCGCCCTGCGAACGGTAGACGGCCGAACCCGCCAACACGTACGTGTCGCCGGCCAATTCGAAGTGGTCCGTGATCACTCCGGATGACGCAATGGGCGTCGTCCGGATTTCCGGAGGCAACGTGACCTGGTGCGGGATGCGCGTGTCGGCCAATCCGTGGGCGTAGCCGGTCGAGCCGCCGCGCGGCGCGACTCGCTGGCCGAAGCCGCCCGACAGGTCATCCACGGCCCAGGTCGTTTCGTCTTCGGGCGGGAACTGGGCATAGGACTGGTCGGTCTGGCTCACCCGCGGCGCGAAGAAGTCCAGCTTGCGCTCGCGCCAGGCCACCTCACCGCCTGGCTCGTTGCTCAGCATGAGACCCACCCCATCCACTCGGCAGTCGTAGGGATACGGCGGGCGGTTTCCGCGCGGCATCTACCAGCCTCCACTCAACATCACCCGCCGGGTGGCCCGCGGACGATAGAGGCGAGAGAGATGCTGAAACTCCAGCGCGGCATCACGCTGCAGCGCCGCATAGCGCGCCACGTCCCCCGCCGGTGCGTCTCGGTTGAGGTGTCGGTACACCTCCACCACCGCCCCTTGCGCCACCCAGTCCACCGGGGCGTCGGTGGTGGCGTCGTCGGTAGCCAGCGGGTCGTACGCGCGCAGCCCTTCGATCAGCAACGTCTCGCCGGCGCTCGGCGGTGGATCCACCTCCAGCCATAGCCCGTGACCCATCGTTCCCGGGTTGGCTGCCGTGCGCCACCAGGCCGCCGCCGACATCACGCGCTCGGGGTGGTCGGCCGCGCGCCGCCAGACTTCGACGACTTGCTGCCGGTGCGTGATCCAGCCCGGCAGCGCGGAGCGCCGTCGGTTGGCCACCTGCAGAATCACCTGCATCCAGCGCGTCACCGCGTCGGCCTCCAGGCCACCCAGGCGGACCTCGATGTCCTCGCATCCGTCAGGGATGACGAATGCCAGTCGCAGCCGTCGCCGGGTCTGGCCTGTGCCCTCGGTCGCGCCCAGGTCAACATTTCGGCTGAGATCGCGCACCGACAGTCGAGCCGTGGAGCCGCCCGGAGCCACGGATGCTTCCAGGGTGTGCGCCTGCCCCGGCAGTACGGCCAGGCTGGTCGATGCCGCAAAGCCGCCCGCTGCCGTGTTCGTCACGTCCAGGCTGGTAGCGCCACCGGCCGCAGCCTTGGCCACGGTCGCATTCCAGGCACGCCAGGCCCGGGCGTCCGGGCTCCCCATGTCGCCGTCCGCCAGCGCCGTCAGCGGCGCCAGGGTCTGAAACCAACAGCGCGTGAGCGTGGCGTCGATCGCCGCGTCGACCACCTCGGGCGCAACCAGGCGTGACAGTTCATAGGACGCGGTCTGCACCGGATGCGGAAACGCCCGGCTGACCGTGATTGACCCTGACGCCGGGTCGTAGGCGGCCACCCGCCGGGTCTCGCCGGCGTTTCGACCGTCCAACACCAGCACCCAGCTGTCCACCCACAGGTCGGCGGATGCGGTTGAATCCTGCAGCCGTGCCGCGTCGACCAGGGTCACCGTGGACCCGCCCTCCGCCGTTCCGGTCAAAAACGGCGCCAGCCGCCGCGCAACTCGATGCCGCAGCGCGCGCCGCGTGACGCTCATGGTCGGGCTTCCGGGCGCTGCGTCTCACCCTGGTTCCACGCCGCTCGCTGCGAATCCAGGGTCTCCGGATCGGCTGCACCGTGATCGCGCAGGCGCGTTGCCTGGCGCTCGCGCATGGCCAGCGCCGTGTCTCGTGCTTCCTGCCGGTCAGGCGTGATCACCAGGATCTGGCGCCCGCCCGGCGCTCCGGGAAAGCGGTGGATCAGGCGCCGCGCCGGGCGGCGCCTGATCCAGATGATGGGAGCGTGCATGTGCCGCTGCCTCCTCCTGGAACCGTCCGGGCTTAGCTGGACGGGGTGGACGCGTCGAAGTACATCTCCACGCCCCAGGCGTCCGCGTATTCGCCCAGGCCGTAGTCCGCCACGACATTCAGCTCCCAGGCCCGCAGCGAAGCGTCGCGCTGCCGTTCCACGGCCCAGTCCTTGAACATCACCAGCACCAGCGCCTCCTTGGAAAACACCGCGCCCTTGGCGTCGTCGCTGGCGTCCACGTCCAGGTTTCCGGCCTGAAAGATGTCAACCCCGAAGGCGCGCGCCACCCAGTGGTTCTCCAGCACCGTCTGCGAGATGCCGGCCGGCACGGGGTACGTGCCCGTGGGGGAAATGTCGGCGGCCAGGTCGTGCGCCTGGTACGGATGCAGCACCGCGTGGAACGGCTGCGGCGCCGGTTCAGCCGCGCCGTGCAGGCGCGACACCGCCGCCCGCAGGTGCCCCACCGAGATGTTCTTGCCGGCCCCGCCCAGCGACGCGCTGAAGCTGTCCAGCAGTCCCAGCAGGTCGTCGTCCAACTTGCGGGCGATCGCGTCGCCCAGCACTCGGCCGGCGGCCCGGGCCATGTCCTCCCTGGCCGTTCGCAGCGCCCGGTCGGTCAGTACGATCTGCGCCCCCACTTCGGCCGGCGTGATCGTCACGTTGCTGGTGGTCAGGGTTTGCGGGTTGGTCATGTCCACGCCCTCGGTCAGGGCGGCCGCGGACACCGTGCCGAACTTGGGAATCTCCAGCTTGTCGCCGGCTCCGCGCGGAACGCGGTACGTCCGCACCAACGGTTCCATGACCGTCCGGTGCATCTGCGTGCGGCGGGCTTCGGCAATCACCGTGTCCACCACGTCGCCAATTGAATCGCTCGTCGTAATCGCCACTGCGTCTCCTCCGGAGCGCCCGCCGATGCGCGGCGCTCGAATTGCCTGATGTCGGTGTGACGCCGCTCGTGGGCGTCGGCTCGGCGAAACCGCGCTTCGCCGGCGCTCGGTCTGTCGGGGCACGTCAGGTCCGACCCTGACCATCTGGGGACGGCGGGCGCGCACCGAACCCGAAATCCCATCGGGCGATGCGCGTATCTCCGCCGCCCCCGTGCTCCGCACAAGCGCGCTGGGTCGCTGATGACGCCGTCGTCGCGTTCCCCGGATCAGCTGCCGTCGGCGAGCAGCGATGAACTCGCTCCGTTCGCCCGGCAGCGGTCGGATCAGGTGACGCGGGCCGCCGCGGCCCCGCTTCGGCCGACCCCCGCTCGTCCGGCGGAATTGATCAGGTCCGAAGCGCTACACGACGATTGTACACAATACGATTACGACGCGCAACCCGACGTGGCCGGCCACCCACCAGCCTTTCCTGGGCATTCCGCGCTTTTCGGGCTTCCCTTGCCCTTGGCCTACGGCTACGATGCTTATGTCTTCCGGGTAGCCAACGGAGGCGGCGGATGCCGGCTTTGCACTCCTTCCTCGGCCACAGCACGTTCCGCATGATTCTCATGGGAGCGGCCCTGTCCGCAGCGCTGGCGCTGGTACTCACGGCCACGCTTGCCCGCGCTCAATGGCCCACAACCTGTGTGGAACTCAACGACGTCGTCGAGGCCCAACTGGGCAATAATCACAATGTCGGCATCTACCAGCGCGTCTTCGGCGACCGGGCCGAGCAGGCCTGCCAGAGCGACCATCGCTCCGATGTCCAGTCCGTCTTTGCCTGGGCAATTGCGACCCCGACGCCCCCAGCCGCACCGGAACCGGGGCCCGCACCTGCACCGGGGCCCGCGCCTGCGCCCGCGCCGGACCCGATGCTCACGTCGGCCCCGATCGGCGAAATCCTGACCCTCGCGGCATCACCCGCGGTCTTCCAGGACAGCACGATTTGGCTTGGCACCTCCACTGGCGGCGTCCTCCGGTCCACAAACGCTGGTGCGGGCTTCACCCAGCACCTCGGCGGGCTACCCAGCCTGAAGGTATACGCCATCGCCCCGTCACCCACCCTGCCTGAGGACGGCATCGTGCTAGCGGCGACGGACGTCGGGATCGGGTATTCCAGCGACCGCGGAGCAACTTGGACTGCCGCTCCCGGTGCTCCCGGGGTCCGGACCGCCGGTATCGACGCATCGCCCCGATTCGCATCTGACCGCACCTTTTACGCAATCTCCGACAACGGTGTGCTGAGTCGGTCCACGAACAGTGGCGCCAACTGGTCATCCGTCTCCGCAAATCCCGGAAATGGCCTACCCAGAGACGTGAACTTCAACGGTCTGATCGCGGTGCAGGGACGCGGCCAGAACATCCACCTCTTCACCTGGGTCTCGACCAACCTGTGGGTGAGCGACGATCTAGGGCGGAGCTTTCGGTCGGTGCTCGGCAAGGATGCGCTCCCGAAGGACTTCAGGATTACCGCGGTCGCAGTCCATCCCGACTGGCACTACGAGAGTGTCATCTGGATCGGCTCGAGGGAGCACGGTGTATACCGGTCGGAAGATGCCGGTGAGAAGTTTGTGAACGTACTCCACAATCCGAGGCACGACAGCGACGCGGCCCTCGGTCAGATCAATGTCATTGCCCTCTCTCCCAACCTTCCTCGCGATGGAACGATCGTGGTCGGAACGGAGCGGGGCAGCGTCTTCCTGAGCAAGCGCAGTGAGCGGCAGGGAACGGTCAAAAACATCGGAGCGCCCTCAAGCTGGGATAACAAGAGCGCCAGCCTGACGGTCGGTAACGTGCGCGGGCTCGGGTTCAGTAACGGTTTCAGCGGTGACGACACCATTTACGCCGCCGGCGGGACGCAGTTCGCCTTTACTGGCAACGCCGGCAATGACTGGTACACCTATCCGCACGATGCAGGTCCGACCAGCTAGCCGGTTTTGCACGCCGAATTGCCGCGAGGAGGGCGACGGGGGGCGTCCCCGGCCCCGCCTAGGCCGGTAAGCGCGCCAGTGCCAACCCCGCCCGGTTAGCAGGTCCAATGTGGGCGGCATTACCCCCCCCCCGCCGCGGCGACCTAGTCCCCCGCCGAAGTCACACCGGAGACACCGTGGATCCCAAAAACCTCCTGGTTCTCATGTCCGACGAACACAATCCGCGCATGCTGGGTGCCGCCGGCCACCCGCTGGTGCAGACACCCAACCTGGACGCCCTGGCTTCCGCCGGCACCTCATTCACCTCGGCCTACTGCAACTCCCCCATCTGCGTCCCCTCGCGCGCCAGCTTCGCCACCGGCCGCTACGTCCATCAGATCGGCGCCTGGGACAACGCCGCGCCCTACACCGGCAGCGCGGCCTCCAGCTGGGGCCACCGGCTGGCCCAGCAGGGCCATGCCGTCACCACCATCGGCAAACTCCACTACCGCAACAGCACCGACGATATCGGCTTCCCCGACCAGCGCATCCCCATGCACGTCATGCACGGCATCGGCGATGTCTACGGCTGCATTCGCGCCAACATGCCGGTCACCCGCTACCAACTCGGGCACGTGGACCAGGCAGGCGACACAGACTCCGAATACATCCGCTTCGACGCCGCCATCGCCGCCGAAGCCGTCCGTTGGCTCCACGCGGAGGCGCCAACGCACGACAAACCCTGGTGCCTGTTCGTCTCGTTCACCCTGCCCCACTTCCCGTTCGCCGCCCCCGAACACCACCAGCGCCGCTACCGGCGGGACGACATCGACATGCCCATAGCCTGGTCGCCCGACCGATGGCCCATGCACCCGCCGCTGGCTGCGTTCCGCCACGCTCGTGTGCAAGATCCCGGGGACCTGCGTTCCGTCGACGCCATCCGCCGCGCCCGTCTCGTCTACTACGCCATGTGCTCATTCGTGGACGAGTTAATTGGGGACGTGCTCGGCGCCCTGGGTGACGCGGACCTCGCCGACGACACTCGCATCGTCTACACCAGCGATCACGGAGAGACCCTGGGCGACTACGGCCTCTGGGGCAAGAGCGTCATGTACGACAGCGCCGCCGGCGTTCCGCTGATTCTGGCCGGACCCGAGGTGCCAGCCGGTCACTCGGTGGACTGCCCTGTGTCGCTGGTCGACCTGGCCCCGACCATCATGGCCGGAACTGGAGCGGAGCCCACAGCGGAGGATGCGGACCTCCCCGGCACCAACCTATGGTCCATGGCCGCTGGCGATGAGCCAGTCGACCGCACCGTCTTCAGCGAATACCACGCCACCGGCTCCGCCTCCGCCGCCTACATGCTGCGCGACCGCCGCTGGAAATACGTTCACTGGGTCGGCCACGACCCCCAACTCTTCGATATGCAGGCTGATCCCCACGAGCTGACCAACCTGGCCGACCGTCCAACCCACCAGCCACGAGTTGCCGACTTTGGCCGCCGCCTGGCCGCCATCTGCGACCCCGTCGCCGTCGACGTCGCCGCCAAAGCCGATCAGCAACGTCGTATCGCAACCAACGGCGGCGAGGCCGCCGTCCTGGCCGCCGGCCAGCAAATCAACTTCACGCGAGCGCCCAAACAGTTCCGCCTGAACTGAGTCACAAACCGTGCGGGTGCTAAATTTTGGCTTGAGTTCAAGTAGTCAGAATCGTCACCGCTAGAAGTTTCGGAGCGTCCCAATGGATCAAGTTCGCCGTGTAGTCGCGGTCGCCCTCATCGTGCTCGCGGTCGCCGTTGGACTGAACCTCATGCTCACCCCCGTCTACCACGATGGCGGCGAAACCTATCCCATATGGCAGGTGATGAATTGGTTCATGGCCGTGGCCGTGATGATTGCGCTCCTCATCAGCTTCCACCGCGTCCGCAGCCTCAACGGCGGCCCTAACGACCCCGTCACTCGCGAATACCTGGGCGCCACCGCCCTCTTCCTCGGAGCCACGGGCCTGAGCATCATCTTCTACTGGAACTGGCTCTGGACGCTGTTCCCCGAGAGCGAAACCGGCCTTGCCGCCCAGTCCCACATCAACCACTTTCCCTGGATGGACGTACTCTTCACCTGGGTCGCAGGCAGCGCCGGCCTGTACCTCTGGCGCGCCGCCGGCGAGAAGATGAGCCGCGGCTAGCGCCGAACCCCCTTCGCATCCCACGGTCCGTCGCGACGGGCATTAGGAGGATCACATCGTGCAATCCGACCAGGCCGGCGTAACCGGCAAGACTTTGCTCGATGCCCGGTTCGATCGCAGCGCCATCGGCTACTGGCGAGTGCTCGTCTCGCTTCTTATGGTCATCACCATCGTAGGTATCCCGTTCATTCCCTTCTGGCTCCTCTACAGCCTCTGGTTCGGCCCGAAGTACTTCAATGGCCTTTCCGCCCGCCTCACCACCCAGGCGCTCGAACTGCGCAAGGGCGTCTTCACGCGCAGCGAGTCCACCGTCCCGCTCAACCGCATCACCGACCTCAAGCTCCACCAGGGACCGATCATGCGCCGTTTTGGCCTGCACGGGCTAAAAGTGGAAACCGCCGGCCAGTCCGGGCCGAACGCGGGGAGCGAGGGCAACCTGCTGGGCGTCGTGGACGCCGAGGCTTTCCGCAACGCCATCCTCCGCCAGCGACAAATAACCCTTGGCGCCGAACCTTCCGAAGCCGTCCCCAGGACACGAGCGGCTCCGAGCGACGCCACCGAACTCCTCACCGAAATCCGCGACATTCTTGCCCGCATCGAAGCCAGGCAGTAGTCGGGCGGTCGTCCGCCGCCGGCTGGCCCTACCCTTCCGCCGCTCGCCGCAATCCCGCAATGTCGATCTTCGTCATCTCCAGCAGGGCCTCCATTACCGCCTTGGGCGCCGGGGCCATGATCTCGCCCAGACCCGCCGGGATGACCTGCCACGACAGGCCGAATCTGTCGACAAGCCAACCGCACGGCTGCGTCCGCCCGCCCTCGGATAGCCGTTCCCAGTAATGGTCGATCTCGTCCTGCGTCTGGCACTCCACCACAAACGAGACCGCCGGCGTAAAGCTGTACATCGGCCCGCCGTCCACCCCGCCGAGTCGCTGCCCATCCAGCTCGAACTCCACGATCGCACCGCCCTCGGCCGGCCCCGTCGAGATCTTCTCCACGTGCACGATCCTCGAGTTCGGAAAAACCGACACGTAGAACCTCGCCGCTTCCTCGGCCTGGCTATCGAACCAGAGAAACGGGTGAATCCTGGAAATCGATGGCATATGTATTCGCCTTGCAATTCTGGCGGCCGGATTCGCATTCCCGGCGCGGGATGAGCGTCGCGGCCAATGACCGGGGCACTGTCAATTCAGATTAGCCGTGCCGTGCAAGGTCCCGCTGCGTGCCGGGACCAGACCTAAACGGAGCCACCGGCCCGGCGTTTGAACGCCAGGCCGGTGGCTCCGGCCACTTCGGACAACCGGGAGCCGGCTACGTCAGCCCACGTCGCCGGCGGGCCGTCTCGTAGGTTTCAAGGTCAACCTCGCCACGGGCGAACCCGGCCTCGATCTGCTGAAATGCGTCGGCGGGCGCGCCGCGACTGGGGAAAAGGTCGGGTGAAGGATCCTGGCGTCGCCGCTCGGCCAGTCGGTCTTGCGCCTCGGCCTCGCGCTCCAGGTCAACCGGCGGCGGCGCGGCCTCCACCGGTTCAGCGTCGTCCTGATCGTCGTGCTGCGTCTCGGCGCCGGACGCTGGTTCATCGGACGCGGGTTGGCCCGCTGTCTCGTCGCTCGATTCCGGTCGCCGGGTATCCGCCTGGTTCGGCGCCAGGCCCTCTGTCAGTCCCGTCTTCAGCCACTGGCCCACCGCCTGCGGATCCGCCTCGGCGATCCAGGCCAACAGCTCGGGGTCGATCGATTGGCCGGCCTCCGACTCCCAGCGTCGCCTGGCGCGGTTCAGTTCGCGATCCTTGCGCGACTGCCAGCGGCGCTCCACGGCGTCGATACGCCGGGCCACTTCCGCTTCCAGCGCCGCCTGAAAGTCATCCGTCGAATCCGCCTCGTCCGCCCGCGCCGTGGCTGCGGCGGCATCCGTTCCAGTGGCGCCGTCGGTCGATCGGCTCGTCACGGCGGTATCCCTCGATTCTCCGGTCATGCCTGCTCCTTTTCTTGCGCGCCTACCGGCTCTGCCTGGGCGCTGGCCAGGGCGGCTGTCAGATCCGCCTCTGGTATTGAGTCGGGCCCGGCCTGAATCCGGGCGCCCAGCCGGGCCGCGAGGTCCAACATCTCCGTCGCGCGGACGGCATGGACTTCGTCGGCTTCATGTGCCCAACGCGTCAATCGACGCTCCAGCGTCGGTCGGCAGTCGCGTAGCAGCGCGGTCAGGTCGAACCGAAGTCGGCGCAGCCGCGCCGCGTGGGCTGATGCGCCAATCCGCGCATAGCCTTCGCTCACCATCAGCGTCAGCAACTCGTCGGCCGAGGCCACGCGGCACAGGTCCCAGTGGGCCAGCTGCTTCGGCGCGGGCTCGTCGCAGTCGATCCGCAAACAGCCGGGCGACCATTGGCTGCCGGGCGCGCCGCACTGCGGGCAGTGCCAGTGCGCTCGCAGCAACAGCCCGCGCCGCACACACGCCTCGTCCAATCGCTGGCTTACGTAGCGACGGACGGCCGGTGAAGCGTCATTCCCGCGTGCCGCGCTACTTACGGCCGCTATGCAGGCGCGTTCAAACGGCGTCGGCTCGGACTCGCTCAGCGTTCGATCCACCAGGCGCCGGGCGGACTGGTGATCGTCGGACGTGAGGGCATAGGCCGCGGCGTCATCGTGGCCCGGAGTCCGGGCTCGCAGAATCAAGCGCCCGTCCTGGCGCTGGATTGTCAACACGTCAACCTTCCAATTCGTCACGGCGTCGACGCCGGGGGGTCCGCCCAGGCCAGCGATGTCGGAATCACAAACCCCCGGCGTCGCGCCTAATCAATACTCTAGTAGAGTACAGACCCGCTGGCGGGCTGTCAACCCCGTGGGTACAATGGGCGCAGCATGAGCGAAACGCCGCCGGGAATGCGCTTCGCGGCCGTGCTGAACAGCACCCGCCGCGCCGCCGGCCTTTCATATCGCCAGCTGGCGCAGGCCAGCGGGATCTCCCACTCCTTCCTCAGCCACGTCGAAAAGGGGGAACGCCGTGCGCCGCCGGCCAAGGCCATCCTCGCCCTGGCGGACGCGCTCGAAGCCGACCGCACGACCTTCGCCCTGGCCGCCATCGCCGACCGGGCCGGCAACGACGTCGCCGCCACCATGGTCGCGGCCCTTCAGCGTGGTCCGGTGGGACGGGACGTTGATCCCACGGCCGGCGGCGTCCTCATCGAGTCCGGACCTGACGATGCCGAGTCGAACTTGTCTGACCTGACGAACCGCGACGACGCCATCGCCGAGGTCGAGCGACGCCTCGCCTTCGTGGACCTGCAACTGGACGCCGGCTTCATGCGTCTGGCCATCAGTTCCGCTTCCGGCGCCGATCCCATCGTCATGCTCGTCAGCGCCGGCGCCGACGATCCGGCAGGCGATTAGAGCCGCTCGCCGACGCAGCGCTGGGCGTCCCCGCTACCACGTGATTCGAAACGGAATACTCTGGCGCGGTGGCCGCTCGATGGCCCCAAAGCGATCGAACAGCCAGTAGGTCAACGCCTTGATGGCGTGATTGTCGCGGTCGATCGGGATCTCAGAGATTGGCTCCAGGTCGGATGCCTCGTGGTAGCGGTAGAGCCCGAACTCCTCGATCAAGTTCTGACACTCGGGAGCAACCGTCAGGCGCGCCTTGCCGCTGGCCGGATCGCGTAAGAACGTGCGCAGGCGGTCGATGCCGCTCCGCAGCGGAACGCGGTGTGAGCGCAGTCGCACCCCCGCCAGTGAGGCCCAGATCTCGATCTGACTTGGTGCCGCGTGGTGCTGCCGACCGGCTACGTCGATCACCCCGCCCCGCACTCGCGGCCACCAAGCACGCTGCCGGCAGGCCGCAATAACGTCCCCCGCCACTCGCCGGCGCACGTATACCTCGTCGACCACGGCCACGTCCGCCCCACGCTGCTCGAGGGCCAGCACGGCATACGCACCGGCGTATCCGGGATCGATGGCCAACTCAACCGGTCCGCCGCTGGCGCGTGCCTCCGGCTGGACGTGCACGCGTGGCTCGAATTCTCGAAAAACCAGCGTCGACGGCGGGCACGGCACCCCGCCAAACCGCTCCATGAACAGATCAGGCGGGAATAGGGCCTCCAGGTCAGCGATCTCCGGATCGTCGCGGCCGCCCGGATAGAGCGACCGGTTCTCCCACGACGGGATCGAAAAGGCCCGAGCATCCGATCTCCCCTTGTGCTGCCAGGCGCGAAACTTATCCGCGTACCAGCCACGCGAGCCTTCAAAGGTCCCGCTCAGCCACAGCCAGCCGCGCCGCTCCGCAATTCGCCCTCGTAGCCGCAGAAACACCGATGGCGGCAGCTGCGCCGCTTCGCACCCCAGAATCCCGTCCGGCGCCTCACCCGCCAGCCGCTCCGGCTCGCGCGCGCTGCGCGTCACGATCCGCGCGCCTGTTCGCGTGACAAGCTCGCAACGGCTGCTCCCGGGATACCGCACCGACGCCACGGCGTCGATCCGCCGGCAGGCGTCCAGGACATACTCGAATTCCGGACGGCACAGGTCGTACTCCGGGCCCACCAGCCAGTACAGCCCGCCCTCCAGCAAGCGTCCAAACAGCTCCATGGCCGCGCTGCGGCTCTTGCCGGCCCGCTCGCCGCCCGCAATCAGGCGGACTCGGGCCGGGCAGTCGTGGGCGGCGCGCTGCGCGGGCGACGGATCGTATCCCGCTCGCGCCCACAGCGCGTCACGCGCCTCGTGCGGCACGCTCACGTACCTCTTCCAGCAGCGTTCGCAGGCCGTCCTCACCCTCGGCATCGCGCGCAAACACGTACCGAACCACCAGTTCCACCGCCCAGCGCTCGCCGTCCAGCGCCTTGGCCATGATCGTCTGGCAGAGCGCCTCATACTCCGCGTTCGCGATGGTGGTCAGGCGCTTGGCGAAGGCGCTGCTGGCGTCGCCGCTACCGGCGGCCACGGACTCGGGACCCTGCGCCGGTACCGCCGATCGGCGCTCGCCCATCGGCCAGTAGCTGGCACAAGAGCGCGCGCTGCCCTGACGAGCGAGATTGGACGGCAGTCGGTATCTCCGAACGCACCGGCCCGCCAACCATCTCGTCGCTCGACGTTGCCGCGGCTGTTTCGCGCGTTCCAGCACCCGGCAACCAGCCCGCCCGGATGCGCCAGGCCAACTGCTGAATCAATCGCTGCACGCGCACCTGCGTCACATCCGGTGCCCGGCTCGGCTCACGTCCGGTCATTGGCTGTCTCCTCGGCACGCTGTGGCGCCATGCCGGCCTGGCCGAGGGCTTCGCGGACAATGGCGGAGCGGACTTCGGGGGTGTCGATGAGTTCGTCGAGGAGGATTTCGTCTTCGACGGTTTCGGCGTCTTCGATGCCGAGCTTTTCGCGCATGGCCCAGCGGCGGGAGGCGAGGCGGGCGCCGACGAGGCTGGCGGCGAGGGTGCCCTGGGCGACGTCATCGGCGGGGCCGAGCGGATCGAGGCGTACGCGGACGGCGTGGTAGCCGTCGATGTCGTGCGGGCCGAGGCCGATCCAGCCCTGTTCGTCTTCGGCCTCGAACACGAAGACGGTTTCGGCGATACGGGTTTCCACCAGCCGCCACATGAGCTGGACGATCCGCTCCAAGGCCTGCTCGGCGTGGCGGGCGATCTGCTGGAACGAGACGCGCGCGGTGTTGATGAGCTGGTTGAGCAGGTAGCCGCTGGTGTTGCCACCGGGCGGGACGCCGAAGAGCACGCTGGGGGCGCCGGCCTGGTCGATCATGGCGCGGGTCTGGGCGATGAGTTCGTCCAGGTCGGGGGGCGTGCCCTTCCACTCCAGGAAGCTGAGGTCCTCGCCCTGGTAGAGGGGAACGACTTCGCCGGGCCGAAAGTCGAGCGCGCGGGGGCGGCCGTCGTTGGTCAGGTTGGGGTCGATGGGCGAGAAGTTGGTGATCTTGGGCGTGGGGTAGGCGTAGAGGAAGAGGGCGTTCTGCTTCATGGTCAGCAGCTGATCCAGGAGCGGGACCAGGTATTCCATGGAGGCCAGCATGGATACCCCCGCCTTGGCCGGGTCGCGGCTGGGCGTCTGGTCGCCGTAGGCGTGGACGTAGGGAATGGCCCCGTAGCCGTGCCGCCCCCGGCGCACGAGGTGACCGTCCACCAGGTAGGCGAAGTACTCGTCGTCCCAGTATTCGACGACGCGGGACGTCGGACGGGCACCCACAAGGGGCGCCCCTACGGGACCGGATTCGGATTGGGCGTCGCCGCCGGGCGGAACCAGTCGTCCGCTGCGCTTGTCGGTGATGAGCCCGTAGCGGCATTGCACGAGGTGACGCGGGCGCTCGGAGATCTCCAGGCAGGCTTCCAGCCCGTCCTCGCCTTCCAGCGGGTAGAAGGTGGTGACGTCGACGTCCCGCCAGGCGAGTGGGAAGCGGGCGGATTTCTTGAAGCGCTCGGCGCGCTGCAGGAAGTCCTGGGCCGGTTCGCCGTCGTTGGCCGACCGCCGCGGGTAGCCGGCCCAGCGGTCCGGCGCGTAGAGCAGCTTCAGAACGCCGGCGCCGTCGGCCACCATGGCGTCGATCAGCATGCCGAACACGTCGCGGGCGGCTTCGCTGTCCATGCGGCGCAGGGCGGCGTTGGTCCACCGGGCCCTCTGGTCGGCGCCGGCGCGGGCGGCCTCGGTTGGTTCGGCCGGCGGCACGTGCACCAGCGGGCGGTTGGCGGTGAGGCTGCCGATGACTCGCTTCAATTGCTCGCGGGCGAGCGGCGTGCGTACCTCGCGGGCGCTGGTGCGGTAGGCCGGCGGGATGTCCACCGGCGTTTCCATGTGACGCAGCCGCCGCAGGCGTGCGATGCGGGCGTTGCGTTCACTGAATTCGGCGAGGAGTTGCTCCTCAAGCTCGCGCAGATACGGCTCGCCGGGCGGCGGACGCTGCGCGTCTGAATCTGGCATAGGTCCCATTCCAGGTCCGGCATCGCGGACCAGTGGGACATCGCTGGCAAGCTGGGGCCATTGTACACGAGCCGAATACGATAGGCAAGCCAAGCGGGAGCCGGGAAAAGAGGGTCAGCCGCAGAACCGAGGATGGCTCATTGGCCTGGAGATTCGTTCTAGCGGCTGCTTCGGCCTAGTCGTCCCACATCTTCGGCCTGGTAATCACGCCGGCACGGTCCGTGAACCGGGCTGGGAACTGGCACTCGGGCAGCAAATGCCGCTGCAGCAGCCGGTAGCTCGTCGATACGCTTCGCAGCCGGCGACTGGACGACCTCCTGGGGTCGATCACGTGTACCGGGAAGTTGAACTCCCGCCGCACCATCCGGATGACGCCGGTGAAGTCTGAATCGCCGGTGATCACGAATGCGGCCGAGCAATCACGCTTTGCGGCATCCCGCGTCAGCCACGCCGCCAGGTTTGCGTCCGAGCCTTTCTCTTCGGTGCGAATCACCGTCACTAGCGGGGGTTGGCCAGGACGAGTGTTCGCCAGCGGCATACGAACCGAGTTTGACAGAAAGTAGCCAAGATGAATTGACAAGTTCGGGATTGACCTGAGTGCCCGAAGATAGAGGTGCTGCCGCCGACGCTTCTCGGGGTCAACCTGCCGAATCCTGATCGGCGCTGTGAAGTAGCGAATGCGATGAGGTGCAAAGTCAGGGTCGAGCAGTCGAACGGCGAGAGCCTGAAGATCCAGCCATCGATGCGGAGTGTCCCTGAGCGCGCTGTAGTAGAGGTTGAATCCGTCCACGTAGACGTTGGCGTCAATACGGGACATCGGATCTCGCGTATCGACGGCCAGGATCAGCTTCGTGACAAGGCTCAATACATCTGCGGGTGGCGAATGTCACCGGCCGCAGACGGCGGAAAACGAATCCGGGGTTCCCGCCCGCTCCCGGAATCTTGGATCGACTAACTCCGCAGATTCCGGTATTGCCCTAGACATGGCAGAGACCGCCCTCAGGCGGTCTCTATCCCAGCCAACGAAGTGACTTGGGGGGGTCACGGAGCACGTGCCAGGTGCTCTCCGCAAATCCAACTGTCCCATTGACCCTCGCTGGCGTCAAGACCAGGTGTCGGCAAGCCCTGCCAACTATGCTTGCGCCCGTCGCCCACATCCAAACTTCCTTGCGGAGATGCCGAGCATGACCGAAGTCACCGACCGTTGGATCACCCCCGGCCCGCAGCCCAACGGCCTGCAGGCGGCCGACGACGGACTCTGGGTCATCGACCAGAACAATAACGACCTGTACAAGCTCGACTACTCGGACGGTTCGATCCTGGCTCGCATGCCCACCGAGTCAGACCATTCCAGCGGCGTCACCATTGGCGGCGGGCATCTCTGGGTCTCGTCCACCTTCGGATCCCGCATCTTCAAGCTGAACGGCGACGGAACGACGGTTGACCACTACGACACCCCCGGCAAGGGCGTCGTGGCTTCCGTCGACCCGGCCCACGCCCTGGTCACCGGCGCGCACGGCCTGCAGTGGGTGGACGAGCGTCACATGTGGATGGCCGTGCCGCCGGCCCAGCAGCTGTTCCTGGTCGACCCACGCGACATGTCGGTGCACCACTCAATCCCCACGCCCAGCCACCGCCCGCACGGCGTGTTTGTCACCGACGGCCACGTCTGGTGCTCCGACGTGGGCCTGCGGCAGATCCATAAGCTGGACCCGGCCACCGGCGAAATCCGGGCCGCGATCGATGTCCCCGACCCCGAAGTCCACGGCATGACGCTGCACAACGACCAAATCTGGTTCTGCTGCGCCCACACCCGGCGCGTCTGCACGGTCCCGCTGTCCGAAGCCGGCTAGGCGTCGAGCGCGACAGCGGGACTGGGGGCTAAGAGCCGCCGGTGAAAAACACCTCCACGGAGGTGCTGCCAATCAGGGCGCCGTCGACCACGCTTTCGTCTCGGACTTCGATGCGGAGGAGGCCGGGGGCGGTGGCGGACGGGACTTCGATCGACTTCGTAAACGTGCCCGGGCCGCCGTAGTCGCCGTCGACCAAGATCCAGCTCTGGTCGATGACGGTTCCGGCCTGGGTGTAGATGCGGTAGGTCAGGTTCTTCTCGAAGGGCATGGCGCTGATGCGGCCGCGCAGTTCCACGGTCGTGCCGACAGTCGAGCCGGAGAGGGGTGATTCTAGGACGAGCTCAGGCGTGGGTTCGCGGCTGGTGCGACCGTCCGTAATGGGAGCGGCCTGCAGGCTGACGGGCACGGCGGTGCGGGCCAGTGCCGAACCGTTGACCGGGTCGATGTCGAGGATCTCGATACGTCCGGGTCCATCCGCACCCGCGATGAACTCGACCGGCGCGGCGAAGGTTCCCGGTTGATCTCCATAGCCGTCAACGGGAAGGCTTCCCATGCCGATCACGCCGCCGCGGGCGTCATAGACGAGGTAGGCGAGGCTCTCGGCGGATGGGTAGGTGCTGGCTGTGCCCCGAACCTCGACGCCGCTGGCCACCGTTTCGCCGGGCAGGGGCGACTCGATGACCAGCGCCTGGCGGGGGACCAATTGGTCCGCTTCGAGCCCAAATGTGCGCGTAACTTCCAGGGTCGGGCAGCAGAGGCCGTCGCTGGGGCGGTGGGTGACCGTGCGCGCGACGATCCGGCCGCCAGTGACGGCCAGGTTCCGCACCGGAACGCGGTCGCCCAGGAACGCCCAGGCCGCCTGCTCCGGCGCGCCGTCACGATCCAGCACGGCGACCAGGTGGATGAACGTGCCGCTACCGCCGCCGGAGATGAAGACGACAACGGCGGCGTCGGCGATGCCGTCACCGTCAAGATCGCCGAAGGCGACGGTGTCGTCGACGATGCCCGCGTGGACCCGTTCCGTCGCGCCCTCGCCAAAGGCGATCTGTCCCTCGCCGTCGGTGAACTGAATGGGTGTGTCCTCGTCACCGACGAGCGGCAGGCGGTATTCGGCGTTGCGCAACTGATTCAAGGTCAGGCGCTTTTGCAAGAGCCCGCCCTCGCGCAGCGCGAACGTGCTGGTGGTGCGCAGGGACGGGCAGCAGAGCCCATCCCCAGGGCCGTGCGCGAGGATCTGCGCGCGGATCTGGCCGTCCGAAATGCTCAGGCTCTCCACCCGCACCCGGTCGCCCAGGTACGCGCGCGCCGCCTGCGAGGGCGCGCCGTCGCGATTCAGCGCAGCCACGAGGTAGATGAAGGCGCCGCTGCCACCCCCGGAGGTGTAGACGGCAACGGCCGCATCGGCATTGCCATCGCCGTCCAGGTCGCCGAAGGCAACGGCGTCGTCGATAAGGCTTACGGTTTCCCGTTCGGTCGCGCCCTCGCCATAGACGAGCGTGCCCATGCCATCGACGAGTCGAATTGGGGTGTCCTGGTCGCCGAGGAGCGGCAGGCGGTATTCGGCGTTACGCAGCTGTTCCAGCGTCAGGCGTTGCGCGGCCGTGGGTGACGGCAGCGCGGGTTCCCAGGGAAAGCGCTCGCTGTTCAGGCGTTGCTGCAAGCCTTCCGGACCGTTGATCCAGGTGCGCTGACCGTCGGTGAATCCGGTCCAGTTGTCGGCTTTGCGCCACGTGAGCTGGCCGTTGGCGGTGTGCTGCTGGGTTATTCCAGTTGCCGGGTTGTGCTGCTCGTCGTCCACGCACTCGCCAACGACGTCCGGGATGAGGTCGTACAGGGCCTTGAATCCCAACTGGAAGGAGCAGTCCTGGGCAAGCAGGGGCTGGAAGGAAAAGAAAAGGCCGACCATCGCAGCTAGGAGCGCGAGCCTTGTCTTCATCGAGCAACCCTCCCGTGCGGACCCGAGTCATCTAAGCATAGAGATGTTGTGAAGTCTTGAAAGCGGGTGCAGTCCGGATCTCGAGGGATGTCCCGCGGCCCGGCTTAAGACCGCTTCACAGTTCACAGGCGCGGTTGGCGCATGCCTGACCGACGACCTGGAATGTGACGGCTAGCCGACGACGAGGTTGATGAGGCGGCCCTGGCGGTAGATGACCTTGCGGACCTGTTTACCGTCGGTGTGGGCCTGGACGCGGGGGCTGGCCAGGGCCAGGGATTGGGCGGCGGCTTCATCGGTGGTGACGGAGGCTTCGATGCGGTCGCGGACGCGGCCGTTGACCTGGACGACCAGGGTGAAGGTCTCGTCGGCGGCCAGGGCTTCGTCCCAGGCGGGCCAGGACTGGAGGTGGATGCTCTCCGAGTGGCCGATGCGCTCCCAGAGTTCCTCGGACATGAAGACGGCGCAGGGAGCCAGCAGCACCAGGAAGGTATCGATGGTTTCCTTCCAGGCCGGGGTGGCGCGCAGGTCGTCGTCGCCGACTTCGATCAGGAAGTTGGTGAACTCCATCAGGGCGGCGATCATGGTGTTGAACTTGAGCGCGTCGATGTCGTTGCTGACGCGGCGGATGGTCTGGTGCAGTTGGCGCTGCAACTCGACCTGGACATCGGCGTAGTCGGCTCTGCGCCGGCGGGTGCCGCCCGTCTCGAGGTCCAGGACCAGGTTCCACACGCGGTTCAGCCAGCGGGAGACGCCGGCCAGGCCCTGATCGCTCCAGGGCAGGGTGCGGTCAAACGGTCCCATGAACAGGATGTAGCAGCGCAGGGCATCGCCGCCGGCGGTGGCGGCCACTTCGTCCGGCGTCACGACGTTGCGCCAGGACTTGGACATCCCGGTGGCGCGGAACTCGACCAGCGCGTCGCCGTTGCGCTGGGCGCGCTGGCCGGTGAGCTCGAAGCGGGCTTCCAGGGGATAGCGGCGGAAGGGCTGGGCGGCCTCGGGGCTGTCGTAGGCATCGGCGCCGTCGGGCGCATCCACCCGGGCGCGGCCCT
>JAPPKM010000194.1 GCA_028874315.1 Chloroflexota bacterium
GGACGGGCTGGGAAAGGACCCACCAGAGGGCCTGGTCGATCTGGGGCTGGTCGCGGTGGGGGTCGTACCAGCAGCTGAGTTCCTGGGGGCCGTCGCCCCAGCCGCCGCGGGCGAGCATTTTGATGGTCTGGACGCCGACGCTGCGTTCCCGGCAGGCATTCAGCAAGGCCTCAGCATCACGACGGTAGTCGGGGTCGAGGTAGATGGCGGCGGCGAGGGGGAACATGACGGTGTCGAAGTCGAAGCGGTTGAGGGCCTCAAGCTGGACGGCGGGGGCGAGGGGGCCGTGGCCGGTGATGCCGATGTAGCGGGTGAGGCCCTGGTCGCGCATTTCGAGGAGGGCTTCGAGGCCGCCTCCGGGTTGGGTGACCTGGTCGAGGTCGTCGAAATCGACGACGGAGTGGAGTTGGAAGAGGTCGAATGTCTCCACGCCGAGGCGTTGCTGGCAGGAGCGGATGTTGTCCCAGGCTTCCTGGCGGGTGCGGCCGCGGGTTTTGGCGCCGATGAACCAGCCTTCGTCGCGCAGGCGGGGCATCCAGGGGGCCATGTGTTCCATGGCGTTGCCGTAGGTGGGGGCGATGTCGAGATGGTTGACGCCGGCGGCGAGGGCTTGTTCGACGGCGGTGTCGACGACGGCCTGGGGCAGGTCGGCGCGTCCGAGGCCGGCGGCGCCGAGGGTGACGATGGAGCTGTGGTGGTGGACGCGGCCGAGTTTGCGGCGTTGCATGGGTGGGGGTCTCGGCGTTGGGGGTAGGAGTAGTCTAGATGGCGGCGGCGTGGAGTGGCGAGGGCAGCAGTAGGATAGACAAACTATCTTTTGGTAAATAACTCATTCTCTGTCATCCTAATAGATACCAACCCAGATCCATGGGTTGGGCCCAGGAGTTTGGCTATGGCGTGTTGTGATGGCTGTTGTGACCAGGAGCCGTGTGTCTGTGTGTGCGAGCGTCGGCCGATGGATGAGGTGGCGGAGGGGCTGACGACGAAGGCGGACAAGATTCGGGCGTTGTTCCGGTCGGGGTATAGCCGGTCGGAAATCGCGGGGTTCCTTAGCGTGCGGTACCAGTACGTGCGGAATGTGCTGGTGGGCAGCGGGTTCATGGAGACGCAGCTGAGTCAGCCGCTGCCAGAACAAGAAGCGACGCCCGAAGGCTCGGCGCCGGTGCTGGTGCGAACGGCGATTGGGCCGGGCGGTCGGGTGGTGATTCCGGCGGCGTATCGGAAGGCGCTGGAGGTTGACGAGGGCGACTACATCGTGATGCAGATGGACGGGGACGAGTTGCGGGTTGTGAATGACGAGAAGGAGTTTGCGCGCGTTCAGGAAATGATCGCCAGCTACGTGCCGGAGGGTGTGAGCCTGGTGGATGAGCTGATTGCCGAGCGACGGCGGGAGGCTGCGGCCGAGGAGGCCGAAATTGCCAAAGTAAAGGCTAGGCAGGCTAAGTCTGCGGCGACGGAGCCCACGTGAGCCGGGCCGTCTTGGACGCCTCGGCGATGTTGGCTCTTTTTCGTGGCGAACGCGGGGCCGATGTCGTGGCGGGCTACCGGGGCGACGCCGTGGCCTCGGCAGTCAATATCGCGGAGGTGGCTTCCAGACTTTCAGATGAGGGCCTGAACCCTACGGAGTGGCACTACGCCCTGGCGATGCTTGAACTTGAAGTCGTTGCCTTTGACGAGAGCCAGGCATTTCAGTCAGGTCAGCTCCGGAGATCAACCCGGCACCGAGGGCTGTCGCTGGGTGACCGCGCGTGTTTGCAGTTGGCGGCGATACGGGGGTTGCCGGCTGTGACGGCGGATCGGGCGTGGGTGGGATTGGCTGTTGGGGTTGAGGTGCGGGTGATTCGGGAGTGATCGGGGGCGTGCCGCCAGCTAGCCGCAGACTTCGCGGAAGGCGCGGAGGTGGTTGAGGCCGAGGAATTTGCGGAGGTGGGGTTCGGACCAGCCGCGGGCGGCGAGGCCCTGGGTGACGAGGGGGACCTGGCGGGCGTCGTCGAGGAGGTAGGAGCCGCCGTCGAAGTCGGAGCCGAAGCCGACGTGGTCGATGCCGGCGACGTTGACGGCGTGTTCGATGTGGTCGAGGTAGCGCTCGAGGGTTGGGTTGTGGGTGTCGACGAAGTGGTGGACGCAGGTGACGCCGATGACGCCGCCGCCGTCGGCGATGGCCTTGATCTGGTCGTCGTGGAGGTTGCGGCCGTGTTCGGTGAGGGCGCGGCAGGCGCTGTGGCTGGCGATGACGGGAGCCGTGGTGGTCTGCATGGCGTGCCAGAAGGACGGCACGCTGAGGTGGGAGACATCGACGAGCATGCCGAGGTCGTTCATGGCGGCGATGAGGTCGTGGCCAAACTCAGTAAGGCCGCCGCCTGAGTGGTGGTGGCTCTCGCCGTCGCCGGCGTAAGTGCGGATGGAGTGGGTGATGGTCATGGTGCGGACGCCGACGCGGTAGAGCATGGGCAGGACATGGAGGCTGCGTTCGAGGGCCTCGGAGTTCTCGATGGCGAGGACGGCGGCGACCTTGCCGGCGGCTTTGGCGGCCAGGATGTCGTCGGCGGTGAGAGCGAGGGCGAGTCGGTCAGAATGGGCCTGGAGCTCGGCGTGGAACCAGCCGAAGCCATCCATCACGTAGGCGAGGTGGTTGCCCCAGGCGCGGGTGTTGTCAATGGCGAAATAGCCGGCGTCGATGCCGCCCTCGCGCATGGCGGGGAGGTCGGACTGGATGGGGATTTCGGCGGTGTCGGTGGGTCCGCGCAGGTAGGCGATGAGGCTTTCGGGCTCGGCGCGGGCGGGGGCGTCGGGGCCGGCCATGCTCTGGCCGTTGCGGCGGATGAGGCCGACGATGGTGTCGTTGTGGGAGTCGATGACGAGGGCGTCGCGGTGGAGGGTTTGCCAGTCGTAGTCGGGGGTCATGGGTCAGGTTGGTGAGGGATGGGTGGGGTTGGATGGTGCCATGTGGGGTGCGAGTGATCAGTTGTTGGGCGGCTCCTGCAGCCAGGTAGGGATGTCCCGCGCAGCATGCAGGATTCTCCAGACGTCAATGTCCGCTTCCCGTTCGACATAGAAGAGCAGGTAGGGAAAGCCCTTCACGACGCATGAGCGCAGGCCGGGCAGGGCCAGTTCGTCCGCGTAGCGAGGAGAGCCACTGGCGGTGTGCTCGGCCACCCGGCGGAAGGTTTCTTCCAGCGCGTCGATGAAGGCCAGCGCTAGAGCCGATGTCGCCACGGTCGAATAGTGATCGATGGCCTCGTCGATATCGTGCCGCGCCCGCCTGCGAAGAACGACTGGTTTCGGGGTCACCGCCTGCCGGCTTCGCGGACGCGATCGCGAAGCTGGCCGAAGTAGTTGGAGTCGGCGGTTACCGAAAGAGGCGATGCGGCCCCTTCGAGCAACAGGCCGCGCAAGTGCTGGCGATCCTGGTCCTTGCGGATCAATTCGCGGACGTACTCGCTCGATGAGCTGTAGTCGCGAGACGTGACCTGCTGGTCAACGAAAGACTTCAGCGCCTCGGGGAGCGAGATATTCATCGTGCTCATGATGTAACGATAGCAGGATTGGCAAAGTTTGGCAAGACGGGGCGATTCGGCCCGGATTTCGAACTACTTGCCAGGAGGCGGCGCTGTTGTCGGTCAGGCCTTCGAGCGTTCGAAGTGAGAGGTTCCCGCTAACCGAACGCAGCCTCGGTCAAGGAGCCGTTCCCTGGTCAGCGTGCGGCCGTGTGCGTCGCCACAGCCAGCGCACCCCGCCGACGCCTGTCACAGCCAAGGTAGCTAGAAACAGGACGGTCTTGCCCACAGTGAAGACGGCGGCCAGCCAGGCCAGCGGAGACGGCGCACCGTCGTGGCTGAGCGCGAGCGCCGCGACGGTGACGTTCTCCAGCGCATCCGCCAGTGCAAGCGCCAGCGGCAGCAGGTATAGCGGCGCCTCGCCTTGAAACAGCCGGTAGAGCAGGATGGCGAATAGCAGGCCGTAGGAGGCCGGAAAGACCATGTCGATGGTGAGCGCGGTGGTTGCATAGACAACCCTCGCGCTTGCGTCGAGTTGGTCGAGGGCGTCGAACAGGGCAGCCGCTTCCGCGGGGGTGTACCAGCCCCGGCTGTCGAGCAAGTCCAGTCCGGCCAGCCGCGCCTGGCGCCACGCGAGGCCCGCCACGCAAGCAACGACGCCAACCAGTGCCGCGACCGCTATTCGCCGGGTCGCGAATCGATCCACGGTTCCACCAGTTGATTACGCCGTCGCCTCGTCCCGGCCAGCCTATCGGGCCACGGTCGCTATCGGATGAGAGCGTTCTTGCCCAGGAGTCGCGGGCGCTGGCCTGGGGACAGGCAATTCAGTTCGGGGTCACCTTGTCACGGTGCCTCGGCGACTGTTGCCTGAGTGATCAGCCGGGTGTCTTGCGTGGGTTTTTGGTGCCGGTGGTTAGTTTGTTGCGGGTTTCGCGGATTACGCGGGCGGCGAGGCGGTGGTGGTTGGTGGTGAGGAAGTGTTGGACGGCTTCTGGGTCGTGGGGGGCGAGGGTGCGGAGGGCCCAGGAGAGGGCTTTGACGACCATGTCGTCGCGGTCGTCGGCCAGGAGGTCGCAGACGGCGAGGGTGCCGGGGGCGTCGCCGTAGCCGCCGCGGGTCTTGGTGTTGAGGCCGACCGTGGCGACGAGGGCGGTGCGGCGCCACCAACGATCGGGGGACCTGGCCCAGCGATGCACATCGTGATCGCCGATCTGCCGATTCACCCAAGCGGGGCCGGCGAGATAGCCGCCGAAGACGTCGACCGAGGCCCAGTCGTCGATGTCCCGGCCGAGGCTCTCGATGGTTGCGGCGTCCCGGGTTCTGAGGGTGGGGCGGTGGTAGTGGACGATTTCCTAGGCCCAGATTCGCAGATCGAGGTCTATGAGGCGTTCGGCGAACTGAAGCACTTGCTCGGGCTGGGCGGACGAGACTCTCCTGGAGAACTCGCGGCGGATGGGCCGGACGAGGGGCACTCTGGGAGACGGCAGGGCGTCGACGCAGGAACGGAAGTCGCGGGCGAGGGACTCGGCGTCAAGGGTTTCCAACCCGTGGGTACTCACAGGAATTGATGACCGGATCCACATAACTCTCTCGGCTCCGGGCCGCCGCGGGGCGCGGGTCGGACGGCGTTCAGTTCGCTTTGGGTTCCGGTTTGCCGGACTTGTGGTCGGTGGATGACACCAACCCCCGACCCAGCAGGCCCATGTAGACGAGTCCGGCGACGGACATGGCCGCGAACACGGGGGCGAAGGCCAACTCCAATGCGTTCGAATGCCACGCGGAGATGAACACCACCAGCGAGGCCACGGCCAGCACGGCGACGATGCCGTTCAGGGCCCGGGGCAGACGCACGGGCTCGGGCCGGAACGCGAGACCCAGCGCCAGAATCACGATGCCGATGTAGCCGGCAACGCTGGAGGTGAGGTGGAAGCCCCAGACCATTCGCTGCATGTGCTGCGCGGACTGCAGCCACTCCTCCGACCGCGCGGCGTCGTTCTCCAGCGCCGCCAGTCCCATGCCGACGATCATGTAGTCGAGACCGCGCATGGTCATCTGGAGAACCAGCGCGATTGCCATGGCCAGAAGGCCGAGCCGGGGCACCGGACCCGCATAGCGCCGCAGGGTCAGGAGTCCGTTGAGCATGAGCAGGGCGCCGCAGATGATCACGACGGGGACGGTGTAGGACAGCGTGGCGTTGCGCGCCATGGCCAGCGTGAGATCAGTGAGGTTGGTGCTGGGCACCGTATCCACCGCGCCGCGACCGGGCGAGAGCAGGTAGCCCACCGCCACGGCCGAGGTGCCAAGCAGCAAGGACCAGCCGCCGAGCTGTTTTTCCGTCATGCGCATGGCGCATTCCGCGGGTGTCCCCACCGCGAATCGATGGATGCCTCTGCCGGCGCCGACCGCGAATCACTGGCGCGGGCGGCGATCGTCAGACGATGCCGGCACTTCCGACCGCTGGTCACATCCGCCCCTTACGCCTCAGCATGGAAGCCATTGCGCGTGCAGATCATAGAGCCTGACTGCCAGGCCCTTTAGTTCAACAAGAGTAAGTCCGGGCCTAGACCTCGAGGCCGGTCATGCGGGTGGCGATGGAGCCGGGGAGTTCGATGGACATGCCGCCGTCGACGACGAGGGATTCGCCGGTGACGAAGCCGGCGAGGTCGGAGACGAGGAAGAGGACGGCGTTGGCGATGTCCTGGGCG
This sequence comes from Chloroflexota bacterium, assembly GCA_028874315.1. Classification (GTDB taxonomy): domain Bacteria; phylum Chloroflexota; class UBA11872; order UBA11872; family UBA11872; genus UBA11872. The sequence goes on from JAPPKM010000194.1 coordinate 6,203, forward strand.
TCGCCGCGGCGGCGGACGGGGTTCTGGAGGGCCTGGCGGGCGTCGAGCTCGGGTGTGGGGTCGAGGGCGGCGGCTTCGTACTTGACGTCGGTCATGATGCCGCCGGGCAGGATGCTGTTGGCGCGGATGCCGTGTTCGCCGTAGGCGACGGCGACGTTGCGCATGAGGGCATTGATGGCAGCCTTGGCGGCCTCGTAGGGGCCCTCGATGGCGTTGACCTGGATGGCGTGGGCTGACGAGATGCCGACGATTGATCCGCCGCCCCCGGCGATCATGTGGGGAATGGTGAGCTTGCAGGCCATGAAGTGGGACTTGATGAGCACGTCCTGGCTGCGGTCCCAGTCGGCCTCGGTGACGTCCACAAGCTTGTCTTGGGGATGCCAGCGGGCGTTGTTGACGAGGGCGTAAACGCCGTTGAAGCGGTCGAGGGCGGTCTCGACCATGCGTTCGCAGCCGGCCATGGTGCCGACGTCGGCGCGGACGTAGGCGGCGCGGCCGCCGGCTTCGATGATTTCGGATTCGACGCGCTGGCCGCGGTCGTCGTTGAGGTCGGCCAGGACGACGGGCATGCCGTGGCGGGCGAGGGTGACGGCGCTGTTGCGGCCGATGCCCTGGGCGGCGCCGGTGACGATGGCGACGCGGTTGTTGAGTTCGTCAAATGGGGCCACGGCGCGCCTCCTGCATCAGGTCTGAAGCGGCCTGAGAGTTTACGGGGCGGGGTGGGGGGCGTTAGGTTCACGGGTTCGAGGGAGCAGGAAGTGACGCCCCGATGACCTCAGACCGCATGCAATGCCTGATCTGTCCCGGCGACCGGATCGTGGAGCTGACAACGAAGCCGATTCCGGATCCAGGGCCGGACGACGTGCGGATTCGGATCATGGGGTCGGCGATTTGCGGGAGCGACCTGCATAAGTACCGGCAGCCCCGGGCCGAACGGGACGAGCACGGCTATAGCAAGCTGACGCTGGGGCACGAAGGGGCCGGCGTGGTGGACGCGGTGGGTCCTGGAGTGACGCATCCGGCGGTGGGCGACCGGGTGGTGATCTATCACCTGATCGGCTGCGGGCACTGCGAGCACTGCCGGCACGGCGAGCCGGGATTCTGCCGCGACATGCAGGGGTTCAACTGGGTGCGAGACGGGGTGAACGCCGATTACGTGGTGGTGCCGGCGCGCAGCACGCTGCCGCTGCCGGACGACTTCGACTTCGAGGACGGGGCGTTGCTGGCGTGCAACCTCGGTACAGCGTTCGGGGCGGTGCGTAAGGCGAAGGCCTCGGGCGACATGACGCTGGCGGTGAGCGGGCTGGGTCCGGTGGGGCTCTATACGGTCATGTTTGCGCGGGCGATGGGCGCCTCGGTCATTGGGATCGACGTGCAGCCGAGCCGGATCGAGATGGCGGAGCAGCTGGGGATCGACGCGACGTGCAATGCGGCGGAGACGGACCCGGTGGAGGCCATGCGCGAGTTCGGGGGCGGCGACGGCGTGCATGCGGCGATCGACACCTCGGGATTCACGCAGGCGCGGACGGCGGCGCTGGAAGGGTTGCGTCCGCACGGAGTCTTCGTGGAAGTGGGGATCGGCGAGGAAACCGTCTACAAGCTGAGCGCCCCGCTGAACGCGCGCGAGATCACGCTGACGGGTTCGTGGATCTTCAAGCTGTACGAGTGGGAGGACCTGCTGGACTTCCTGCGGCGTCACAAGCTGCCGGTGAAGGACGTGATCGCGAAGCGGATACGGATTGGCGAGGCGATTGAGGCCTTCAAGCTGGCGGATTCGGCGACCACCGGCAAGATCATGATCGATTGGACCTGAGCCAGGCATGAGCGCCGGGCGACCGCACGTGCTGCTGCTGGTGACGGACCAGCAGCGCGGCGATTGCCTGGGGATCGAGGACCATCCGGCGCTGCAGACGCCGGCGATGGACGAGATTGGGGCGACGGGCGCGCGGTTCCGTCGCGCCTACGCGGAGTGTCCGCAGTGCATTCCGGCGCGGCGCACGCTGATGTCGGGCCAGGACCCGGCCACGCACGGGATGTTGCAGAACCACCCGGATACCGAGTGGGACCCACCGGCGAAGCTGTCGGGCGAATTGCGGGCGGCGGGCTACGAGACTCTGTTGAGCGGCAAGCTGCACCTTTCGCCCAGGCGGAAGCGCTACGGGTTCGACCGGATGGTGCTGGCCGACAGCACGCGGGGCGGTCCGAACGATTACCTGGACTGGCTGCACGGCGAGATTCCACTCAATCGCTGGGCGATGGCGCACGGGGCGACGCCTAACGGATGGATCGGAAGGCCGAGTCACCTGCCGGAGGAGCGGACGCATGCGTTCTGGTGCGTCTCGGAGGCGATCAACTTCCTGCAGCGGCGGGATCCGAGCGCGCCGTTCTTCCTGAAGGTGTCGTTTATCGATCCGCATCCGCCGTTCACGCCGCCGCAGTTCTTCTACGACCGGTATCACTGGCGGGACCTGCCGCACCCGGTGATTGGGGATTGGGCGGACCCGGTGGAGGCGCCGACGCGGGGGATCGACATCGAGATGCAGGAGGCGCGCTCGCAGGGGCTGGAACTGGACGCACGGGTGATGCACGCCTGCCGGGCGGGGTATTACGGGCTGATCAACCACGTGGACATGCAGATCAGCCGGCTGTTGCAGTACATGAATGACATGCAACTGCTGGACGACACGCTGGTGGTGTTCGTGTCGGACCACGGCGAGATGTTGGGGGACCACCGGCTGTTCCATAAGTCGTGGCCGTATGAGGCGGCGGCGCGGGTGCCGCTGCTGGTGATGGGGCCGCCATCGCAGAGCTATCCGACGCACGTGGTGCGCGATGAGCCGGTGGGCCTGCAGGATGTGATGCCGACGATCCTGGACGGGGTTGGGCTGGAGGTTCCGGAATCGGTGACGGGGCGGAGCCTGATGCCGTTCGTTCGGGGGGAGTCGCCGAGCTGGCGGAAGACGCTGCACGGGGAGCACTCGGGCGGGAAGAACCGTCCGGAAACGGCCTGGCACTTCGTCACGGACGGGCAGACCAAGTACATCTGGTACAGCCAGTCGGGGCGGGAGCAGCTCTTCGACATTGCCGAGG
>JAPPKM010000199.1 GCA_028874315.1 Chloroflexota bacterium
ATCTTGGTGACCTCGATGGCTTCGTCGAGGGTCATGGGCGGGAGGACCGAGGGCAACGCGCGGGCCAGCAGGGTCTTGCCGGAGCCGGGCGGTCCGACCATGAGCACGTTGTGGGCACCGGCAGCGGCGACTTCGAGGGCGCGCTTGGCGTGCTCGTGGCCGCGGACATCGGCGAAATCGACCGGATAGCTGGCGGACTTCGTGGACATTTCGGTGACGGGCAGGGGTTCGATGCGGATCAGGCCCATGTAGTGGGCGATGAGTTGCTGCAGGGACTCGACCGGGTAGACGGAGATGCCCTCCACGACGGCGGCTTCGGCGCCGTCGACGGCGGGGACGAATGCCTTGTCGACGCCAGCGTCGCGGGCGGCGGCGACCATTGGGAGCACGCCGTGGGTGTGGCGGACGCCACCGTCCAGCGACAGCTCGCCGAGATAGACAGCCCGGTTGTCGTCAAAGGCTTCGAGCTGCCCGGTCGCGGCCAGGATCGCGACGGCCATGGGGAGGTCGTAGACGGGGCCTTCCTTGCGAATGTCGGCGGGGGCCAGGTTTACGGTGAGCCGGCTCTCCGGGAATACGGCGCCGCTGTTGCGGATGGCGCTGCGGGTGCGCTCGCGGGCTTCCTGAACGGCGGCATCGGGCAAGCCGACGACGTTGTGCTTGGGCAGGCCGTTGCTGATGTCGGCCTCGACGTCGAGGACGACGCCGTCAAGGCCGGTGATCGCGCAGCTGTGTACGGTGCCAAGCATGTGCCAGGAGCGGCCCGCCCAGCCGCGTGGTCGCGCTACATACCCGGCCCGTCGCCGATGGTCTTGTGCATTTTGAACTGCCCGCTCTTCTTTTCCTCGCCGCCGCAGGCCGCCAGGAGCAGGCCCGAGGCGAGCAGGGCAACGACGCGGCGTCGAGGAATGAACTTCCGCTGCTTGTTGGTCGGCATGCGGAACTCCAAGGCTTCGCCCACGCCTCCTATCGTACGCGCTTCCAGACCGGAGGGTGACATTGGGCGACTAGCGCTCGACCGGGACGACGACGTAGGGGGTTTCGACGTCAAGGTCGGGTTCGATTGAGCCGTTGCCGAGGCGGTCGATGGACTCGACGTAGTACATGAGATCCCAGTCCGGAACGATGTCCATGCCGGGGATGGTGGCGGACCAGACGCCGTTGGCCTGGCGCATGGGGACCGGGGTGAAGAGTTCGCGCTGGTTGAGGTCGCGGTAGTAGAGGGTTACCGACGCCGGGTCCTCGAGGGAGTCGACGCGAGCCGTGACGGTGAGGTCCTGGCCGGGGACGGCGAGCGGGGCTCGTTCAAGTTCGATGGCGGGAGCCGCGACGGCGTTTCCGACGGCCACGGGTTGAGGGGCATTGGACGATCGCCAGGATCGAGTTTTGCCGTTGGTGTCGGTGGCTTCGATGTAGTAGGCGGCGTCACAACAGGCGGGGACGGAAATGCCGGCTGAGTAGACGGCGCCGTCGGCGGACATGGACGCGCGCTGCCAGGGGCAGTCGCCGGAGCGCCAGACCAGGTCGACGCTGGCGATGCCGTCGGGCGCCGTAATGGTGGCCGAAAGGTCGAGCGAGCCGGGGGCCGCAGTGCGGACGGGGACGTGGCCGATTTGCGGCGCGGCTTCGCGGACGATGAGGGCGTTGATGACCCAGTCGGAGGCGGGGTGGGAGTTGATTTCCACTTCGAGCCGGCCGTTGGCGATGTTGCAGCGCTGCGTTTTTTGCACTACCTGGCCGGCGGGGATGGTGAAGCGCTCGGTCTGGTGACGGCCCTGGAAGGTGAGCCACATGGGGCCGCGGTCGACGGCATCCGGGCTGGTGTCGCCCATGACAGCGGTGACCTCGTAGATGCCGGGCGCCACGTTGGCGCGGAATGTGTGCTCCACGTAGCCGGGGTTGGGACCGCGGTGCTGGAAGTCGCTCTCCAGGAGGTTGACGGCCAGGTCGCCGACTTCGCGATTACGTCCCAGCAGGTCGCCGTTGTCGGGGAGGGGAGGGCTGAAGGCGCGAATGTCGCGGGTCATCTTCCAGCCGATGCCGCGCGCCGGCGTGTACTGGACGTCGGGCGAGACGGCGCGGAAGCGTCGTTCGACCAGGGCGGACTGCATGGTTCGGGGGATCCAGGGGCGCGGATCGACCGGATGGGCGCCGAAGTCGAAGCCGTCGGCGAAGAGGCCGAAGCGGTCGAAGATCGTTTGCACCTCGTCCAGACGCGCGAGGTCGTGGTCGAGGTAGGGGGTTAGACGCTTCCAGGTTCCAGACTCGTCCTTGACGGGGCCGAAGATCATTTCGTCGTCGTAGAGGCCGTCGGTGTGGTCGACGATGGCCTGCCACTGGTCGCGAGCCGCCTGCATGTGGACTTTGGCCGACCGCAGGCGATCGGCGGCGCCGGCCAGGTAGAAGAAGGCGAGGTCCTGGCCGGCTCGCAGCTTGTGGGCGTGGTAGCGCGCGAGGCCGGCACAGAGGCGGACGTCGGCTTCGATGCCGCGGAATTCAGGGCGGGCCGCGTCGTCGACCGAATCGTCAGCGCGCTCGAGCGCGGCTTCGGCGGCTGCGGCGTGCCTCTCCAGGCGTTCGGCGATCTGGGTAGGAGTGAGCCTGGCGCGGACAGAGTCCGCGAGATAGTCCCCGACGTATTCGCTGGCGCCGTAGAAGCCGGCCAGGTCGCTGGGTTCGACTTCGAGGTATGCGTCGAGCAGGCCGCCGGTGTCGCGCTCGGCCCACCAGCCGAAGACGCTGGCCGAAGGCAGGTGGGCGGCGGTGATGAACGGGAGGTAGTGCGAGCCTTCGGCCACAGCGTCCAGAACGTCCGCCGCCGCGTCTGAACCGAAGCGGTGTTGGAACTCGCGTTCCCAGGCGCTGGAGTCGCAGTTCGGGTCGTAGCCGAGGCGGCCGAAAAGGAGGTACCAGAACCAGTAGCGGTCGTCCTCGAACTCGTACCAGTTCATGTCCTCGGGCTGGAAGAGCGGCCAGGCGCCGCCGACGTTGCGGAAGCCCTTGTTGGAGAGGGGCGCGCAGACCTCGAAGCCTTTGGATTCGCCCAGGGCGCAGCTTTCGGCATAGCGCCGGACCCAGGCCGGGTCGCCCCACAGGGTGAACTTGTTGGTTCCGAGGTTCCACATCCGGAACAGGAAGTCGTAGTCGCGGGGGTACTTGAGCAGGTCGCCGTAGGAGTGGCGGCGGTCCATGCGGTCGAAGTCCTGCAGCAGACCGGCCGAATACGGCATGCCCTGGTGCTCGCACCAGAACTTGGTGGAGACGGTGGTGGGGAGACCGGTTTCGAGGGCGCCTTCCCAGGTGTCGTCGGCAATGGCCTTGGCTCGACAGTCGATTTCGATTTCGCGGCCGGCAGCGACGACGCCGCTGTAGATGGAGCGGAAGAAGGCAGGGCTGTCCTCGGCCTCGATGCCGGACTCGGAATTGACGCGTAGCTGGACGCCGGAAATGTCAGGGCAGGCCTTGAGTACCTTCGCCATGCCCAACTCGCAGTAGTCGGCCAGGATGTCGAGGCTAAGGCCTTCGACCAGCGATTCGCCGTACTCGTAGCTATGCTGCTGCCAGACGCCGAAGGTGAAGTCGATGCCGCGCTCGACGGCGGTGCGCGAGATCATCTGGAGGGCCGCGAGGTTTCGTTCGCGCTGCTCGTCGGTGAGGCTGGGCACCGTGACATCCGGGAACTCGGGCATGGGAACCAGGAAGGCGTAGGGCGGGACCAGGTAGGCGGTCTGATGGCCAAAGGTGAGGCTGAAGGCGTTGAATCGGTAGAGCGAGAGCTTGTCGAAATAGTCCTCCCAGAACGCGGGATTGAAGTACCACGGGCCGTCCACGGCCGCGTTGTGCGGGAATATGCAGACGCTGCGCTTGCGGAGGAACGGGGACTCGCTGGTGGGCGGGAAGAGGCTGGTCCAGTCCAGCGGCACTGAGGCGAGGTCGATACGGCGGGCGGCTTCGCGCAGGGCGTAGGCGAGACCGCGGTCGTCCGAGCCGCCGATCAGCAGAGTTCCGTCGGTGAAGGCGAGCGCCAGGGACTCGGGAGCATCGCCGAGAGGCGCACCGGCTGAACCGAGGGAAGCGGCCGGCTCTGGCGTGGCCGCCGTTCCTACCTGGATGGTGACCGCAGCATCTTCGTCGTCAAGGGTGAAGCCACGCTGATCCAGCGCCTGGCGTAGACGGTCGAGCGCTAAGCGGGCGGGAGACTCCAACTCGCCTTCGACCACGATCCGAATGCTTGAGTTTGCGTCCGCCACGGTTATCGCCTCTCTTCAGGCAGGTTGATTGGACCGCCCACGCGCACCGCTTGAATTGCACCGGAAACCGGAGCAATTGCCGCCGGGATCAGAACCATTGGTCTTTCGTACCGTCGCTGAGGTCCGAGCCCATGCTAGAAGCCGGGGCGCGGAATGGGCTTCTCGCCCCGATCCATGAAGGTTCTCAACTCTCTGCCGGAAAGCGGGAGGAAGTCGCCGCGAATGGCGTAGATGCGGGCGTTGTTCATTTCGATCTCAAGGCGGATCGCCTGGCCTGTGAAAGATGTCAGACCACGACCGCCGCTCCAGCGCGGCGTCCAGTCGAGCGCATCGCCGGTGAATGGCTGGCAGTCGGCGTAGCTGTAGCCCTCGATTACCTCGCCGGTCGGGTCGGTGACCTGGACTCGGGTTTCGAGGCCGGACTGGATGTTGAACCTGGCCTCGCCGCCCTGCCAATAGAGGGAGCGGGTACCAATCATGCCCGGGCCAAAGCAGGACTCGACGTAGTAGAACCCGTCCAGCCGCAACTTGTGCATGAGCAGGGCACCGGTGTCGTTGCCCTCGCCGGCGGGACCTCGCTCGAGCCGTTTGGGTCCCACGTGGGGGTTGATGTGGTAGCCGTGCTCCAGCTTGGATGCACTGGAGTAGATGCGGATCTGGTTGTCGTCGTCGACGACGAGACTGTGCGGGCGCATGGTTCCGGCGCCGTACTCGCCCTGTTCGGCGTTGGGGATGAACGGCTCACGGATGGAGCGGTTGAAGTGCCAGCCGTTATAGCTGTAGGCCAGCTGGCAGTCGGTCTTGCCTCCCCAGTACTTCACGAGGGGGACGGGATCGGTGTGATAGATCCAGACCAGGCCGACGAACTTGTCGGCGTACGGGAACGCGACCATGCCGTAGATCTCGGCGAGCGGTGTGTCGAGGGCGTCGGTTGCCAGGACCAGCTCAGGCTCGCTGTAGGTCCGAAAGTCCTTTGTCTCTGACAGGGCGACCCGCCGTGGGTGCGCGTGGGGCGCTGGTCGGGCGCTGATGACGTAGCAGTCGCGAACGTGGTTCCAGTAGGCGGTGCTGGGTGGGTCGGGGCTGTGCTTGCGCCACTCCACGCCTTCGACGCGCGTCCAGTTCAGGCCTTCGGGCGAAGTCCACAGTTGGTTGCCCTTGCCTACGGCAAAGCCCTTGACGCGTTCGTTCGGGTCTTCGGCACGCTCGTCGAAATAGCAGTCCCACTGATGAAAGTCCTCGGACTTCCTCAGCACCTGGTTGGGGTAGCGGCGGTCGGGAAGTGGAACGCGGTCGGTGAGGTCGGGCTTCTCCCAGTGGATGCCGTCGTCGCTTTCGGCTACGAGGGCGTAACTGTCGGGCTGCTCCTCGGGGACGACGGATTTGCCGTTGTAGAGGATTCGCCAGACGCCGGACTCGTGCTTGAAGGCGGTGGGGTAGCCGGAGCCGAGCCAAAAGCCGGGCTCTTCGAGAGTGGCTTCAGGGACAAGCTGCGGCTGGCCGATTCCCCGCCGGCAGTTGTTCCAGCGACTCAGGTAGTTGTCGTCCCAGAACAGGAGTGTGAAATCGCCGGTATTCAACATGGCGGAGACTCCCTGCGTGGCGCGCGCGGCGCCAGATTGCACTGAAGATACCGCGCGGTAGGTGTGTACCTGAAGTGAGGTCTACGCAGCGACGCTAGGGAATAGCAGCGGTCAGCGACCATGACTTGCCTTGCCGGTTGATGTCAGGTCGAATTTCGTGGGGCAAGAGCTGTGGACGTCCCGCCACGAGCCGCTGTCCGTCCACGAACCCTTCTGGACGGTCGCGTAGCTGGTCCAGCATGCGGCTGCGCCAGAGCGCCACGCGGGATGCGGCGTTGGGGTCGTTTACCGCGTTGTGGAGCTCGTGGGGGTCGCGAGTCAGGTCGAAGAAGTGCTCGTGGCCGTCGGCGGGGTACCAGATGTACTTTTCGCGGCCATCGGTCAGGTACTGATGGGCCGGGGCATATTCCGACCAGCGCTGGCTACTGCGTCCCCTGCGTCCGCCGTGGTGCTCGCCGTGCAGGAACGGGCGCCAGGACGCTCGGTCGCCGCGCGCGAGGGGGAGGACGCTGCGGCCGTCGACTGATTCCGGGATGGCAACTCCGGCGGCATCCAAGAGCGTCGGCATGACGTCCTGGAGCCCGACCGGCTGGTCGATGACGGCGCCGTGCTCGGGTTCCAGCCAGTCGGGGAGCCGCAGGATGAAGGGAATGTTGGCGGAGGACTGGTGCGGCCAGGTTTTTCGGAAGAGGTTGTGGTCGCCAAGCATTTCGCCGTGGTCGCTGGTGTAGAGGACGACGGAGTCGCGCCACATGCCGGCCTGCGATAGCGCGCGGACGACCCGGTAGACCTGGTCGTCGATGTGGTTGACGAGACCGTAGTAGGCGGCGCGCATGCGGCGCATCCAGGTATCAGGCAGGTGGACGTCGACGGGTTGGATGTTGAGTCCCAGGTTCGGCTTGTCGAACTGTCGAGCCCAGTCGCCGATGAAGGGCTCGGGGATGTCGTCCGCGCGGGCCATGTAGCGGTCGAAATACATCTTGGGCGGGGTGAACGGCGGGTGAGGGTCGACCACTGAGAGCCAAAGAAAGAGGGGCGCTTCGGGATCGCGCTTCTTGATGAGCTTCAGCGACTCGTTGACGCACCAGGTGGTGAGGTCGTAGCCCTCGGGCAGGTGGCTGGGCCTGGCGTTGAAGCTGTTGGTCTCGACACCGTGCAGCTTGCCGGCCAGAACCTCGCGGCGGCCCTGGTCGTTGAGCCAATCGGAGTAGTCGTTGCCATCGCGCTGGCTGTTGGCGACGAGCATGTGCTGAAAGCCGAAGCGCTTGCGATTGGGATGCCAGTGGGTCTTGCCGATGAGCTCGGTCTGGTATCCGTTTGCGGCAAGCTCGGAGGCGATGGAGTGGCGGAGGTTCCAGTGGTAGCCGCCGTAGAAGCCGACCATGCCGTTGGTGAAGGGGGCCTGGCCGGAGAGGATGACGCGGCGCGCGGGGATGCAGGTGGGCGACTCGCTGAAGGCGGAGCGGAACCAGGCGCCGTTGCCGGCCAGGTAGTCGAGGTTGGGGGTGCGCAGGACGGGGTGGCCGTCGATGCCGAGGGCGTCGGCGCGTTGCTGATCGGAGGTGATGAGGAGGATGTGGGGGCGTCGGCGGGACATGGCGATCAGGCGCTCACCTGGTTTGTTGCGGGCTTTACCTGCTCGGGACGGAGTTCGGGTTGTCCGGCGACGAGGCGGCCGTCTTGTACGAAGTCCTCGGGACGATCAGCAAGCTCGTTGACGAGGCGTTGCCGCCAGGCCGCGACGCGTTCCGTTGCGCCGGCGTCGTCGACGGCGTTGTGCATTTCGCTCGGGTCGGCGTCCAGATCGAAGAACTGCTCCTGGCCAGTCCGGGTGTACCAGATGAGCTTCTCGTGGCCGTCAGTGATCCACTGATTGCCCTGGTCGGGCTCGTAACAGGCGGTATGTTCGCCGTGGAGGTAGTCGCGCCAGGCGGGTGAATCGCCGCGCATATAGGGCAGGACGCTGGCGCCGTCGACGGAATCGGGAATCGGAACGCCGGCCGCGTCGAGGATGGTGGGCATCACGTCCTGCAAACCGACCGGGCGTTCGATGGTCAAATCGGCCGTGCAGTCCATCCACTCGGGGGCGCGGGCGAGGAAGGGGACGCGGATCGAGGCCTCGTAGGGCCAGGTCTTGCGGAAGAGGTTGTGGTCGCCCAGCATTTCGCCGTGGTCGCTGGTGAAGAGCACGAAGGTGTCGTCCAGCAGGCCGCTCTCGCGGAAGCCCTTGAGCAGGCGCGAGACCTGGTCGTCGACGTGGTTGACGAGGCCATAGTAGCCGGCGCGACAGCGGTGCAGGTCGTCTTCGCGCAGGCGCATGACGGAAGCATCGGGATTGAGGCCGGGAGGCGGAGCATCCAGTTGGGGCGCCCAGTCGCCGACGTAGGGATCGGGCAGGTCCATTGCCTCGTAGCGCTCCCAGTAGACGAGGGGCGGGGTGAGCGGCGGATGCGGATCGACAAATGAGACCCAGAGGAAGAACGGGGCGTCGGGGTCGCGCTGGCCGATGAAGCGGAGGGCTTCGTTGACGCACCAGGTGGTGTGGGAGAAGCGTTCATCGAGGTGGCTGGGGCGGCCGACCCAACCATTTGTCGAGACGCCGTGGGCCAGACCCATTTCGAGCGAAGTGGCTCCGTTGTCGCCCAGCCATTCGGCGTAGTCGTTGTTGTCGCGCTGGCTGTCGGCCCAGACCATGTTGTCGAAGCCGTAGCGCTTGCGTTGCGGGTACATGTGGAGCTTGCCGACGAGCTGGGTCTGGTAGCCGGCCCTGGACAACTCGCCAGGCAGCGAGTGGTCGAGCGCCCAGCCGACGCCGCCGTAGAAGCCGACCATGCCGTGGCTGAAGGGCCGCATGCCGGAGAGCATGGTGCGGCGGGCGCCGATGCAGGATGGCACTTCGGCGTAGGCGCGGGTGAAGTTGGTTCCGCTGGCGGCCAGGAAGTCGAGATTGGGGGTTGCCAGGGGATCGGCGCCGTTGATGCTGAGGGCGTCGCCGCGCTGCTGATCAGTGGTTATGAAGATGACGTGCGGTCGGCGATCAGCCAAGGCGGGGCACCTTGTTCGGCGGACGCGGCGTGATTATCGCGTATCGACGCGGGACGAGTGCGACCGCACGCTGTACTGCTTGTATCGGTGTACCTGCAGAGGACGGCGGGGCGGTCGGATTGGGCATATAGTCAGCGCCACGGTCGGGGTTCGTCTGAGGAGCGGCGGTGATGGCTGAGCTACTTCCGGGGCGGGTGCCGCCGTTCGAGGTTGGCCGGGGATACCACCCGATCGTGGACTACCGGTACGTTAACGCCGGGCAGCCGCGCTGGGTTGGGGCGGACGGCAAGCCGATTCACTACTGGGAAA
>JAPPKM010000062.1 GCA_028874315.1 Chloroflexota bacterium
GGCAGCCCGTGAGGCGGGTGCCGGCCAGCCGCAGCTCCGTCAGCCGCGTCAATGTGCTCAGGGCCTCGGGCACCGCGCCCGTCAGCGCGTTGCCGCGCAGGTCCAGCGCGGTCAAGTGCGTCAGGTCGCCCAGCGCCGCCGGCAGTGGCCCCGTCAGGCCCTGCGCGCCCAGCCGCAGCCCGGTCACCCGCTGGGGCGTGCCGCTCACCGTCACGCCGGTCCAGCTACTGAGCGCCCGCGTCCCGTCCCAGTTCAGGCGGCCCGGCCCGGCCAGCGCGTCGCGCGCCTCAACCAAGGCCGTGCAGTCCTGCACCAGGCCCGCATTGGCCGTGGGATTGGGCACCGTGACCCCATTCGTACAGGGCGGTGTGGCCGGCGCCGGCCAGGTCAGCGTCAGCGGCGCCGAGTGGGCCACGCTCCCCGAGGCGTAGCGGGCCTGCACCCGCCAGGTGCCGGACTGGGCGGTGAAGGCGCGGGCCGGGTAGGTGGCGCCCGCCGCCCCCACGGACGTCCAGACCCCGCCCACGTCGCGCTGCCACTGGTAGGTCGCCGCGCCCGCGGCGGCGGGGACCGCCGCCGTCAGCGTCGCGGTGGCCTCGGCTGCTGGAGCGGTCGTATCGACCGTCACCGTGGGCAGGGCGGGCGCGCTGGGGCAGCTCGGGGCCGCGGGCGGGGTACCTGCCGGAGCGGCGCTAATCCGCAGCATCAGGCGTTCGCCCGGCTGCCAGGGTTGCGTACAGACCGGCCAGCGCAGCTCGTGGCCGCCCGCGGTGGCCGTGCGCGTGGCGGCGTCGCCGCGCAGCGCCAGGCCCACCGTGCCGTCCAGCCGGATCAGCTCCAGCTGCTGCCCGGCCAGGGTCGTGCCGCTCACGTCTAGCCGCAGCTGCCCCGCGTCCCAGGTCAGCCGCCGCAGGGTCGCGGAACTCCCGTTACTCCCCGCGGCGGCCGCCGCGCCTGCGGCCGCGCCCACCCCCGCCGGCGCCAGCACCCCCCGCGCCGCGTCCTGCCCGATGACCCCGCTCCCCAGCGCCGTCGGATCGAAGAACGCCTCGTGCACCGTCCCTGCCGGCGCGGTGACCGTGACCATCCAGTCCCAGTACGAATCGTCGGGAACGAAGTTGCACGGGATTTCCGACGCGTGTTGCCAGTTGTAACGCACGCGATACGTGCCGGCCGGCAGGGGCCGGGTGGTGGCCAGCGCATGGTCATATCCAGTGCTCGGCACGCCATCGGCATCAATGACTAGAGCATGGAAGCGCCCCGAATCTGAGCCGCTGAGCCAGTAGCGACCGTATTGCGGATCGTCATATATATACGCCGCACGACTCACGTCAGTCCCGGCCGCCGATCCGGAAGCCAGCGTCGCGGCATCCAGCGGCGGCGTCCAGGGGTCGGCGCGTCGGTGCCGCGCATGGAGAATCCGTTTCTCGATACACTCCGCGTACCCTGCGATCGCCTCTCCGCTCTTCAGTCCGGCCACCGCCGCCGCGATCTGGGCTCGCAGGTCGGCCAGGGTGATCGCGGGCGGCGACGCCGACGACCCGTCCGTGATGAAGGCCGTGGGCGTTACCCCCGCGGCCGTCGGGTCCCGCGCCGGTAGCCAGGCCCGGCTGAGCGTGTCCACGCTGTAGGCCCAACTCGACTGGTTCGGGTTGGACTGCATGAACGCCAGCGCGCCCGCCGCCTCGGTGGCGTCGGTCGCCCCGGACCCCACCGGCGCGTAGGTGGGATGGGCCGTGCGCAGGAACAGCACGCCCTGGCGGTTGTCCCAGGTCGTGGCGCGGCCCGCAATCGCGAAGTCGGCGGCGGCGCGCGCCGCCGCCTCGGTCGCGTAGGTCGAGTCGCCGCGCACCGCCACCAGCAGCGTCGCCGGCCCCGTGCCTTTCAGGTACTCGTGCGTCGTGAAGCGCAGCTCCTGCACCGGCCGGTAGCCGCCGCCGTCCGGCTCCGCCACCACCGCCGCGGTCGCCGATTGCAGCGTCGCCCGCACGATCGTCGTCGAGCGCACGATCTGTTCGGTCAGCGACGGCGCCACTCGCCAGGTGGGGTCGGGCAGGGTGGCGATCCGGCGCTGGCGGGCATCGGGATAGACCTTGGGCTGCGGGGCATCGTCGCCCGGCCCGCCGGCCGCCGCCGCCAGCGCCGCGGCGGCCAACGCCACAATCAACAGCCGCGACGCCCGACGGCGGCCACGGGCTGCCCCAGCCATCGCCGGCGGCCTAGTGCGGGGCATGGTGCGGGCTGGTGTAGATGGCTTCGGCGCCCTTGCGTTCGTGTTCGTTCAGGCCACAGTTCGACCCGGTGCAGCCAATCTGGCGGACCTTTCCGTTCATGATGTCGGACGGCCCGTTGCTGTGCCCCAGACCAAGCACGTGCCCAAGCTCATGCACGAGAACGGCGGGGAGGTACTGGAACTCGCTGGGTTTACGCTTCGCGAGACCAAAATCCAAGGTCCAGGTCAGAGCCTGGGCATCGCTCCCCCAATGCGGCGGGTCTTCGATGAAGAACTCCAGCTCCACCATCAGGTGGCCATTCTGGCCTCCGATATACACGCAGGCGATGCTCTTATTGCAGCGGCCATCGATCCCGTTGGCCGGAGCCGTGTTCCAGTACCCCTTGATCACCGTATCCGCCCCGGTGCCGCTCTCGGCGGCACCGACCGTGACACCGTCCACGGCATTCCAGATGCCCGCCGCTGCCACATACCGTTGCGAGCTTCCCAATAACGGGTTCGGCATGTACTTCGGCTCTGGTGCGCCCGTCGGGCCTGGTGTGACCGTCGGGCTCGGCGAAAGGTTCGGCGGCCGCTCATAGGGAAACAACCCGTCGCCGGCGCCGGCCGCGCTTTCGACAAGCTTGATTGTTCCGTCTGCGGCGGTTCCGCGCACGTAGTAGAACGCTTTGTGGTCGGCCTGGTGCCAGGCTTGCTGGCCGCCGAGTCGGCGTGTCTCAAGCAGGGATTCGGCGCCGGCCGCGTCGCGCACCCAGAGTTCGACCGTGGCGGCGCGCCCCGATCCCAGGCTGCAGCGCGCGAACGCGAAGGCCTGCCCGATAGCAATCCACGGCGTTTGGAGCGTTTCGGTGGACGTGGGCGCCGCCGCCGGCCAGGTACACCTCCGGCCCGGCTTAAACCCCGGGTGCGCCGGCAGCCGAATCTGGAACTGATGACCGTCGGTCCGGGCGGTCGGTTCGCGCGGCTCCACCCCGGCATACGCCAAGACGTACCAGTGCGGGTAGACCGCGTCCAGGAACGCGCCATCCGCAATCCGTCGGGCCGTTCGGTCGTCTACATGCCAGGTCACCAAGTGGACATCGAAGACGGTGAGGGGAACGCTCGCCGTGACCGTGTTCTTCTTGGCATCGGTCGCCGTATACATGTAGGTCGCCTGGTTGGCGACCTGCGACGGGGTACCGGCGATCATGCGCGTGGGCCCGTCAAACGAGAGTCCATTGCCCAGCGCCGGCGACAGCGTGTAGGTCACGTGGCCGGACCCGCCAGTGGCCGCGGGTAATTGCACGGAAACTAGATGTCCCGCTCGGTAGACCTGGGCGGCTACGGTTGTGCTGAACCGAAAGGCGGCTGGCGGCGGTGTCGGCGACGACGCAGAGGTGGTAAACCGGTGGTCGGCGGACCAGGTGGAGCAGTTGGTGTTGTTCGCCTGATTGCAGGCGCGCATTTTCAACTCGTACTCGGTGTTGGCCGCCAACCCGCGCAGGGTCTCGCTCCGATCGCTCCCGCCGTCCGCCCGCTGCGTCGTGGCGCCGGTCTCCGCGTTGGGATTCTTCGAGTCGTAGGGCCAGTACTTGAGGTCGAAGCCGGTCAGCGGCGCCCCGCCCGTGTTGTCCGCCGCGCTCCACGTCACCCGCACGGAGGTGGATGTCGTGTCGTGGAACTTGATGGTGTGCGGGCGGTCCGGGACGGCGATGGGGGTGGGCGACGTCGGGGGTGCCGGATCGGGCTCGGGCGTGGGCGGGGTGCCGGTGGTGGTGACCGACTTGGCCGGGTAGCTCCAATGCCCGCAGATGGTCTGGTTGCAGGCGTGCATCAGGTAGTGATACTTCGTGCCGGCCGTCAGCCCGCTCAACGTCTGCGCCTGTTTCCTGATCCCGTTCTCCTCGAAAGTCGTCGGCACGCCGATGCTGGTGGCGTCGCCATAGCCCGGCTTGTCGTTCTCCACGTGGCCCGTCCACCACAGGAGGCCGTAGCCGGTCAGGTTCCCGCCGTCGCTGGGCGGGCTCCATATCCAAGCCCGCATCACCATGGACGACCTCCCAGGCCGCCCGCCGCGCTATGTACGTCTCGCCACCGGAATGTCGCCGTGTAGGCAACAACGCACTGCATCGTCCAGTCGCCCGGGCCAGCCACGTTTCCGCGTCGTGCGTTGGGTGAACCGGTCCATGCCGCCGGCGCGGGTTTGGGGTTAGGGATCGAGGCGGAAGGGTGGGTAGCGGTCGGTGGTGAGGATGAAGGCGTAGGCCTGGACGCGGGCGCTGTAGCGGATGACGCCGACGATGAAGTCGAAGAGGGCGCGCGGGTATTCGGCGGTGATGACGACCATGATCCAGCCCAGAACGACGGCGACGAAGGCGAGGATGGAGAGGATGACCAGGACGATGTAATGGGGGATGGCCAGGAACCACTTGACGAGGGGGAGCCAGCGGTTGAGGTCGGTTTCGGCGTTGGGATACTCGATGTCGAGATGGACGGCCTGGTGTTCGTCGGTGGAGGGGTACTCGTCGCGCAGGGCGAGGACGTAGACCTCGATGCGGTAGACGAAGCGGCTGAGTTCGAGGTTCCAGTCGAACCACCAGCGCGGGTACTTGTGGCGGAATAGCAGGATCAGGACGAGCGGAAGCCAGAGGAGGGGGATGGAGATGGCCGCCTGATCGGAGCCGCTGGCCTGGCCGCTGTTGACGAAGCCGGGAATGAGCGCGGCGACGATGAGGATGGGGATGACCATGATGAGCCGGAAGAGGGTGGTGAGGCGGTTGAGGGGTCGGTCGGGGTAGTCGACCGAGAACTGGACGGGGTAGTCGGATTGGTTGCTGGCCATGCGCTGGGGATCCCGGTAGCGGCTAGTGGACATAATCCTATGTTTCGGACTCGTACATTGGCGAATGGGCGAGTGGTCTGGCGTGCGGGGGTATCAGCGGTGTCGCACCATGCGCTGGCGTGGTACGACGTGCCGTGCATAGGAGACCTTTGCGTAACCCCAGGGCTGGTTGCCCGGAAGACTCTCACCCCCGGATCGCGTCCGGGGCAGGCTCCAACCCTCTCCCAGAGGAGACCGTTGCCTAACCCGAGCGTGGTTGCCCGGAAGACCCCTCACCGGTTTCGGCCGAAGACGGCCGAACCTGCCTCTCCCCTTGGAGAGGGTGAAGAGCGGCACCGCCTTCGCGGACGAGGCGGGGTCTTGCAAGGGTCTCCAGAGGGAGAGGGAGAAAGAGCGGCCCCGCTTTCGAGGTCGAGGCGGGGTTATGCAAGGGTCTCGCATAGGGGGAACGCGGAGTGACGGGCCGCGGGGGGCGACCGCTGGTGCTGGTGATCGAGGACGATCTTCGGTATGTGCGGCAGTTGCGCGGGGAGCTGGCGGTGGGCGGCTTTGAGGCGGTGTTTGCGGGAACCGGCGAACAAGGTCTGCACGAGGTAGCGATCGAGACGCCGGATGTGGTGTTGCTCGATCTCGGTCTGCCGGATATGGAGGCGCTGCGCGTGTTTGCGCAATTGGGAGAGACGTGCGATGCGCCGGTGATTGCGATGAGCGCGCGTGAAGATGACGAGGGCATCGCGGGCGCGCTGGATGCGGGCGTGGACGACTATTTGCCGAAGCCGTTTGACCTGGATCAGCTGCTGGCACGGCTGCGGGCGGTGCTGTGGCGGGCGCCGGGGGCGGAGGTTGGAGCGCCGCCGCCCTTCGAGTCGGACGGGTTGACGGTGGTTTTTGCGGAGGCGGAGGTGACGGTTGGGGGACGGCCGGTGGCGTTGAGCGCCGCGGAGTTCCGGATGCTGCGGTTCCTGGCGCGGAACCGGGACCGGGTGTTCAGGCCGGCTCAGCTGGTGGAGGAGGTGTGGGGGCCGGAGTACGCGGGGGACCGGCACCTGGCTCGGGTGTATGTGCGGCGGGTGCGGGAGAAGATCGAGCGGGAACCGGCCGCGCCGCGCCACCTGGTGACGAAGGCCGGAATTGGTTACATGCTGCGCAAGCACGGCTAGATTGCGGCTTCGTGGAACACGCGCGCAGGCTGCTGACCGGGCCGCTGGCGGGATGGCTTGGCCGACTTGCGCTGCTGGGCGCCGTGAGCTTCTGGTGGGGCGCGGTGGTGGCGCCGAATCTGATCAGCCTGGCGTTTCCCGAGTGGCTGTCGCCTGACGCGATCCCGCGGGATCTGAACCCGGATATTGACTGGGAAGGGCGGCTGGCGAATCGCGTATCGGCGGCCGCGCTGCTGGTTCTGGCGGTGGCGGCCCTCGTTAGTGCTGCGGTCAATCGCCGCCGCGGCGGTGGGCGGCTGGCGATGGGCGGATGGCTGGTTCTCTCAGTTACCGCGATGGTGCTGTTCTGGGAAGAGACGTCGGACTTTCATGCCACGGCTCTGCCGGGTATGGCGAGGCGAGTATTCGGCGAGGGCCTGGTCTCGGAAGCCGGCACTTTTGTCTGGGTGCTGCTGGCGCTGCCGCTGATTGCCGGATTCGTTTTGGTGATGACCGGCTTCTACGTTCGAGGACTTCGGACGCGTGCGGTTCGGTGGCCGTTTGCCCTGGGGCTAGCGGCCTGGGTGCTTGCGCTGGTGTGCGAAGCGGCGACGCCCGCGGTTATTAAGGGTCGGGCCTATGCGTTGATGGTGGTGTTGGAGGAGACGTTGGAGGTGGGCGGAACGCTGCTGCTGACGCTCAGTGCTGTCGCCGTTTGGTCGCGGCGCGAGGCCATTCACGAGGTGATTTCCGCTCGTGGCCTCAAGGTGGCGGCGATTGGGTCGGCGTCGGCTGTCGTCGTGCTAGGCGGCCTGTTCGCCGCGCTGGTATTTCGCGTGCCGCTGGCGGATGGCCGCGTAACCGGCGGGCATGCAGAGTATTGGGTGAGCCTGGCCGACGGCCAATCGCTGGCACAGGACTTTCCAATGCCGGCCGCTCCGATTGCCGGTGTGAGTCTGCGACTTGCCAATCGGGATTCCGAGAGCCGGCCGGGCGTGGCGGTCTGGCAGCTGATGGATTCGCCAGCCGGGAGTTCCGGCGACGTGCTGCGACAGGGTCACGTTGAGGCACCGGCCGGGGACTTGCCTGTGTGGGTAGACGTTGACTTCGCGGTGCTGACGGCAGCTGAGGGGCGGCGGCTGCTGCTGCAGGTGGCGGCGGAGAACGAGCCCGGGTCGGCCCTGCGCGTCGGCATGGTGCAGGGCAATCGATATGCGGATGGACGGCTCTGGGTCAACGGTACGTTGACGTGGCCGGACCAGGATCTGGAATTCGTAGCCCATGGCGCCGCGGAACCGACGCGAAGCAAATTGGGATCGCTCTGGCATTTGGTGTCCTCGGACTGGCGGTGGTCGGCGTTGGCGACGAAGGCGCTGATTGCCCTGGTGTTGGTGACGCTGATTCCCGTGTTCCTCGTCTGCGCCATTTGGCCCAAGTCGCGGGCGGGTGGGATACCATCTGAGTTGCGCTGAGGACTGCCCTGGAGTCGCGTGATGCCGGCCGTTGACTCCCTGACCCGACCCGTCGAACAGGCGCCCACGTTTCGCAAGGTTGCGCCTTACCTGGTGGACTGCGATTGCCACCACCTGTGGCACAAGATCGACGAGATCTTTCCGTATCTGCCGCGCCAGTACGTGCAGGAAATCAAGGACTTCGGGTCCATGTTTCCGAACGGCGGCTGGACGAACATGCCGAACTCGCACGGGTACCGGACCGATCACGACGTGGACGAGAACACGGACTTTGCGAAGTTCACGGTGCAGGAGCACCTGGACCCGTATGGGTTCGACGTGGCGATCCTGACGGGGCAGATGGTCTACCCGACGGTGGGGATGACGAACCTGGACTACGCCGCCGCCATCTGCCGGGCGCATAACGACTGGACGATGGAGCAGTGGGTGGCGAAGGACTCGCGGTTCCGCGCGACGCTGGCGGTGGGGCCGAACGACCCGGTGCTGGCGGTAGAAGAGATCGAGCGGCTGGGTGATCACCCGGCGGTGGTGGGGGTGATGCTGCCGGCGGGCGGGCGTCATCCGTATGGGAACCGGATCTACCACCCCATTTACGAGGCGGCGGAGCGGTACGGGCTGACGATCGTGACGCACTTTGGCGGCGAGGGACGGGGGCAGACGAATCCGCCGACGGCCGCCGGCTACCCGACGTATTACCTGGAGATGCGGATGGCGCGTCCGCAGATCGCGCAGGCGCATACGGCGAGCCTGATCTGCGAGGGGGTGTTCGAGAAGTTCCCGACGCTCAAGTGGGTGTTCGTGGAAGTGGATACGTGGTGGATTCCAGGGCTCTTGAACCACTTTGACGCCGATTGGAAGGCGGTTCGGGACTACACGCCGTGGGTAAAGCGGCTGCCGAGCGAGTATTTCCGCGACCACATCCGGGTGGGTACGCAGCCGATGGAGCAGCCGGGGTCTCGCGAAGACCTGCACTGGTTCCTGGAACAGGCGCGGGCGGACGAGACGCTGGTGTACGCGAGCGATTTCCCGCACTGGGACTGGGATTCGCCGACATCGGTGGCGCCGGACTTTCCGGCGGAGATGCGGGCGAATATTTTTGGGGAGACGGCGCGGGCGGCGTTCCGGCTGTAGCGGCGCATTCGGTGTGTGTGGCAGAGCTGGAGGACGTGCAGTCGGCGTCCGCGGCCGTGGCCAGGCAGGTTGCATGACCAACGACTCAACCCTCACCCCAACCCTCTCCCTGCCAGGGAGAGGGAGAAGACGGCGGCTGAGGCTTACAAAGTCCGTGGCACCGGATCTCGACCATGGGTGAGCGCTGAGCAGGCGTGTTTGGGGAACGCGAGTGACGCCTGCGACTTCAGACGAGGTTGTTGTTTGCCCGATTGCCGAGTTGCCGGCGGGTGAGCGGTGGGAGGTTCGGGGGGCGCTGGGGTATGG
>JAPPKM010000129.1 GCA_028874315.1 Chloroflexota bacterium
TGTTCGGGCTGGGCCTCCACCATTACTTGAACTTCGCGGGTGACGACCTTCTCAAGAACGGTCTCGACCGCCACCTCTTCCTTTACGATCTTCTCCACGACCCGCCCGACCGGGACTTCCTTCTCGACGATCCGTTCGATCGGCACTTCCCTCTCAACGATCTTCTCGACCGTCACAACCTGCGTTTCACCACAGGCGGCCAGAGCGGCGAGCCCGGCTGCGCCGGTGACGCCCGCGCAGCATGCGCCTTCGCGAAATCGCTGACTTCATCATCGGCCTCCCCGTCCTCCTCCGTAGAGGCATGGCGATGTCCGGCCCCACCGCTCGCGCCTCACCAGGGGCCGCTCGAGAGGATCGAGTTGGGCGTCGCGCCGCCTCTAAAAACACGAATTTCCCTTTCGCAGACTATTCGGGGGCAAACTTTCGAAACGCGAGCCGCAGCGTCCGGCATGTCAGCGGCCGGACGCACCGCATAGGCGGCGGTTAGGTAGCAAATACACTCGCCATCACGCACGCTCGGTTGAGTTCGGGGATTCGACGGCGCTGTGGCAGGCTCGGTTGCCACCAAACTGCCAGCGGACCGACGCTCCTTAACCTGTAAACCGTGTGTGGAGCCCACATCCGGATTTGAACCGGAGACCTCGTTCTTACCAAGAACGCGCTCTACCGACTGAGCTATGTGGGCCGGCTGCCGGCGTCTCCTGGCGTTCCCGCGGCCGACACCCGCTGATCGTACCCTGTTCGCCGCGCCGTGGACTCTCCCAGCGTCTGCAGAACCTGCGGGTTTAGGCCCTCGCATCCAGTAGGGCGACGATCTCGTCCACGTGGACGTTCGGGTCAACAGCGGGCCACACGTGCTCTATGTCTCCATCGGGGTCAATGAGGTAGGTCACCCGATCAGCGCACATGACGGTACGGCCCCGAATCTCCTTCTTCACCCAGGCGCCATAGGCCTCAACAATCCCATGGTCGGTGTCCGCTAACAGCGGGAAGTTTAGGTCGTACTTGGCCGTGAACCGCTGGTGCGAGCCCACATCGTCATCGTTGATGCCATACACGCCCACGCCGCGGGCAGCCAGTTCGGCCAGATTGTCGCGGAAGCCGCATGCCTCAATCGTGCAGCCTGGCGTGTCGTCACGCGGATAGAAATAGAGCAAGACGCGCTGGCCGCGCTGATCTGAGAGCGTCACCTGAGATCCGTCGGTGGAGGTTAGGGTGAAATCGGGGGCCTTGTCTCCGGGAGCAAGCAGCGACATGCGGGGAACCTGCGCGGTGGGTGGAAGGGAACTGCGTTCATTGTGCGCGAGGCTCCGGTGCGTTGCGAGCCGCGCCCGTGCTCAGCCTGCCAATCCGGCGGCCAACCGGACCATGGGATGACCACGTACGATCCCCGCACATGACTGATATCGTCAGGCGGACACTTGCCCGAGACATGCCAATGTCTGACGCACCAAACGAAAGCCCTTTTGACCTTACAGGCCGCGCGGCGCTGGTGACGGGCGCAGGACGAGGCATCGGGCGTGCGATTGCGCTGGGTCTCGCGGCGGCCGGCGCAGACGTGGCCGTGGCTGCTCGGTCGGCCAATCAACTGGACGAGGTGTGCGACGAGGTGCGCGCGTCGGGCCGCCGGGCGCTTGCGCTGCCGGCCGACCTGTCCGACCTCAACGAACTGGCCGGCATCTTCGGTTCGGTCGAAGCCGAATTCGGCAAGCTGGACATCCTGTTCAACAACGCGGGCACCGGCTTTCGTAAGCCGCTGTTGGAAATCACACCGGCCGACTGGGACAGGGTGGCCGACCTCAACCTTCGAAGTTTGTTCTTCGCCTGCCAGCACGGTATCCGCCTGATGGAACCGCACGGCTACGGACGAATCATAAACACCGCCTCCCTCACCTCATTCCTGGGGTTTGCGCAGGTTTCGGTATACGGCGCTACCAAAGGCGGAGTCGCTCAGCTGACGAAAGCGCTGGCGGTCGAGTTTGCTCAGACCGGAATCACAGTCAACGCCATCGCCCCCGGATACGTCTTCACGGAACTCACGCGCCCTCGCTTCGAAGATCCGGTCACGCGGAACTGGCTCATGAGTCGGATTCCGCAAGGCCGTCACGGAGAGCCCGCCGACATGGCTGGGACTGCGGTCTTTCTGGCCTCTGCAGCTTCGGCCTACCTGACCGGCGTCGTAGTTCCAGTTGACGGGGGCTGGCTGGCAGCGTGACCCGGAACGGTGGACTCGAAGTGAGGAGCCGCCCAATTGTCGTAGCGCCCATGACTAGCGCCTCACGACCTTGACCTTCATGGCCTCGAGTGGCGTCAAGTCTCACTTCCGGCCCCGACATTGCGAGCAGGGATCCGACAGCGTCCTCAATCTGACCGAACACGCGCGTGTCGAACCTGGACGCATGGACTTGCGGTCGTGTCATCGTCTCGCGACGCAATGGTGCGCACTGGACCTAATTCGGCGCTTCGCTGGGTCGCCTAACTGAGTTGCTTACGAAGCGTCGAGCCATCGCTCGCGCCACATCTGAAACATGAGAATGGTCCAAATGCTCTTGGCGTTGTTGCGAACTCGGCGCGAGTGTTCGCCAAGCAGCATCGATACTTCCGAGGGGTTGAATATGCCTTCGCGACTCAACCTGGACTCGTTGAGGTACTCATCTGCAAGACCACGAAGTTCATCATTTAACCAGGCCGCGACCGGAATGCTGAAGCCCCGCTTTCGACGATTGATAATACTGTCTGGAAGCAGGCCGCTTACGGCTTTCCGCAAAATGTACTTTCGCGTGAACCCGCGCAACTTGAGAGTTACGGGAACTCGCTCCAGGTGTGACAGGACGTCGAGATTGAGAAATGGTACGCGCGTTTCCAGCGAACTCGCCATGCTGGCTCGGTCGGTCTTGGCGAGAATGTCGCCTTCCAGATAGAGCTTGAAATCCTGATACAGGATTCGGTTCAGCGGATGTCTAGCACCGCTGGCAGCTGCCGTATCCTCTAACTTGGCTTCAAATCTGCCTTCATTGATCGCACACCTGACATCAGGCTGTAGAACCGCAGCCTTACTTTCGCCGAAGAGCGAACCCGTCCACATCTGATGCTGGCGCCAGGGTGGGGAATCCGCTCCCTGAATAAACCGACGGAGCAGGAAGTCAAACGCCAGGTAGCGTGGCGACGCCGGAAGACGCGCCGCGGCGCGCTCCACCACAGCGCGCCGGAAGGTCGCGGGTAGCGCTCGGTACAGCGGCGCCAGCCTATGGGCCTGCAAGGTGGAGTACCCCGCCAGCATTTCGTCGCCGCCATCCCCGCCGAGAGCTACTTTCACGTGCCGCCGAGCAAATCGACTGACCAGATACGTGGGGACGATTGAAGGATCGGCGAATGGCTCGTCGACAATCGCGGTAATCGTCGGCAACGCCTCCAGCAGATCGACTGGAGCAACTCGAAGCTCATGGTGCACCGTTCCCAGATGCGAGGCGACCTGCCGTGCAAACCTGCTCTCGTCAAAGGACCGTTCAGCGAATGACACTGAGAAGGACTGCACTGGCTCGTTGGCGGCTTCCGTCATGAAGGCTGCGACGGTGCTCGAATCGATACCGCCACTCAACAGCACGCCAACAGGAACGTCGCTGACCATTTCCCGCGCGACTGACCGTCGCAGCGCCTCGCCGAAGGCACGGACATGGTCAGCCTCGTCGCCTGGCATCGGATTGCTCTCCGACAGCTCCAGGGACAAGTCCCAGTACGCACGATCTCGAATGCCACTCGTGGAAGCGGTCAGCAAATGCCCGGGCCTCAGCTTTCGCACGCCGCGCAAAATGCTGGCCGGGGCTGGAATGTACTCGAGCGACAGGTACTGGCCAAGAGCCTCATAGTCCAGCTCGCGCCGGACCAGGCCACTTCTCATTACGGCCTTGAGTTCGGAACCAAAGACAAGCGCGCCGTTCGTGTGGGCAAAGTAGAGCGGCTTGATCCCAGCACGGTCTCGCGCTAGCAACAGTCGCTCTTGTCGTTCATCCCAGAGCGCAATCGCGAACATGCCGTTCAACCGGGTGACAAAGTCGTCGCCCCACTGCTCGTAGGCATGGACAATCGTTTCAGTATCGGAGCGTGTCCGGAATCGATGCCCGTAGCCAGCCAGGGATTCGCGCAGCTCGGCGAAGTTGTAAATCTCTCCGTTGAACACCACATGAACCGTGTCCGTCTCGTTCGACATCGGCTGATCGCCGCCCTGCAGATCGATAATGCTGAGGCGACGCATGGTCAGCCGCACCGGGCCGCGAACGAATGAACCGTGTCCGTCAGGGCCCCGGTGGATCAGCGATTCGCTCATCGCCTCGAGGGCAAGCCAATCGTCGGGCCTGCGCCCGTCAAGCCGGAGAATCCCTGCGATTCCACACATCTCAGGTCGTGGTTATGGCAAACGTCACTGAAGATAACGAACGTGGCATCAAAACGCAGTCACGGTATGCGGGCCACACTCTCGCTTTTCAAAGGACTTGGACACGAACACGGTGCCGTCCGGCCATGGCTCGAACAGGTCGGCAAGACTCCTTACCGGATCGCAAACGTGGGCCGCGCCTAACATGTGGGGCGAATCAGAGGCTGCACTTTGACACATGAGGCGGGCTTTGCAGACGGGGCCGAGCGGTACTGGTTCAGGAGAGCGTACCTGCCAGTTACAGCCTTTACCCCTTGGTGTCGTCGCACGTCCCGCCTGCATGTACGACCCCACACTTGCCGGTTGATTTGATGCCTACGGTGCGGCGAATCGTGATGGGACTTCTACCCGAACACTCCGTTCTCGGGATGACTCGCAATCCAGGGCTGACTGAATGACTCTCGACCCGACTGTCGTCCCTGGTCTGCTCTTGCTGGCGCTCGAACTGCTGGCGCTCGCAGCAGTCGGCTACGGAGTCGCGCGAGTCGCCCTCCGCCAGGACGACCACTTGATGGCCCTGGCACAGGGGTTGGCGATAGGCATTGCGCTCTGGGGTCTCACCGCCAGTCTCGTTCTGCACGCCGTGCCTGGCCGAGCTGGTGCACTGCTGACTTGGGTGCTGCTGCTCGCACCTTCGTTGTGGCTCGGCTGGCGGCGACGCAGGGAGTTGCCGATCAACCGAACTGCGGCCGCCAGCTTCGCGGCGGCTTCGCTCTCTGTCTTTGCTGTCGCCCTTGCCGCTCGCCAGACGCTAATAGTCAGCGACGCGTTCATTCGGTTCGGGCTGGCTGCTCCCATCCAGGCCGGGGTATGGCCGCCAATCCTTCCGTGGAGTCCTTGGCAGCCAGTCCCTTACCACTACGGTACCGACATGCTCGTCGGTCTTTTGGCCCCACCAGCCGGGCCGGATCTGGCTTTTACCAAAGAACTTCTCGACGCCGCAGCCTGGACGAGTCTGGCCATGCTGGTTGGCGTCACCGTCCTCCAGCGCGGCGGCTGGACAAGCCTCTTTCTCCTAGTACCACTCTTGCTGTCCGCCGGGGTTTGGATACAACTCCAGGGCACGTCTCCAGCCCTCCTGCAACTGCCGATGCCAAGCGGCACGCCGGACGCCGGTATTCGAGCCTCGATTTCTGACGTGTATTGGCCGATGCGGGAGTGGCCATGGCCCTATCCGGAACCTCACGCCGCCCCGCCCAACATCTGGTTTCTTCGATTCACCCTCGGCTACGCGCTGGCACTCACGATATTGGAACGCATGACCCAATCAACACAGGCGCTTCCCTGGCGGTCGGCTTTGACCCTGGCTGCGCTGGTGGGTTTTCTAGGTCTAGTGGAGGAAGCCCTCGCACTTACCATCCTGGGACTGTGGAGCCTAATCGAAATTACCCGACTCGTGCGAGCCCGGCCGGACCGTACACGGACCCTGGTCCACGCGGCCGCTGGTGTTGTTTCAGCGGGCTTGTTGCTGGCATTCGGCGGTGGCGTGTTGACGGGGCTGCTTACAGGACCGGCGGGAGGCAACGTAACTATTGGGTGGGCTGCCGACTCGGCCCGCCTCCGTCCGCTGGCACTCGCGGACTTTCGTCCAGGAGGGGTGGCGCTACTGGGACTTGGTCCGGCTATCTTGGCTGGCACCGCGATCCTCTTGGGAGTACGTCAGCGTCTCGTCATTGCGCTCGGGGCCGGCGCTGGCGTGCTTCTGTTCGCCGCTCTCACGCTAGGGTACGAATCGGCGCCCCGAAACGTCGCGCGCCTGGACGCCCACGCAGGCAACTTCGCGCTCTTCGGGCTTCTAGTCGCGGCCGCCGTACGCCTGCGAACGGCAAAGCCACGTTGGCGCTACCCGATCTGTGCCCTGGTTGGCGCCGTCATCGTCTGGCCGACCGTCGCTCTCCCGGTTCGAACCCTGGCCTTTCAGGTGAGCCACGGATTCGAGCTGGCAAACGCCCAGCCCGATCCTCATGGACGAGACATAGCGCTCTACTCCGCCGGGATTGGGCGTCAGACCGTCCAGCGCCTCACACCCAGCCAAGTCGTCAATTACATGCCCAGTCCGCCGCCACCGCTGCATACCCGACCCACCGGCGTGCTGGCACACGATCAGGTGGTTCGCTACATCCAAGAGCAGACGCCGGGGGACGCCCGGATTCTCTCTCCGCACCCAAGTGAGTTGACGCTAGCGACTGGCCGACCAAATGCCTCGGGTTTTGCAGGGTATTTGCACTATGTGGAACGAGCTGGTCCTGAGTACGAAGACGCTCGTCGCTTCCTAGAGCCGGCAGCTGTTGGGCGGCTGGGATTCACCTATGTCCATGCCACAAACGCCTGGATCGAGACGCTGCCCGCCCGAGCCAAGAGCTGGCTTAACGATCCCTCACTCTTCGAACCGCTGGTTCGCGAAGGCAGTCACGCCCTGTATCGTATCCAGCCAGCCTTCATGCGCTTAGACCCGATACCGGCGCCGCAGTCATACGAAGCCCTGCGGCAGGCCATTCCGAGATCTGCAACCGTGTATCTGACTGCCGGACTCCAGCGCCTCAACAAGCTACGTATGGCGTCGGTTTTGTCGCATACCAAACTGTCGGGAACCTTAGACACATCCAGGCTCCACCTGCTACCGGGCCTTCCGATCGAGCCACCCGGCACGTGGGACTCCGATGTGATCATCGTCGCCAGGGATCTGGCGCTCGGCGTGGCCAACCACGGGTATCCGGCTGTCTGGTGGGACCCTGATTCAATCGCCTACGCAACCGCCCCATCCATCGCCCCTGCAGTCGTCCCGCCCCCTGCTGCGGCACCTGACTTCGCAGTTCGGCTTTCGGGCGTTCGGCCGGGTGTAAGTCACGTGACGTTTTGGGCGACCTTCACCGACAACGCCCCCACGCGCTGGACTGGCCAGGACTGGCTCGTGCTCGAGGTGGCGGACACGCCGTGGGCAACGCCGATCCAGTACGAGGATGACGGCTATACCCTTGTTGGCACGCAGTGGTATCCCGGCCAGGTTGGACCCAGCGGGCGCACGGAGACCCGCCGGTACAGGTTCGACGCGCTGGCCGGCACGATGACCATACAAGATGCTGTCGACGATCAGGCTCGCGTCCATGAATCCGCCAACGGCCTGAAGCCGGGCGTCTGGGTACTGGCCGTGCGACTGCGAGAAGACTACCTGCAGGCGGCGGTCATCCCCGCCTTGAAGGTCGTGGTATCTGAGTCCGGCCAGGTGACGTACACCGCCTACTCGGGCGAACGGGGTGCGGCCCTGAACCCCTGTCCTGAGCGGATGCAGCACACGGACGCCTGCCGCAAGCTGTTGTCAAGCGTCGCGTCTGCGTCGTCCTAGGTCCGCGCACTCTAATCCGTTATCTCCAGCCGGCCGCGACCATAGGTTTCGTGCACGGTCGCGCACGCACCGATCCCGAGCCGAACCGCCGACGGTGCATCCTGACGGTAGCCACGGGCATGCAGCGAGAAGCCGTGAATCGCTAATGTGTCCGGACGTGCACCAGCGAACCCATGTCCTGACCACCAGGCATTCCTCGCCCCGCCTTGGAATCAGCTGCCCACGTGTCGAGGCTGGCTGAATGACCGTTGATCCGTCGGTAGTTCCAGGTTTGTCGCTCCTGGCAGCCGAATTGCTGGCCCTAGCGGCCGTTGGATATGTGGTGGCCCGCGCGACGCTTCGGCAGACCGACGCCCGTCTGGCGTTGGCGCAGGGACTCATTGTCGGTCCGGCCCTCTGGGGCTTCGTTGTCAACTTCGCCCTGCACGTGCTCCCGGGGATGGCCGGAGCTCTTGCCGGTTGGGTAGTTGTGCTAGCCGTGGCGATCGGACTGGCCCGGCGGGTGGGGTCCAAGCTTCGCCTGTCGCCGCGCACGTTGGCAGGGTTCGTGGCGGCAGCGCTGGCCCTGTCGTGGATCGCTTTGGCCGGCCGGCAGTTACTGACCATTCCGGACCCCGGCATCCACCTGACGCTGTCCGCCGCAATTCGGGCTGGCGTCTATCCGCCGGAATTGCCTTGGAATCCGGGGGTTCCCGTGCCGTATCACTACGGAGTGGATCTCCTGATTGGGCTGCTGCTGCCCCCGGCAGGTCCAGACATCGCACTCACCTCGGAAGTGCTCGGCGCCTACGTTTGGACCAGCTTCGCTCTCCTCGTCGCAACCACGCTCAGGAGCAGGGGGACGTGGCTAGGAACGCTGGTCCTAGCACCGCTGCTTCTGTCCGCCGGCACCTGGACGCTGCTCGTGAGCGAACCGCCTGCACTCCTGAGTATCACAGTCCCGTCGGGTATCCCGGAAGCCGGGCTTCGCGCGGCTCTGGGCCGCGTGTATTGGCCGACGCTGGAGCTGCCCGGGTCTTGGTCCCCGCATTTCGAGACGCCGCCGCCAAATATCTGGAAGCCGCCGTTCCCATTCGCCTACGCGCTGGCCGTCGTAGTCCTGGAGCGCATTGGGGCCGGGGTCGATCAGCGCTGGCTCGGTCGGGCAGGTCTCGCACTGCTGACTGGGTTTCTCGGGCTTGTTGAAGAGTCTGTCGCGCTTACGGTGCTCGGCCTTTGGCTAGTTCTGGCGATCCGTCCGAACGTGCAACGTAGAACTAACCGCGTGTCCTTCCTTGCGAACACTGGGCGATCATTGACCGGTCCGGCCCTAGCGTTGATCTTGCTTGTCGCAGGTGGCGGACCATTGACCGGTGTCTTGACCGGCGGGCTCGGGGGGGGGCTCTCGCTTCGACAGCCCGAAGACCTCGGCGAGCCCCAACTGTGGGGATTACTGCAGCCCCTCAGTGGTGGCATCGGAGTTTTGAGCGTTGGCAGCATCCCGGTTGCAGCCGCAGCACTCGTATTGGCCTGGCGTCAGCGGCTTGCCCTGGCACTGTCCCTAGGTGCAGGCGTATTCGTGCTTGCCGCCGTAACCGTGCAGTTCAGCGCCTTTCAATTCGACGTCGGACGCCTGGACGGGCACGCGAGAAACTTCGCCCTTCTTGCGTTGATGGTCGCCATAAGCGCTCGGCTCCGCGCGCTACGTCCGCACTGGCGCCATGTCGCTGCCGGCGGCCTGATCGTGCTGATCATATGGCCAACCATCGCAACGCCGGTCCAAAAGATGCGCCTGGCCCTGGATCGCGGAATCCAGCTTTCCAATGCTCGGCCTGCGCATCCTTCGGACCCTGTCGCGTCGCTCCAGCACATGGGACGATACGTCGTGGAGCCCTTTGCAACCGAGCGCATCACAGCCTTTATCCGCGAGCGCACGACTGTCAACTCCCGCATCCTCTCGCCCGATCCGATTGCCATGTCCATCCACACCGGCCGCCCCAGCGCGTCCGGCTTTGCGGGCCATGTCCACCTCTTCCCCTTCACCGGCCCCGACTACGAAGACGCCATTCGATTCCTGGAGCCAACGGCGATTCAACGGCTTCGATTCAGCTACGTGCACGCCACCCGAGCTTGGATTGCTGGCCTGCCTGGTCTTGCCCAAGCCTGGCTGGCGGACCCAGGGTTCTTTACACCCGTATTCCGCGACGGCCGGCACACGCTCTACCGAATTGAACCCGCGTTTCTAGCAATGCAGCCCGCGCCAACTCCGCAGTCGTTCGAAGCCCTCCGACACGTCGTACCAAGCTCGGCGAACGTCCAGATTTCGGCAGGGATTCAGAGCATTCCGGCGCTGCGCATCGCAGCGTCGCTGCCGCACGCCAGGCTCTCGGGATCCCTTACCCCATCAAACCTGTATCTCCTGACCGAAATCCCGATCAACCCGGCAAGCGAATCGCCACCCGACGTATTTGTCGTGGCCCGCGATCGCGCCATGAACGCCAGCACGCACACCTTTCCACCCATCTGGTGGAATCAAACGGCCATCGCCTACGCCACCAGCCCGAGCGCCGTGGCCATCGCCCCACCGCCTCGGCCTGAAACCAACTTTGTCGTTCGGATCTCGGATGTCGGCCGCATCGCGAACCGATTCGCATTCGCCGCCACCTTCATGGACCAGGCCTCCAATCAATGGACGGGGCAGGACTGGCTGCTGATCGAGGTTGATCCCAGCCCCCGGTCGCTGCCCACCAGCTACGCCCCCAACGGGTACACATTAGTGGGCGCGCGCTGGTATGCGGGCCAAATCACCCCGTCCGGCAGGCCCACCAGGCATCGTTACGTGTTTGACGGAAACACCCAACACCTAGCCGTACAAGGCCCGGATGGGACGTTGGACGTTCTGCCATCATCCGGAGATCGCCTGACCCTAGGAACGTACGTGCTGGCCGTACGACTGCGACACAACCACTTGCAAGCCGCGATCGTGCCAGTGGTGAAAATCATGGTTGCCGAGGACGGTGGTGTCTCCTACGAGACCTTTCCTGGCGATCGCGAAGCCGCGGTCGATCCTTGTCCGCAGCGTCTCCAGAACACCGACTCATGTCGGCGAGTGGCATCGGATAGTTGACCCTTTGGCGAATGTACAGGCGCGAGACCCAAACGAAGGGACGCCTCGAGGCGTCGATCACTATTCCCCCAAGAATTCCTGAATGACGATCGACCCGACGGTGCTCCCAGGTCTCGCGCTCCTAGCAGCAGAGTTGTTGGCGCTCGCAGCAGTCGGTTTCGTCTTAGCCCGAGTCTGTCTGGGTCAGACGGACGACCGCATGGCCCTGGCGCAGGGGCTAGCCATCGGTCCGGCCGTATGGGGTCTCCTGGTCAACTTCCTCCTCCATCCGCTGCCGGGGCGGACAGGGGCGCTGGCTTGCTGGTTACTTCTCGGACTACTTGCACTCTTCCTGGTGCGGGGCAGGCACTGGTCACTGCGAGCCAATTGGCGCACATGCGCCAGATTCGCCGCGGCGGCGCTGGCCACCTTTGGTGTCGCTCTGGCCGCCCGTCAGACGCTTATCGTGACCGACGCCCACATACGCCTTGGGCTGGCGGCCCCAATACAGGCTGGCGTATGGCCTCCGGTCATGCCGTGGAGCCCCTGGCAGGCCATTCCCTACCACTACGGCACAGAGCTCTTCGTCGCGATGCTGGCGCCGCCCACCGGGCCGGATCTCGCGTTTACAGCCGAAGTCCTGGATGCCTACGCGTGGACCAGTCTCGCGCTTCTGGTCGGCACGTGGGCGCTCAAGCGCGGGAGCTGGGTGGGGGCATTTGTCGTAACGCCGCTCCTGTTAAGCGCCGGCGCCTGGACGCCGCTGCTCAATACAGCTCCGGCCCTCATCCAGGTGCCAGCAATTGCCGACGTGCCCGGGGCTGGATTCCGCGCCTCAGTGACCGGCATCTACTGGCCGTCCATGGAGTGGCCATGGGATTGGCCCGAGCCCCACGCCGCCCCGCCCAACATCTGGCTTCTGCGCTTCACGCTTGCCTACGCACTGGCGCTCATCGTCTTCGAGCGTGTCACTGGATCCGCGCGAACACTGGCCTGGCGTTCGGCTCTGATCCTTGGCGCCCTCGTCGGCTTCCAGGGACTGATCGAGGAGTCCGTGGCGCTGACCACGCTGGGCGTGTGGGGCTTGCTTGAGATAGTGCGTATTGCGCAGGCCCAGCGCCAGGGCAGCGAAGCCTTGGCATGTGCATGGCGCGCGGCTGTGGGCCCGGTCACGGCCGCAGTGTTGTTGGCACTCGGTGGCGGCGTGCTCACTGGTGCCCTCATGGGAACGATCGAGAGTGGCCTGACCGTCGGCTGGATTGCCGAGTCGGCAAATCGACGATCGCCGGTTTCGTTAGACCTCTTGCCAGGCGGCCTGGCGCTGCTGGGCCTCGGTCCGGCCATCCTGGCTGCCGCGTCTGTGGCGCTGGCCTGGCGAGATCGCCTCATCCTGGCGTTGGCTGCCGGCAGCAGCGTTTTCCTGATTGCAGGCGCCCTGCTCAAGCCTGACTTCGCCGTCGCGACCGACACGCGACTGGACGGACACGCCGGCAACCTGGCGCTGCTCGGACTGATGGCTTCGGTTTCCTTCCGCCTGGGCACGCTGTCGGCCCATCGGCGGCTCCTTGCGAGCGCACTATTCGTGGCGCTCATTGTCTGGCCAACGGTTGCGCTTCCGCTCCGCACACTCGGCTTTCAAGTCAGCCACGGCATCACACTGTCTAACGCCGAGATGCAGCCGACGAAACAATCCTCCTTGAGGTACGTCGCCGGAATCGGCCGCCAGCCGATCGAACGGCTCGCGCCCGACCAAATCACGAGGTGTATCCCGGAGCCGCCGCCGCCGCTGCACGTACGCCCGACCGGAGCTCTCGCGCGGGACCGAGTCGTCGACTACATTCGCGATCACACGCGCCCTGACGCCCGCATCCTATCGCCCCACCCCAGCGAGTTAACCCTGGCCACGGGCCGCCCGAACGCCTCAGGGTTTGCGGGTCGCTTGCACATCGTTTGGCGAACGGGTCCCGAATACCTGGACGCGCTGCGGTACCTGGAGCCGTCGGCCGTTCGGCGACTGGGCGTTGCCTACGTTCATGCGACGGACGCCTGGATCTCTAAACTCCCCGATCCCGCGAAACGCCGGCTGGCGGATCCCCGGCTGTTCGAATTCCTGGTCCGCGATGGCCTCCATGCCCTGTATCGCATCCGACCGCCCTTCTTCGATCTGGACCCGTCCCCGAACCCCCGGTCGTTCGAAGCCTTGCGCCGGGCGATTCCCGATTCCGCCACGGTGCTATTGACGGAGAGTGTCCAGGGAATTCCAAGGGTTCGGATAGCCACCGTGCTGACGCACGCACGACTCCTGGGTCACCTGGACACGTCAGCTGTGCATCTACTGACGAAACTCCAAACCGAGCCGGCCGACGCCGGCCGCCCGGATATCGTGGTTATTTCGCGGGAATTCCCCCTTGATGCTTCCCTTCACGGGTGGTCGACCGTGTGGTGGAACGAGGAGGCCATTGCCCTGATCACTCGCCCTGGCAACGTGCCAACCATCGAGCCGCCGCCACATCTGGAACAACCTGACCGAGTCTTTACCCTACGACTATCGGATGTGACGGCAGAGAACGACCATGTCGCATTCAGCGCAACTCCCGTCGATATGGCGGCCGCGCAGTGGACGGGACAGGATTGGCTCGTCATTCAAATGGAAGACGCGTCCGGATCCTGGGCAGTACCCGTCGAAGACGATGGATATACGTTTGTGGGCAAACTCTGGTTTCCTGGCCAGATAGATCCTGATAGCGGCCGCATTCGCCGGCAGTACATCTTCAATGCGTTGATGGGCACCCTGTCAGCCGGAGTCGTCGGTCATCCCACCGAACTCCTTCAGTCCGCGGGCAGCCACCTCACGCAAGGTCTATGGATGCTGGCCGTGCGGCTTCAGCACAGCTCTCTGCAAGCAGCAGTCATTCCGGTTCTGCAGGTGAGAGTCTCCGCCGACGGGGAGGCGACCTACACGGTCTACGAGGGCGAACGCCGCGCCGCAGTCAACGCATGCCCCAAACGGCTGTTACACACGGATTCGTGCCGGAAACTCGCGACTGGAAACTGATCCGGCGATGGCGATTTACCGGTGAACCCACGCTTCCGACCAGGCGCAGCACACGCCTCGCCCAGAACGCCCTGCGTACACTCGCCCGCCCAATGGGCCGTACATGCGAACCCCCGCAAAGCCTAGGTGGAGAGACACCGTGCACCGAACGCTTCCGGCGAATCCTTGAGCACAGTCAGGAGCTGTGCCTGGCGCACGTCTCAATGTGACTCGCGATTAGAGTGCCCGCGTGACCGTTGACCCCGGTGTGCTTCCGGGATTGCTGCTCCTGGGGCTGGAGATGCTGGCGCTGGCGGTCGTCGGCTATATCGTCGCCCGCGTCGCCCTGCGCCAGCCATACGCCCCCCTGGCCCTGGCGCAGGGCCTTGTCATCGGCCCTGCCATTTGGGGGCTGGTCGCCAATTTTCTCTTCTACCCGCTTCCGGGGCCGGCGGGCACCGTCGGCTCCTGGTTAGCGACCCTGGCCTTTGGGGCCTGGCTGGTATGGCGAACCCCGAACGCGTGGCGAATGCCGCCCCGCGAGGTCGCTGTCTTTGCCGCCACTGTACTCGTCTTGTTCTGGGTAGCGCTGGCCGCCCGCCAGCTTCTGATGACGCCCGACGCGCCCATGCGCCTGGGGCTGGCCGCTTCGATACAGGCTGGCAGTTGGCCGCCGGCGATACCGTGGAGCCCCTGGCAGCCGGTTCCCTACCACTACGGGGCAGCCTTACTGGCGGCTCGCCTGGCGCCGCCCGTCGGCCCGGACCTGGCGTTCACCACCGAACTGCTGGGTGCGTACGCGTGGACCAGCCTTGCCATGATCATCGGTACAACGATCAGGCAGCGCGGTGGCTGGGTCGGCTGGCTCACGCTTACGCCATTGATACTGACTGCCGGGGCCTGGACACTGGTCTTTGACGTGGAACCAGTGGTCCTTCGACTACCGGTTCCGACGAGCTTCCCAGAACTCGGAGCCGGAACCTCGTTAGGCAACGTCTATTGGCCAGCCTCAGTGTGGCCGTGGACATTGCCGGAGCCGCAGGCCACTCCGCCAAACGTCTTCAAACCCCTCTTCACTCTTGGCTATGCGCTTGCGTTCATCGTCCTGGAGCGCGTGACCGCCCACCGGCAGCCGTCCCCCTTGCTCATGCCCTTAACGCTTGCCGGGCTCGTCGGCTTTCTGGGCTTACTGGAAGAAGCCGTGGCCGCCGTAACGCTTGGTGTGTGGGCCATGGTCGAAGCAGCCCGCGTGATTGCGGCTCGACCGCGCCGAATCAGGGATCTCGAAATGGCGAAGGGCGCGACCCTGGGGCTGATCGCAGCGACGCTGCTGCTGGTCTTGGGCGGGGGGTGATTTCAGGTCTGCTGGCAGGGTCGGCGGGAGGCACCCTCGCGCTCAGGTGGATTGATGATCCCAATAATCGCCTGCTAATTGGGTCCGCCGAATCGCTGCCGGGCAGCCTCGGTGTCCTTGGCCTCGGCCCGTTGGCCGTCACCACCCTTGCGCTCGTGCTGAGTCGAAAAGACCGTCTCATTCCGGCCCTTGCCGTGGGCGGTGTCGTCTTCATGCTCGCCAGCCTTATGCTGGAGTACAAGGAGACGCTAGATCTCATTCGACTGGATGGTCACGCCCGTAATTTCGGGTTGTTTGCCCTGCTGATCGCCCTCGCCACCCGCCTCTCACTTCTGCGTGCGCACTGGCGCACTGTGTCAGTGCTATTGATTGTCGGCCTGGTCGCCTGGCCAACCCTGGTGTCGCCCATGCGCAACATTCGCCACAGTCTTGTAAGCGGGGTCCAGCTTCGAAACGCTCATCCAGAACACCAGGCGTTCGGCAGTGAATTCTCACGAATGGGGCGCTCTTCACTTCGCCCCTTCGCCACCATGGCCGTGACCAGGTACGTGACCGACCACACGGGAGTCGATGAGCGCATTCTGTCGCCGTATCCAGCGGCGATGTCTATCGCCACCGGGCGTCCGAACGCTTCAGGATTCGCAGGGCTTCTTCACCTGAGAGAAAGAACGGGGGCCGCGTACGAGGACGCTATTCGCTATCTCGAACCCGCAGCGATCAGGCGTCTTGGCTTCGCATACGTGCACGCAACGGATAGCTGGGTCGCCAGCCTGCCCACCAAAGCCAAGCTCCGGCTCAACGATCGCGACCTCTTCGAACTTGTCATTCGAGACGGCACCGATGCGCTGTACCGTATCCGGACAGCGTTTTTGCGCCTGGATATGAAGCCGACGCCCCAATCGTACGAAGCCCTGCGACAGGCCGTGCCAGTGTCGGCCGCCGTGTATCTGACCAAGGGTCTGCAGCTCCACGACAAGCTGCATCTGGCGTTCACACTGGCGCATGCCCGACTCGTGGAGACGATCGACGCTTCCGCGATCCACCCCCTGGGTGACATTCCCAATGAGGCAACGGGTGCCCCTGCGCCCGATGTCGTCGTTTTCGCCCGCGACCTATACCTCGACCCGGGCGACCATGGGTATCCGGTGGTCTGGTGGAACTCAGTCGCAATCGCCTATGCGACGAATCCGTCCATTGCTCCGGCTATCGACCCACCACCTGCTGGAACTGACTTTGCCGTTCGTCTCTCGGACTTTCGAACGGACGAGAATCGAGTGACGTTTACCGCGGCCTTCGCCGATCGAGCCCCCAGGGAGTGGACCGGCCAGGACTGGCTGGTGGTTGAGGTGGACGACCCGCCGTGGGACCAGCCGATCCACAGAAAGGATGATGGCTACACCCTCATAGGCGCGCAGTGGTTTCCCGGACAGATCGGACCCAGCGGCGGTATGGAGGTTCGCCGATACGAGTACGACGCGCTCGCGGGCACGTTGGCCGTACGGAACGCCGCCGGCGATCTCGCTCCCGTACTCCAATCCGCCGACGGGCTGACACCAGGCGCATGGGTGCTGGCCGTGCGACTGCGCCGGGACTACCTGCAGGCGGCGGTCGTCCCGATAGTGAAGATCGTGGTGTCCGAAGCCGGGCAGGTGACATACAACGCCTATTCCGGTGAACGAAGCGCGGCCCTGAATCCTTGTCCTGAGCGTATGCAGCAGACTCCTGGGTGTCGCAATCTCATGGCGACTGCGAAGCCCACGTCGTCCTCGTAGGCTCAGGCGCCAAGGTTTTATTTGCGCAACAAGGCAAGGCCGTGCAATTGGCCCAGGTTGCCTGTAGACGGATACGACGCTAGGCAACCAACGAAAATCCGATGCCACCCACAGTCGACCGTTTGAAGACCCCGAATCGCTGATCCGGACCGACGTGCACCCATGCGTCCGTACTGCAAGTCGTACTCGGGCTCATCTGACAGTCGCTGCGGACCGCAGCACGTCGGATAACGTGTGCCTGTTGCAACCCGGCGCTGACATTGACTCCTGATTTACACGCGCGCAAAGACCACAGACTCCTGCCGCCGCCTCGCCGCGGATGGCCGATCCATCGGCCCACCCGTCAACGCCGACGATGACGCCGCCGCATCGGGGCTCTGAATGACCTTCGCCCCTTCCGTTCTCCCTGGCCTCCTGCTCCTAGCCGCCCAATTGCTCGTCCTAGCCACCTTCGGTTATGTGGTCGCCCGCGTCGCCCTTCACCAACGCCATGTCCTCCTGGCCCTCGCGCAGGGTCTGGTCATCGGGCCGGCGCTCTGGGGGCTTCTGGCCAACTTCATCCT
Source organism: Chloroflexota bacterium (assembly GCA_028874315.1). Lineage (GTDB taxonomy): Bacteria > Chloroflexota > UBA11872 > UBA11872 > UBA11872 > UBA11872. The sequence goes on from JAPPKM010000129.1 coordinate 17,584, forward strand.
GAAGCTCTTTCCCGGGCAGGCCGGCTCGCTCGCCAGCTGGAGCCTCACCCTCGTTCTTACCGCCGCGCTGGCCCGCCGCTCCGCGCACAGTCTCCACGTGCCAGCCCGCACGCTCGCCGGATTCAGCCTCGCCACTCTTGGCCTCTTCTGGGCTGCCTTGGCCTGTCGGCAGCTGCTGAGCATTCCGGATGAGGACATTCACCTGGCGATTTCGTCAACAATTCGCGTCGGCCAGTTCCCACCAGTGCTTTCGTGGATTCCTGACCAACCTCTTCCATATCACTACGGCGTGGACCTGCTGATCGCGTTGTTGACCCCGCCGGCGGGGCCGGATCTTGCCTTCACGACCGAAATCCTGGGCGCCTACATCTGGACAGGCTTCGCCATGGTGATTGCCGCCGTGCTCTTGCGGCACGGCGGGAAAGGCGCACTCGTTCTGGCGCCGTTAGCTCTGACGGCCGGTGCGTGGTCGCTCATCTGGTACACGCAGCCGCCAGACATTGCCCGGGTCCTCATTCCGGCTGGGATTCCAACGGCGGGAATCCGCGCCACGCTGACCGAGGTTTACTGGCCGTCAGTTTCCTTGCCGTGGGAGTGGCCGGGCGAGGCGTCACCTCCCAACGTTTGGAAGCCGCCATTCGTCCACACGTATGCATTGGCGCTCGTTGTGTTGGAGCGGGCTGCCGACGCCGCGTCCAGGCGCCGGTGGAGCACCTGGCCGCTGGCGCTTCTCGTTGGTTTCATGGGACTCATGGCCGAGGAAGTGGCTCTGGTCGTTCTTGGCCTGTGGGTCGCTCTCGAAATTATTGCTCTCCGCCGCACGCACCGGGTACGTGCCGGGACTCGCAGGGCCTCATTTGGGGCCTCGGCTGGTCCGGTCTTGGCGGCGATCCTGCTGGCCGCGGGAGGCGGCGTTGTCACAAGCCTGTTGACTGGCGTCGAAGGAAAGGACCTTTCGCTCGGTTGGCATGCGGACGCCTGGAGCCGGCGACCGCTCGGCACCTTCGCCACCTTCCCCGGAAGCGTTGGCCTGGTGGGGCTGGGAGTCATTCCAGTAGCGCTTGCCGCCGTGCTGCTCGCCCGCCGCAACTACCTGGTCCTGGCACTCGCCGCCGCCAGCGCAGCTCTATTCCTTGCCGCGCTCGTGCTGCGGTACGAACCGGCTGGCGAAGTGACGCGGCTGGATGGGCACGCCCGAAACTTAGCGCTGCTGGCATTGCTGGTGGGACTGGGCATTCGCCTGCGAAGCCTTCGAACGAATTGGCGACTCGCGGTCCTCGCGGCAGTGGCGGTGCTTGCCGTCTGGCCCACGATCGCTCTCCCTGCCCGCAGCATGGCCGCAGCAGTTGGTCGCGGAGTACACCTGACCAACGCCCAACCCGGCGAGCGCGAATTTGCCGAGTGGGTCATGGGACGGGCCGCGATCAAGCCCCTGCGTTCCGAGCGAATTGCGACCTACATTCGGACCCAGACGTCCATTGACGACCGGATTTTCTCTCCGCAGCCGCATGCAATGACAGTCTCAACCGGTCGTCCAAATGCGTCGGGCTTCCCCACGCTTATCCATCTGTTTGCCGTAACTGGCGCCGAATACGAAGACGCTCTTGGCTTTCTCGAACCAACGGCGATACAACGACTGGGCTTCACGTACCTTCATGCCTCCGAAGAGTGGGTCGAGGGCCTGCCTGACCGAGCGAAGGCGTGGTTGCGGGATCCCGACCTCTTCGAACTCCTGTTGCGTGACGAACGGGACGCTCTGTACCGAATTCTGCCAACGTTCCTGCGCCTCAATCCTCTACCGGATCGCCAGTCCTACGAGGCGCTGCGGCGCCTCGTACCGGACGGATCCACGGTAAACGTACCGACCCCAACCAGCCCGCTCACGGCAATCCGCGTTGCATCCGTGCTGCCGCACACCCGGATCTTGGGCACGCTGGATCCGCACATTCACTACTCGCTAACCAACATCCCTACCGAACCCCTCGCCGGCCAACTTCCCGACATCGTGGTCGTCGAACGCGACGTGTCCTTTGATATCGGTACCGTGGACTTCATCCCCATCTGGTGGAACGACGCAGCGGTGGCCTATGCCACACGCGCGGAGCTTGCGGTGGGCGTGGATGCCCCCCCACAGTCGCGACATCAGGTGACTGTCCGCCTGTCGAACGTTCGCCAGGAAGATTCCCAGATCACCTTCACCACGCACGTCACCAACCATGCGCCTAACCAGTGGACGGGGCAGGACTGGCTGCTTGTCCGGATCGAGGCGACGTCCTGGAAGCTACCCAGCCAGTATGAGTCCGACGGATACACCCTCGTGGGCACCCGCTGGTTTGGCGGCCAGATCTCCCCGGATGTCGTCGACAGTTCAAACACGTACAGGTTCGACGCCAGCAAGAGCCAACTGGAAGTGCAAAACCCGATCCACGGCTTTGTTGTCCCGCCGACGTCGGGAGGCGAACTGAAGCCGGGTAGCTACGTCCTGGTAGCGCGGCTAACGCGCGAATACCTGCAAGCGGCCATCATCCCGGTGCTAGAGATCGTGGTCACCGATTCCGGCCACGCGTCGCTTACGGCCTACGAAGGCGAACGCCATGTGTCCGTGAAGGCATGCCCCGAGCGGCTACGAATCGCCGCTCTCGGGGCCACGCTTTGCCGGCATCTAGAACTCCAAGCCTCGCCCCTCGCGTCGTTGCAGCCATGACTTCGTCCGCCTTGTCACGAGAAGTGAGACCGATGGAACCCGGCCGCGCATGCTGATCGACGCCGCAGTGATTCCAGGCCTGCTGTTGCTCGCCGGCGAACTGCTCGTCCTCGCCGCCATCGGCTACATCGTCGCGCGCGTTGCGTTGCGGCAAACCGACGACCGGCTGGCACTGGCGCAGGGGCTGGTGATTGGGCTGGCGCTGTGGGGTCTGGCCGTCAACTTCCTGCTGCACGTGTTCCCAGGCATGGCCGGAGCCCTGGCGGGCTGGATTGTTGTGTTGGCCTTGGGGGTCGGTCTGGCGTGGCGCGGGCAAGCTGACCTGGGGATTCCGGCGCGCACACTCGCGGGATTCGGCCTCGCTGGCGCCGCCATCTTCTGGATTGCCCTCGCCAGCCGGCAACTGCTCATCATCCCAGACCACATCCTGCACACCATGATTCCAGCCACCATCCGGGCGGGTGGCTGGCCGCCAACCCTTGGCTGGAATCCTGATTTGGACCTGGCCTATCACCACGGCATCGACCTTCTCGTCGCTCTCTTGACCCCGCCGACCGGGCCCGATTTGGCGTTCACGACCGAACTTCTCGGCGCCTACGCCTGGACAGCCTTGATTCTGCTCACGGCCGCGCTTCTCATGCGAGGTGGCTCATGGGCGGGCAAATTGGCCCTGATGCCGCTCCTTCTGGCGCCCGGCGCCTGGACGCTGGTATTCGGGGAGCAGCCGACGCTGCTGCAGAGTCCCATTCCGACGGGCCTCCCAGAGGCTGGCGTACGCGCGGCGCTGGCCGAGGTGTATTGGCCGGCCGTCGAACTCCCGTGGCCTACGGAGCGGCAAGGCGTCCCTCCAAACATCTGGAAGCCATCGTTCGCCCTTGCCTACGGTCTCGCGTTTGTTGCGCTCGAGCGGATCGCCGTCGAAGCCCATAGGCGTTGGCCGGCTTCGCTCACGCTCGCCGCCCTGGTGGGTTTCCTCGGCCTCCTCGACGAAACGGTCGCCCCCATTGCGCTGGGGCTCTGGATCTTGGCTGAGGGGGCCACGATACTGCGCGTTCGGCCCAAGCGAACTCAGTACCCTGCAGCCGTCTTGCGCGCGGCGGCGGGCCCGCTGCTGGCCGTTGCCATTCTGTTCGCGAGCGGCGGGGTTTTTACCGGCATCCTTACCGGGAGCTCGGGATCCGGCGAACTGACGCTGGGATGGCCCTTGGATCCACGGGGTCGCGGTGCGGTGAGCTCGGTTACGACTTTGGACGCGGGGCTGGGGCTCCTGAGCCTTGGGTCGATAGTCGTGGCCGGAATCGCGGCCGTGATCGATCGGCGAAACCGGCTGGTCCTATTGCTAGTGGCCGCAACAGGCGCGTTTGTGCTCGCCGCACTTGTCCTGCGATACGACATTGCCCCACACGACATTGGGCGCTTCGATGGACACGCACGCAACTTCTCGCTCCTGGCACTGCTCGTGGCGCTTAGCGTCCGACTGGCTGCCTTACGTCCGCGCTGGCGATACGCCGCGGCCGCATTTGTGCTCTTTCTTGTATCGTGGCCAACCGTCGCCGCCCCGGCTCGAAAGCTTGGCCTGGCCATAGGACACGGAGTCCAGATCGCCAACGCCAGGCCAGGGCCTAGCGAGTTTGGCGAGTTCTTCTGGTGGATGGGGCGATACCCGCTGGAACGCTTCCCGTCTGACCGAATCGCCGAATGGCTTCGTGAAAACACCAATGTTGACGCTCGGATTCTCTCGCCTGCGCCGTATGCCCTAACCGTTGCTACTGGTCGTCCAAACGCGTCGGGATTCGCCGAGATTCTGCACACCCGTCCGTACACCGGCCCTGGCTACCTTGACGCACTCCGGTACCTGGAACCAGCGGCCTTTCGGCGGTTGGAAATCGCGTATGTCCACGCGCCCAACGACTGGGCTGTCGATCTGCCCGACCAGGCTGCGCGCTGGCTGGAGAGTCCTCAGTTCTTCGAACCTGTGATAAGGGACGACATGCAAGCGCTCTTTCGGGTGCGGCCGGCATTCCTACAACTTGATGACCAACCGGCACCTCTTGCCTTCGAGTCCCTGCGAAACGCTATTCCGGCGGAATCGACGGTCTATCTATCGCCCGCCAACGGGACGCTTGATACATTCCGTGCCGTTGCCGTGCTTCCGCATGCGCGCCTGTTGGGTTCCCCGAATCGTGCCGCGCTTCACCTGCAGGCGGAGATACGGACCACCCCACTCCGGGGGCAATCGGCGGACTTCGTGGTCACGTCATCACGTCTGGCACCGTCAATGTTTCAGCCTGCCGCACGCCGGCCCGTATTTTGGAATCAGAACATCGCCGTTTACGCCCCGAACGGCACGACTGGGCCCGTATCCGAGGCACCACCGCGGCCATTCTCTATTCAACTCGGCGAGACCCGTGAGTCCGACGGCCGCATCGCATTCACCGCCACCCTCACCGCGCGGTCCGGCGAGGGATGGACGGGGCAGGACTGGCTGGTGGTGCCGGCGGACGACTCGCCGTGGGCTCTGCCACGCATCCGGCCAACCGATCCGGCCGTGCAATGGTTTGCCGGCCAGGCAAAGCCGAGGCCGGGGTCAATCACGCATCGATACGAGTATGACCCACAGGCGGTGACGCTTAGCTTGCGGGATGCGCAGCCGGACACGATCCAGCTGGACTCGTCAGGCGATCGACTGGAGCCGGGCGTCTGGATCCTGGCGGTGCGGCTCCGAAGTGATTATCAACTCTCCGGCTTCATTCCAGTCGTGAAGATCGTGGTATCGCAAGCCGGCGACGTGTCCTACGAGGTCTACGAGGGCGAATTCGGGGTCAATCCCTCACCAAGACCGCCTGAACCCTAGCAACGAGGCGGAGCAGAAAGCCGCAGCGGACCCACTCACGCCGGGGCGGTTCGCCGACCGCCTCCTGGATCGCCACTCAGATCAACTGTTCACGCCAGGTGGGCGGCGCGTGCTCGCTCCCTATCTCCAGGCTGTTGGGGAGATAGGCCGGCTCGCGTGGGCCAACCTCGCGCGCCCACCGCACCATCGCCTCCACGCCCTCCCGAAGGCTCGTCGTGTTTCGCAGTCCCAGAATCTCTTCAGCTGCATCGTGCGCGCAGTAGGCGTTCTTCACCTCCAGCGGCCGAGCCGGCATCGACGTCGGCTCCAGGCCGGCCGGCCATGGATCCCCATCAAAGAAAACGTCGCGAACCACATCCGCAAGCTGGTTGATCGAGACATCCTCCGACGAGCCGACGTTGAAGATTCGCCCATTGGACCGCTCGCTCAGACCGCCGTCGACGATCGCAGGATTCACGTCGCCGATGTACGAGTACGCGCGGCGCTGTTCTCCGTCGCCGTAGATGTGAATGCCGCGGCCGCGGAGCAGCGCGTTGATGAAGATCGCGACCACGTTTCGGTACGGATCGGCCAGGTTCTGCCGCTCGCCGTAGACGTTGTGCGGTCGAACAATCGCATAGTCAAAGCCGTGCACCGCCGACAAGTGTTCGGTTGCGGCCTCCATCGATGCCTTCATGGCGGCGTAGACGTCCTCTGGCAGGCGCGGCATGGTCTCGTTAAACGGTGGTTGCTGCGCGCCGTAAACGCTCATTGAACTGATCAGCACGACCTTCGAGAGCCCGCTGGCAATGGCCGGAACCAGCGTGTTCAGGTACCCGACCACGTTGTTGTCCATGGAGCTCAGCGGTGTGAATTGGCTGCGCCCTTCCGTGGCATCCGCCGCAAAGTGAAAGATGACCTCGGGCGCCGAGGACTCCACGAGGTCGGTCGCCGCCCCGCGGTCGGCCAGGTCGCACTCCACGAACTCGGCGGCCGGGTTGACGTTTTCCACGTAGCCGCCGATCAGGCTGTCGGCGGCGGTGACCTCATGACCTTGGTCGAGCAGACGGTCCACGGCATGGCTTCCCATAAAGCCGGCCGCGCCGGTTACCAGCACGCGCATGGGCTGCGTCAGCGCACTCCAGTCAGGATCCGCGAGTCGAACGAGGTGGCGCCGGCGACTACCGCCGCGCCGCGCGGATTCTAGCCCAGAGCCGCGGACAACCTCTCTGCTGCAGGGGCCGTGCGGCACTCACCTGGCACTTCGCTGCACCCGCGAACGTCGCCGCCACTGCAGCCGGCAGTCGGCCCGCGCTGGAGCCCAGGGTGGGACTCGAACCCACAACCTGCGGTTTACAAAACCGCTGCTCTGCCGATTGAGCCACCTGGGCGTGCTTCGCCTCCGAGGTTACTCGGCCTAGTCCAATAGCGCCGACGGAGGCAGAGGCGAATCGGCCTGACGTGAAGCAAGCGGCTACGCCTGGCTGCGAATGAAGGCAATGAAGTTCTGTAGTTCCTGCTCGGAGAGGTTTGGAAACGCCGGCATCCCGCTGCCGCCTTGTCTGGCCTGTTCGCGAATGTGGGCCTCCGACAGGTCCTCAACGGTGCGATTCCTTAATTCTGGCCCGATGCCTCCGCTGAGGTCTGTGCCATGACAAGCAATGCAACCCATGGCGGTGAATTGCCGGCGACCGGCCTCAGCAGGTCCGCTGAGCGGAACGTTCGATGTGGGGCACGGATCCTCATCGTCCACTACCGGCGAGGACGCTGTAGCGGAGTTTGCGATCAGCTCCGCCACTCGGGGCGTCGGCGACATCGCCACAGGCTCCCTGCATGGATCCGGTGCGACGTAGCGCGGCACTGGCGTGGAGCCGGGCGGCACGGTGATCTGCGGCACCGACGGTGCAACAACAGCTTGAGCACTGGTAGCGACCGGCCGGCTCTCGCCGCAAGAGGTCAGAACGCCTCCGAGCAGCAGCAGCACCGCAAGTCCACCGGTCAATCGGCGCTTCTGGCTCTGATCAGTCATGCCGATACCGCGTCGCAGGATTGTCCCGCTTGACTTTGTGATCTTATTCACAAAGTCGGATCGGCACAACTCCTTCGGGTCTAAACGTTCAAGTTAACTGTTGAACAGCGACCGGAAAACGGCGACGCCGAACACGCCGAACTGCCTTTGCGCCGACGAGAGTCAAAACCGCCCGCGGCTACGCCTGGCTGCGGATAAACGCGATGAAGTTTTGGAGTTCCTGCTCAGACAGGTTCGGGAACGCGGGCATCCCGGCGCCGCCTTGCATGGCCTGCGAACGAATGCGTTCCTCGGGCAAGTCATCGGGCGTTCGCCCGGCCAGCTGCGGGCCGATTCCGCCACTCAAATCGGCGCCATGACATGCGATGCAGCCCAGGGCCGTGAACTGTTGGCGTCCGGCTTCGGCAGCTCCGGTGAGCGCGACGACGGCAGCCGGAGTCGCGGCTGACTCCGCCGGTTCAGAAGTTTCAGCGACCGCCACGGCGGTTGGAATGGCCGTAACCGGCGTCACGGCCACAATCGCTTCGGCCACGCGCGGCGTCGGGGACTCCACCGCCACCGCAGGTGTTAGATCCGGCGGCATTGTGATCTGCGCCACGACCGGTACCACAATCGGCTCCACCATGGCCACCGGTCGGCTTTCACCACAGGAGGCCAGGAGAGCGACCACAAGCAGGGTCACAGCCATCACGCCAAGCAGGCGGCGGCTCGGGCTTCGGCCGGTCATGCGGTCGCGGTCTCCTCGGGCGCACGCGCGCCGTCGGTTGTGATTGTATTCACAAAGTCCGTTCGCCGCTAGCTATCGCGGTCCGACCTGATGGACGGTTCGTGCCTGGCTACTCCTCGTCCCCCCGCAGCGCGGCGAGGACCGAAAGGTCCTCCAGGGTCGTCGTGTCACCCACCACCTCGCGGCCCGCGGCAATGTCCCGCAGCAGGCGTCGCATGATCTTGCCGCTGCGAGTCTTGGGGAGTGCGTCGGTAAACCGTAGCTGCTTGGGACACGCGAAGCGTCCAAGCACCTGGCCAACGTGCGCAATCAGCTCGGCCTGCAGTTCGTCGCTGCCGTCCACTTCGGCGCGCAGCGTGACGAATGCCGAAATGAACTCACCAGTAATGGGATCCGGCGCGCCCACGACTGCCGACTCGGCCACCGATGGATGGCTGACCAGCGCGCTCTCCACCTCGGCCGTACCGATGCGGTGACCCGCCACGCTTAGCGTGTCGTCCACCCGCCCGATCACCCAGTAGTACCCGTCGGCATCGCGCACCGCGCCGTCGCCGGTCAGATAGCGACCGGGGAATTTCTCCCAGTAGGTCTCGATCAGCCGCTCGCTGTCGCCGTACTCGCCCGGATGCCCGGGCTGGCCCCAGCCTTCCTGGTAAATGCCGCGAAGCATCGAAGGCCAGGCCCGCTTGATGATCAGCAGCCCTCGGTGGCCGTCCGGCACGGGCTCGCCGTCCTCGCCAACAACCGCAGGCTCCACGCCCGGAAACGGCAGCGTGGCCGAGCCGGGCTTCAGGGTCGTCGCGCCCGGTAGCGGCGTAATCAGCACCCCGCCCGTTTCCGTCTGCCACCAGGTGTCAACGATCGGGCAGCGCCCCCCGCCGATCACCCGGTGATACCAGAGCCAGGCGTCGGGGTTGATCGGCTCGCCAACCGTGCCCAGCAGGCGCAGGCTCGAAAGGTCGCGTCCCTGCGGATGATGGTCACCCCAGCGCACGAACGTCCGGATCGCCGTGGGCGCCGTGTAGAACACCGTCACCCGGTACTTCTCCACGATCTCCCAGAAGCGATCCTCCGCCGGATGGTTCGGTGCGCCTTCGTACATCACGCCGCTGATTCCGTTGGCCAGGATTCCGTAGACGATGTAGCTGTGCCCGGTCACCCAGCCAATGTCGGCCGTGCACCAGTAAATGTCGTCATCTCTGAGGTCGAAGATCAGCTTTGACGTCAACGCGGTATAGACCATGTAGCCGGCCTGCGCGTGCACGACGCCCTTGGGCTTTCCGGTCGTCCCACTGGTGTACAGGATGTAAAGCGGATGTTCCGCTGGCAGTTGCGCGGGTGGACACACCTCGGATTGACCCGCAATCGCGTCGCCCCACCACACGTCGCGTCCGTCGACCCAGCCGATGTCGTTCTCGCATCGTTTGAGGACGATCACGCCCTCGACCGAGGGACAAGCGTCGTCGGCCAGCGCGGCGTCCACGTTGCCCTTGAGCGGAATCACCCGCCCACGCCGCCAACCGCCGTCGGCGGTAATGATCATGCGCGCGCCTGCGTCGTTGACTCGGTCGCGAATGGCGTCGGCGCTAAAACCGCCGAACACCACGCTGTGCACCACGCCCAGGCGCGCGCACGCCAGCATGGCCACGGGCAGCTCTGGAACCATGGGCATGTACAGGACCACGCGGTCGCCGGATTCCAGCCCCTGCGCCTTCAGCGCGTTTGCGAAGCGTTGAACATCGGTTAGCAGGTCGGCATACGTAACAACGCGCGTGTCGCCCGGCTCACCTTCCCAGTAGTAGGCAACCCGGTCCCCGCGCCCCGCCTCAACGTGCCGGTCCAGGCAGTTGACCGAGATATTGGTCTCGCCGTCCACGAACCACTTGACGAAAGGCGGCTTCCCCTCCTGCAGCTGCGTCCAGGGCTTGAACCAGGTGAAGCCGTCGGTAATCTCGCGCCAGAACCCTTCGGGGTCCTCAAGGCTGCGCCGATGCAGCTCCTGGTAGGCCTCGAACGACGGGACGTGCGCGGCCGCAGCGAAGTCCGCCGGAGGGGCGAATAACTCAGTCTCTTGCGAAGCCTGATGCGTGTCCTGCGCCGCCGCCATCAATCACCCTCGCCGGTCTATCGGGTTGACCCGGGCGGAACCGAGGCTAGGGACCGGCCTCGAACCCGTCAACTCTGACGCTCCCCCACAGCAACCAGCGTCGTCGGTCCCGGTGCCCCAATCCGTCAACAATGCGCGGTGGGTCAGTCCTCCGCTATGTCGACGTATGTGGGGCTGGACCACGCCATGTGGCCGTCCAGTTGAAGCACACGTACGTGGTAGGCGTGAACGCCGGCCGGCGGTGCGGAGTCGGTCCAGGTCACCTGTGTGTCCAGCGGACCGCCATCTCTTGGCAGCGCCTGCAGGCGCAGGTGAGCGCCCAGACCGGCCGCCGCCAGAAATATCGGGCCGTCTTCGATTCCTTGCAGTTCCTGTGTCACCGTCAGCGGCTCGGCGCAGAACTCGATCGTGGCATCGCTCGCGGCGGCCAGTTCCATCAACACCCCGTCGTAGTCCCCGGCCGTTTCGCTTGTCCACCGCACGCTGTGCCCGTCGGCCCCAGTCAGCCCCTCTTCCGGATGGTCAAAGGCGAATGGCTCGACCCGGTTGAGTCGCGTTCCGTGAACGGTCAGTTCACCGTCCCAGGTCTGCTTGCGACCCCGCGCAATCCGCAGATTCCCCGTCCACGCCACCAGGACGTGTAACGGGTCACCCGCGGGCGTCCATCGATAGACGGGTTTGCCGTCGCGATACACCGCAATCTCGATGATCGGGGCCGTGCCGTTTGCCCTGGCGTCCACCGACACGTTCCCATGAGCTTCGGCATCGGCGCCCATGCGCGCGCCTGCGATCTGGGTATCCACCAGGATTCGCGCACCCGAGGTTCCGTGACAGTGGCGCGAGTGCAGGCCCTCCCAGATGCCGTCGCGCGTAAGTTCGGCCGCCCGAATGCACGCGAGGCCGCCGTTGACCGGCATCTCGTTCGCGTTGGCCCGCGTTGCGCCCGGTCGTCCCATGTGGTCGTCGCTGCCGGCCAGGAAACCGACCCGCGCTCCCGTCGCCAACGCCTGTTGAAGGAACCACTCCGAGGTGCCGTGTGCGGAGTGCACCTCCACCACCGGCTCCAGCTTCGGATCGATCCAGCGCAATTCCGCGCGCCGGCCTCCGACGTGCGGCAGCAGCATTACGTCGTCGCGCCCGTGTAAGCGCGCGTACAGCTCTTCCACGTTGAGGGCGTCACGCTCGCGGTCCAGCGGCCGGCGGTCCTCGATCAGCCAGTGCCCGGAGCGCGAAATGTCGTCGGCCTCGGGGATGCCGCGAAAGATCACGTTCCGGTCGCCGCCGACCTCGGTGTTGCCGGACCACTCGTAGCCGTGGAAGCACACAAACTCGCCGTCTTCGTGGATCGCCTCCACTTCGCGACGCAGCCGTGCCCAGAAGGCATCCGTGATCTGGAAGTCGTTGCCCTGGTGACAGGTGAAGTCGGCGCAGGCGAGGTGGCGGGCGAAGTGGAAGTAGTCCGACGATGGGTTGGTGCCCACGGTTTCGCCGCTCTGGCCGTGCAGGTCGCCCCACCAACAACGTTGATTCGGAAGCTCGGCGGCAACCCGGATCGGGTTGCTGCGGGCTCGAAGGCCGCTGGATTGGTCGGTCACTTCGAGGCGGACCACGCCGGTTGCCGCCAGCGTCAGATTCGCAACCGGGATAACCGGACCTGCGCCCGCGGCCGTCCCCAGCACGGAGTCGCTGTCCGACATCGTGACCTGGAGCGAAGCCCCCGGCATTTCTGTGGGATTGCCCCATACGTCTTCGAATCGGGTACGAATCGCAAACGGTTCTCCGGCCTGCACGTCGCTCGGGGCAATCGCCACCAGCCGCACCGCCGGCCCCGCCACCACCGGAAACGTTAGAAACCCGTCCAGGTCCAGAAACTCCTGCGCACCCTTGCAGTCCACCGACACCTGAAATTCAAGGGCCTTTACCACGGCCACCGGCGCGCGGATGCCGGGACTTCCCGCTGAGGTGTCGCCGAACGTCAACTCCAGCCGATCGCCGGGCCAAAGACCGCCATCGTCGGTATGAACGGTGACCGCCGGAACGAACGGACGTCGGTGACCGCGCTCGTTGAAGCGCGCCACCGGGCGCACGCTGCCCTCCGACACGGTCCGAACATCCAGGTAGCCAGGCGCGGACGGATCTGCAAACTGCGGACTTCCCAGCCCGGACTGCGCCCGCCACGAGACCCGCACCGCCCCGCGATCATCCACCCCGGCCGCGCCGGCTGCATAGACGATGCGAAACGAGATTGGCTGGCCAGCCACGCCCGGCCTGTCGATCTCCAATCTGGCCGACCCAAGAATCTCGTCCGAAAGCTGATCAGCCATGTTGTTTAGCACCAAGCGTGTCGGCGGCAGCGCATTCTGCCTTTCAGCGGCAAGCGGCACAGAAGATTGATGTCACTTTGACGCTGGGTGACCGAAAGAGGTCAAGCACGGAATCAGTCTGACCAATGCAGTTGCTTGGCGCGAGGCCCAAGTGTTCGAGAATCACTGAAGAATCCGGGCGTCAAGTTCGCCTTCGTAGACCTCGTAACGCACCTCGCCGCCCGTGGTGACAACGATTTTCATCACAGGAATGATGGCGACCTCCCACCATTCGTCGCGAAGCCTCACAGCCAACGTCCACACGCCGGGTCCCAGTGCTTCCCCCGATGACCGGGCTGCGGCAATGATGTCCGCGTCGTCTCCGGCCGACAGGTTGATCGAATGCGGGTCAAACGTATAGGTGCGCACTACCTGCTTCTGACCGGGAATGATCTGTCCGGCGTACCACTGGACGCCGGCGTGACGCTGACCATCGGCTTCAAATTCGCTCGGAATCGCCCAAGGCGAGGCATCTGTAGCCATCACCAGCCAATCCTGTCCCTTCCAATGTCCTGGTGCGCGATCAGTGAACTTGGCTGCGAAGTTTATTTGACCAGTCACCGTACGAACATCCGAGAGTCGTACGGTGAAAATCGGCCGCGGCGGCGATCTGGTGGGATCGGTGTCGCCTCGGACCGAGTAGACGGCAAGTTCCTGGTTCCACCAAATCGGCTGGCGTGCGTTTGAGCTAAGCGCGCTTGGCGCAAGAACAGCCGAAGTGATCACAAAGTCAGGCAGCATGGATCCCAGTGGTTCAGTCGGAACCCGCGTCTGTAGATGCAAAATGGAGGATGGCTCTGCGCCCAGACGTCGCGTGTGCCACAACGCCGCCGCAGCCCGAAGGGTGGCCAGGCGCTCGGCATCGTAGGGCCGAATCCCTGGCGAAAAGTAGACCGTGGACGACGCGGGAATTGCTTCGCGAAGGGCTTCAAACGAACCGGGTGTCGCCGCCGATTGTAGGTTCAGGAATGCAGACCGGATCCGATAGAGCTCGTCGTCGCCGTCGCCCATGAGCCGTTCGAAGAAGCGTGGATCGGCGAGCCAGTGCCTGGCGCGTTCCGGCAGCTGGGCTCGCCAGGCCTCGGTCGAATGGATGTAATCGAAGCCTCGTCGGCGAATGGCCGCCGGTTCGAGATAGCGAATTGCGTCCAGATATTCAGGCCCCGGCTCAAAGCTGTAATGCGCAAACTGCGCGTAGCCGGCGGCATTGGGACGCCCGGTGGCAACAGAGAGGCCGGTTGGACTGGGCGAGAGGATTCGCGCATCAGTGACCGTGTGGGTACGGATGTACGCCGCTACGTCTTCCGTTGGCGGACGCGCAACTGCGTAACGACCGAGAAAGCTCCACAGAGCGTCGGGCGGACCCGGGGGGGCGTTCGCAACCTGCGGTCCGCGGCTGAGCGCCTGGCCAATGGTGTGCACCGGCGCAATGACTGTCGGCCACATGACGAGCGTCGCAACGAGCGGAATCGCGATAGGACGCCATTTCGCGCGCAGGGTCGGCAAGCGGCTGCCGACCGCAATGAGCAGAGCCAGAAGCGCAAAGTTGCGGGCGTGACCATCCAGACGGGTCACGTCTCTGGCGGGTTCGTAATGCAGCGTGAGCGCGGCGAGCAGAAAGACGACACACCCGGCCACCAGGGTCAAAACAAGGCGGTTGCGCCAAGCCAGCAGTCCGGCCGCGATCGCGGTCGGGACCAGACCGATTTCCAGCACGCCCACGCCGCCCGGGAAGGACTCAACGAAAGTCAGCAGGCGGCGACTTTCAGGGTCGGCGATCCACCCTAGTTTCAAACCACCGCCGACCGAGCCTGCAAGCACACCAGAGACGACTCCGCCGCCGACGGCCAGCAGAAGCGCGGCCAGCCCTGGACCCACGGCGGATCGAACAACGAGATCTCGAAGGATCGAACGTTCACGTCGGAGCGGCAGTAGCTGCATGAGCTCGAGACCCGCCCACAGCAGCAGCACCGTTAGTGCCACCGTCTCCTCCAGCAGACCGATAAACGCCACGAGCAGGGCAAGAACTGCGCGGGCTGGCCACAGCCGCGGGCGGCTGCTCACGGCGTGAGTGATCACAACGACGGCCAGCGCATAGGCGAGTACGAACAACGGTTGCCAAATGTTCGGCGGTGACACCTGGACCGGGGCGTTCCACGGCAGTCCGGTCGAATCCACCGCTGGCCAGTAGATGTCCGCCAGCGACGCCCGCACACCGGCCCCAGGTATGCCGGTAAGGACAGGAACTTGCAGGATTCCCGGAGGCTCCGTGTAGTGAACCAGGGTCCACGCGCCGGCCGTAAGCAGCAGCGGGAGGAGCGCGAGTGCGAGAAACCCGCCAATGCGTACCAGCGCGGTGCCGACTACAAGGATCAGTGCGGTCCACACGTAGGCACCCAGCAGTTCAATCATGAAGACGGGCCCCAACCCAAACGGCGGCGTCAAAAGCCCGACAAGCAGGTCCATGCCGTAGTGGTAGAAGACGTGATGGTCGGGGTTCCAAGGCAGGGTTGGCGGCCAGACGCCGGTGCGAATTGCCGCGGCAAGCCCCAAGTGGATATCGGGATCTGTTATCGAAATGAGCTGGCGACTGGCCAGGGCAACCCAAAACAGCACAAGTGCGGCGACCATGAATCCGGCGACCGTACGCAGCGGCAGACGAAGAACACCGGGACTCCGCCAAACCAGAGAGATTCCCAGCACCAGCACGGCGGCCCAGGCCACGCTTGCCCCGGCGAGCCCCGGGAGAACGTACAGGACGAAGTTGGCAGTCAGCCCCCAAAGCGCCGGTCCGATCACCAGCCCCTGGGCCAGCGCCATTCGCTCGTCGGTCTGCCCCAGCACCAGGCGGGCCACTACAAAGCCGACCCCGGCGAGCGCTACAAG
This sequence comes from Chloroflexota bacterium, assembly GCA_028874315.1. Classification (GTDB taxonomy): domain Bacteria; phylum Chloroflexota; class UBA11872; order UBA11872; family UBA11872; genus UBA11872. Next base: position 33,233 of record JAPPKM010000129.1, read on the forward strand.
TTCAAGCCAAAGCAAGACCAAGCCCGGCATGACGGCGGGATCAACCGTCATTCAACGGCCTTTGAACTCCGTAGCGCGCAGCGCCTGCGACTGGGACGGACACTGAAATCCTCGTGAGGGCCGGACACCATTGGCGGTGGATTGGGAGCCCGCGCGCTCAGGGAGCCAGCGCCGAGTCTAGTAGGCCCGCGTAGGTCCGGTAGGACACTCCGCCGGCGGGCGTCACCACAATCTTCATTACGGGGATGAAGGTCACCTCCCACCAATCTCCACGCAAGCGCACTCCCAGCGTCCACACACCCGGATCCAGGCCCGAGCCCGAGGATCTGGCGGCTGTGAAGCCGCCATTCTGATCGCGCACGGCCAGGCCAGGCGCGCGCGGATCAAACTTGAATCTATGGATGGTTGTTTCCGGCCCCGGAACAATCTGGCCTGCGTACCACTGCGTACCCGCGTGTTGCCTGCCGTCGGGTTCCAAAGCACTTGGGAAAGCCCAAGGCGAGTCGTCCGCCGCGGTCACCAGCCAGTCCTGACCCTTCCACCTCCCAGAATTCCGATCTTCAAACGTCGCGGTAAAGAGAATTTGCCCGTCGGCTTCTTGTACGTCCGACAACTGGACGCTGAATAGCGACGAGGACCGCGGGGCGGCGGGACGGGCGCCGCCTTGCGGCGCATAGACCGCCAGCTCGTCGTTCCTCCAGATCGGCTGGCGTGCGCTTGGACTGATGGCGGACGGCGTCAGCAGCGTTGACACCACGACAAAGTCAGCCGTCGAGGAACCTAGCTGCTCAGCGGGCAGGTCCGTCAGCAGATAGACGCTCGCGTCCTGCACCTCGCCGAGAACTCGAGCGTGCGACAGCACAGATGCGGTCCGAACGCTGTCGATCGGACGGATGGCCTGAGCAAGGTAGACCTTTGCAGAGGCCGGGATTGTCCGGCGAAGCGCCTCGAAAGACGCAGGGTCTGGTTCGGCATGCAAGGCCAGAAACCCAGATCGAATCCGTAGGAGCGCTTCGGTCTCAGCCCGTATCAGCGGTTCGAAGAGATCCGGATCGCGCAGCCAGCGTTGGGCCCTCTCAGGAAGACTGTCGACCCAGGCGTCCGTGGCATGCACGTAGGCGAACTCGAGCGCCCGAACCGCCGCGGGATCCAGGTAGCGAATGGCGTCGACAAATTCGGGACCCGGCGTTGGATGGAGGTGCAGATGTCCAGGAAACCCCGAGGCGTTCGGCCGACCCGTAGCGAGCGACAAGCCGGTTGGGTCGGGCGAAAGGATGCGCGCCTCAATGGCCGTGTGATGTTGAATGTAGGTCGCCATGCTCTTCGACACCGGACGACCGATGACGTAGCGACGCATGAGATTCGAGACGAATGGCTGCCCCGGCCGGGCGTTATCGAACCTCGGTCCGTAGTTGAGCCCAAGACCAATACTGTGCACGGGCGCAGCAACGGTGGGCCAGACCACAAGCGCCAACAAGCCGGAACCGCAGATCCAGCGCCACCGGGGACGCATCGCTGAGAGTCGAACACCCAGCGCTACCAGCAACGCCATCAGAGCGAAGTTCCTTGCGTGCCCGTCCAGCCGGGTCACATCGCGCGCGGGCTCGTATTGCAGGGTGAGCGCGGCCAACAAAAACACGCCGCTCCCCACCGCCAACAACAGAACGAGCTGATTTCGTCGCGCCAGCAGCCCGGCGGCGATCGCGACGACCAACGGACCAATCCCCAAAAGGCCGATGCCGCCGGAAAGCAGGTCCAGGTGCCCCAGGGGGCGCCGGCTCCCCGGGTCGCCGATCCACCCAATGGCAAGCCGTCCGGCCGCCCCAAACGATCCAGCCGCGATTCCCGTGATCACCCCGCCGCCGGCGACAAGCAACAAAGCGGCCAGCGCGGGGCCCGCGGCCAAGCGCAACAGCGCGGCCCGATCAACCGAACGTTTCCGCCAGGTCTGCACGAGACGCCACGTTTCCAAGAGGATCCACAATGCCAGGGTCGTCAGAGCGACCGCCTCCTCGATGATCCCCATGAACCCAATCAGTGCGGAAATCGTCAGCACCGCCGGCCAGGACCGTTGACGGGAAGTAGCCGCCCAGGTCAGCACAACGAACGTCAGCGCAAATGCCAGCACGAACGGCGGCTTCCAGATATTCGGAGGCGATACCTGGGCCTGGCTCGTAAACGGCAGTTCATCGGGTCTGATCGCCGGCCAATAGATATCGGCCAACGAGGCCCGAAGTCCCGCCGCGGGGATACCCGTTGGCACGGGCATCTGCAGGATGTTGTCTGGGACATAGCCGATCAGCGACGAGGCGCCCCCCGTCAGCAGCAGGGGCAGGACGACCACGCCGACCCAGCCGTACCGCCACAGCAGCGAAGCCACGACCATGGCAAGGGCGGTCCAGGCATAGGCGCCCAATATCTCCATAACCAGGCCGAGATCCGGTCCAAACGGCGGAGCCAGCAGCCCTACCAGCAGATCGACGCCGAAGTGGTAATAGACCGGCGTCCAAGGGTTCCACGGGAGAACCGGCGGCCATGCCCCGGCCCGGAAAGCGGCGGCCAGCCCCAGGTTGATTTCAGGGTCTGGAATCGTGAAGAGTTGGCGGCCGGCCAGCGCAACCCAAAAGAATGCCGTTGCAGCCAGTCCGAAGCCTGCAATGGTGCGGAGGGGAACCCGCAGAGCCTGTCGCGCGCGCCAGGCAAGACCACCGCCCAGGACCACAACGATGATCCAGCCGGCAATGGCGCCAGCCATCCCGGGCACGATGTGCAGCAGGAAGCTCACGATCACCCCCCAGAGCGCCGGCCCGATCACCAGCCCCTGCGCCAGCGCCATTTCGTGGCGGGCTTGCCGCAGGGCCACCCGAGCAACCACATAGCCAGCGGTTGCCAGCGCCGCCATCTCCAGCGCCAGCAGCAGCAGCCCGGGCACGACCATCGAATCCACGGTCATTCGGCTCGCCTCGCTGCCTGCTCCGTCCCTACCGTTGCGCTCACATCTCCCGCAAAGAGCTTGTAGGCAACCTCCCCCGTCTCGGCAACCCGCAACACCAGCACGGGGATCACCGCCGCCTCCAGATACGCCTGCCGCAGCCGCACTGCCAGCACGTACGTGCCCGGATCCAGTCCCACGCCCGACGATTCCATCTCAACGTACGACCCGTCGGCGCCGCGCACCGCCAACCGTGGGCCACGAGCGTCGAATTCGTACCGATGCGCTGCAGGACTGCCGCCGGGAACGATCTGGCCCGCAAACCACACCTCGCCCAGGTGGGTGTAACCATCCACGTCATACGCTGTAGGCAGCGTCCACGACGTGTCTTCCACCTCAATGACCAGCCAGTCCTGACCCGTCCAGCGAGCCGGTGCGCGGTCGCTGAACGTGACCGAAAAGGCCGCGCCGTCGGCCGCCGCGCGTTCGTGACGTAGCCGCAGCGTAAAGTTTGCGGCGGGGCCGGGCGGCGGCGGCACGGGTGGGGCGATGCCAGGCCGGGTGGCGTACGCCACGTGCGCATCGTTCCACCAGATCGGAATGAACCCAAGTCGATCCACGTCGTAGAGCCGCCCACGCGGCAGCAATCCCACGTCTGGAATCCGCCCGCCAGGCGGCTCGGATGCAATGGTTGTCAATAGATGAACGGGCGTCGTATCCACCTCACCCAGCAGTCGCGCGTGCCCCAAGACCGCGGCCAGGCGGACCGAAGCAACCGGGTCGTGCGCCAACGGCAGATAGACGGTGGCCGAGGCGGGCACCGCCCGCCGCAGGGCCTCAAATGACTTCGGCGGCGGCGGCGGATCCAGTGCCAAGAATGCTGGCAGGACGACATAGAGTGCGTCGCCGTCGACACGCAGAAGGAGTTCGAACAAGCTGGGGTCATTCAGCCAGCGCCGGGCGCGCACAGGCAGGCTGGCAACCCACGCTTCGGTCGCATGGACGTAGTCGAAACCGAGACGCCGGATGGCACTCGGTTCCAGAAAGCGTCGAGCGTCCAGGTACTCAGGGCCCAGCTCAGGAACGACATGCAGAAGACCTGCAAACCCAGAAGCATTGGGACGACCTGTGGCGACGGTCAGATGGTGCGGATACGGCGAAAGGATGCGCGCGCGAGCCGCCGTGTGGTCCCGAATGTAGTTGACCACGGGCAGCGACGCGATCGGGCTTAGGGCATGACGCTGTCCCATTGGGTGAGTTATTGACGCGTCTCTTGGCGCTGGCGGAGCGTTGGTCAGGTTCACGCCCTGGGCAGCCGCCAGACCCAGCGTCCGGGTCGGCGCCGCGACCGTGGGCCAGATCACCAGCACCAGCAGCACCGCAACGGAGGGAGCGCGCCACGGCGGCCGGAGTGTCGTCAATCGGCCGCTAAGGGCCACGAGCAGCGCCAACAGCGCGAAGTTGCGCGCATGCCCGTCAAATCGGTCCAGGTCATAGTCGGCGTACGTGTAGCGCAGGAGCAACGCGGCCAACAGAAAGACCCCGCACGCCGTGGCCAGCGATAGGACCAGCCGGTTGAACCGGCCTAGGAGAACGGCCAAGACGCCGATGATCAGGGGGCCCAAGCCCAGCATTGCCAGCCCGCCCGGCAACGGCTGAACCGTACCGACAAGCCGACGATCCAAAGGGCTTCTGGGCCAACCAAGGGAGACGCCCCCGGAGAGTGATCCGGTCAGGACGTCGGTCAGCACACCGCTGCTAACAGCCAGAAGGGCCGCAGCCAGTATCGGCCCGGCGGCCGTCCGAAGTGCCAGGTTTCGGCTGATGTTTGCGCCTCTCCAGGCACGTCCAAATCGCACAGTTTCCAGGAGTCCCCAGCAGCCGAGCACTGTAAGTGCCAGGGTCTCTTCGACCAGGCCAAGAAATCCGATCAGCAGAGCCAGGACCGCGCGGGCCGTCCAACCCGCGCGGCGACAGTCGGTCGCGTGTTCCAGCACCGTAAACGCCAGGGCGTAGCCGAGCACAAACTGCGGTTTCCAGATATTTGGTGCGGGGGCGTGGTACCAGGTCGGCCAGTCCAATGAGACTTCCGGCCAATACACGGAGCCGAGCGATGCGCGCACACCGGCTGCTGGAATACCCGTCGGAATAGGTACCTGCACAATGTCGGCCGGCAGCACGTCGAACCCGATCAGGGTCCATGCGCCGGCGGTGATCAGTAGAGGCGTCAGCACCAGCAGGCTTGTCCAGCCGCCCCGGCTGCGCAGGGCAGTTCCCACGATCATTGCCAGGGCCATCCAGACGAAGGCGCCCAGCACCTCGATAGTGAGCGCCAGATCAGGCCCAACGGGCGGAGCCAGCAATCCCGTCAACAGTTGTGGGCCGTAGTGATAGGGAGCCGCGAGGCCTGGGTTCCACGGCAACTCGGACGGGCTGCCGCCGGCCTGGATAGTGGCGGCGAGGGAGACGTGGATGGCGTCTGGCAGCGGCAGCAATTGGCGGACGGCCAACGCCGCCCAGAAAACCGCGAGGGCCGCCGCACCGAACCCGACACTCCTGCGCGGCGAGAGTCGCAACGCGCCTGGCGCCCGACAGGCAAGGCCGATGCCAAGAACCAGAATCACGATCCAGCCGGCCAGCGCCCCGCTGCGTCCCGGCAGTACCGGCAGCATGAAGTTGACCAGCAGACCCCAAAGCGCCGGACCGATCACCAGCCCCTGGGCCAGCGCCATGCCGTCGTCGGTTTGCCGCAGAGCTACCCGAGCCACGACGTAGCCCACGCCCGCCAGCGTCAGCAGTTCCGCCGCAAGCAGCAGCAGGCCCGGCACGACCCCTGGATCGACCGTCATCCGACTGGCCTCGGCAGACGACCGAGCCTCACTGAGCGGACAGCCATGGGCTGGGAAGATTGCGAAGTCGCCATAAACGCGGACATCCCGGCGGGCATGCCGTCAGGCTAGCGAGTTATGCGCCCCGGCGGCTCAGGCGCCCTGTGGCTGGCGGTTCGGCGCGTCGATCCCGCGCGTCCCGCGCATTCACACTATACAGCCCGGAATGGGTCCCCAAGCTCCGCCTTCACACCCCGGTGCTTCGGAAGTCTCCCGGCAACGGTCATTCGATATGAAGTGCCCAGGCGTTCGTCTACGGCGACGCCCCCGGGGCGCCTGCGGTCAGTCGGCGGCATGACTCGGTGTGCTGCAGGAGTTCCGGGCAAGCGTTCACCGCGGCACTACTCGTATCCCGATGGATGGCGTACGTCACGTCGCCGGTTTCGGAGATCGTGGTCCGTAGAACGGGAAGCACCGCCGCCTGCAGGTGAGCCAACCGCAGGCGCACCGCGAGGACGTAAGCGCCGGGCGCCAAGGCCTCAGCGCTCGATGATTGCGCCGGGACCATTGCGTCGCCGACCCTGACGGCCAGCCGCCTCTCGCGTGCGCTGAATTCGTACTCGTGGGTGACGATCCCGCGTGCCGGTACGATCTGGCCAGCGAACCACACGCGGCCCACATTCGTAAACCCATCGGCTTCGTATCGGGTCGGCAGTGCCCAGGGCGTCTCGTCGACCTCGAGAACCAGCCAGTCCTGGCCAGTCCAGCGCTCGCGCGCCATGTCGTCGAACGTTGCCGTGAAGGACACTCGATCGCCCTCCACACGTACATCCGAAAGGCCGACGGAAAAGTCGTGCTCGGGCGGCGGCGGCTCATCGACGACGGGTGAGATTTCGGGGACTGTTGCGTAAACGGCAACTTCGTCGCCCAACCAGATCAGCGAGAACTCCTCTGCCCTGGTCGTGAACGCAAACCCCCGCGGAGCCAGCAGCACGCTTGGCGTATGCCCTTGCACCGGCTCCGTTGGGATCTCCGTCAGCAGGTAGGTCCCGGATGGATCCACCTCCCCAAGCAGACGGGTGTGCGCCAACGCTGTCGCCAACCGAACCTGGTTCTTTGCCGTGAGTCCTCCCGCAAGATATGCGCTGGCGGACGCAGGAACCGCTTGCCGGAGGGCCTCGAATGAGGCCGGATCAGGTTCCGGGTCGAGTTCCAGAAACGCGGGCTGAATGCGATAGAGCGCGTCGGCGTCACCACGGATCAGCGGCGCAAAGAAACGCGGGTCGTTCAGCCAGCGCCGGGCATGGTCGGGAAGGCTGGCGACCCAGCCGTCCGTGGCGTGAAGGTAGGCGAAGCCCAGACGCCGAACGGCTGCGGGTTCCAGAAAGTCACGCGCGTCCTCGAAGGCAGGACCCTTGTTCGCCCAGAGGTGGAGCACCTCCTCAAACCCGGACGCGTTGGGACGCCCGGTCGTGGCGGTCATGTCCAACGGATTCGGCGACAGGATGCGGGCGTCGACCGGCGTGTGGTCGCTGATAAATCGGGCTACCGGCTCGGAGACCGGGTGTTCGATCTTGTAGCGCCCCAATCCCCAGAAGTACCGGTCAGTATCAAACTCATTCGACCGGCCCCTGGAGGCGGATTGGGCATTAACCAGCTCGATCCCATGGCCGACTGCCAGACCTAATGTGCGGACAGGAACCGCCACGGTGGGCCAGGCCACCAACGCAACGATGAGTGCGCCGGCGGCGTAGCGCCAGGGAGGACGGAGAGCCGAGAGCCGCCAGCCCAGCGCGAGCAGGAGGGCCAGTAGGGCGAAGTTGCGGGCGTGCCCGTCCATCCGGGTCACGTCGAACGGAAACGCGGGGTGCCGCAGGGCAATCGCCGCCAGCATGAACACCCCCGCCCCGGCGACCAGGGCAAGCACCAGCCGTTGCCGCCACGCCAGCAACAGCGCGATGGCCGCGACTGGAATCACCCCAAGACCCAGCCGCCCAATGCCTCCAGGCCCAGGGGTCAGTAGCGTGCCGAAGGGAAGGCGGCTGCCTGGCTCGTCAATCCACCCGAGGTGGGTTCCGCTGGACACGCCACCCAGCAATGCAGAGATCGGCCCGCCTCCCACAGCCAGCAGCAGCGCGGCCAGTGCCGGTCCCGCGGCAATGCGCAGGATCGCCGCCTGGCTTTCAATGCCGTCGCTCCATTTCCCTGGGCCATCAGGCTCGAGTGGCTCTTGAGTTAGATCTTCAGAATCCCTGGAGTGAGCGCGGCAAGCGACTTCCGTGCGCTGTGTCGGTGCGAGGCGACAACGCATAGAGCGCGGCGAGAGTCGGATGGCAGACGCGACGCGTGCCGCTTCCAGGGCAATCCAACAGGCCAGTACAACCAGCGCGACTTCCTCGCTCAGCAGACCGACGAATCCAACCAATGCGGCCAAGATCAGCGTCGCAGTCCAGGACTGGCCGCGAGAACCGGCTACCGCCGTTACCACGACCAGCGTGAGCGCGTATGCCCATATAAACGGGGGTTTCCAGATGTTGGGTGGCGATGCCACAAACTCCGTTTGCCAGTTCAGGGACACCTGAGGCCAATACACGTTGGCGAGTGAGGAACCGAGGCCTGCCGCCGGCAAGCCGGTCGGACTGGGAATCTGCAGGATGTCCGGCGGCGGGATGATGAAGCCGACGAGTGTCCAGGCGCCGGGCGTAAGCACGAGCGGCGCCAGCACCGCCACGCTGCTCCAGCCGCCCCGTTTGTACAGTAACGTAGCTATAACGAGGGCCAACCCGGTCCACGCATACGCGCCCACCAGTTCGGTGGTGAAGGGGAGATCGGGCCCGCCAGGCGTCATCAGGAGCCCGATCAGCATGTCCGCGCCATAGTGATAGAGGAGCGGCTGGTCGGGGGTCCAGGAAATCGCCGGCGGCCAACCGCCTTCCCGAATGTAGGCCGACAGCCCCAGGTGAATGGCCTCGTCGGGAATCTGCAAGAGCTGGCGAGCTGCCAGCATGACCCAGAAAACGGCCAGCGCCGCAATGGTGAATCTCGCCGCGGTGCGTAGCCTCGGCCGAACCGGTTGCGGCGCGCGCCAAACTAGCACCGCGGCCAGGGCCAACAGCACCGCCCAACTCGCCAGCGCTCCCGCGCGACCCGGCGCTGGATGCAGCATGAAATTAGCGATCAGCCCCCATAACGCCGGGCCAATCACCATCCCCTGCGCGAGCGCCATCGAGTCGCCATTCTGGCGTAGAGCCACTCGAGCAACGACATACCCCAGCGCCGCCAACCCACCGAACTCCAGCACGAGGAGCAGCAATCCAGGCGCAACGGCTGGGTCAACCGTCACTCAGACTCTCCCGGCATTGATACATGGGGTGCGCGCCTGTCCAAAGGACCGCCGGCTCAACATGTGTTCCGGCAGACGCTCTGCGGATTCTGTCCGCCTCACGGAATCAACGCCGCTCCAAGCGTTCCTTCATAGACCTTGTATGAAACCTCGCCAGCGTTTGAAACCGTAAAGCTCATGAGCGGAATGTACGCAAGTTCCCACCAGTCGCCTCGTAGTCGCGCCGCCAGCGTCCAGGTTCCCGCTTCAACGCCGGCGCCGGAAGACGGGGCGCGCGCATAGCTTCCGTCGGCGTTTTGCACGTCAAGTCTGGCCATCCGCGGATCGAATTCGAATCGATAGGTCGTGGCACCTCTGCCGGGCACAACCTGGCCGCCGAACCATTGCGAACCGGAGCGCCGGCGCTCGTCCGCTTCAAATTCCCGGGGGATGGCCCAGGGCGAATCGTCCGTCGAAGTCACCAACCAGTCCTGGCCCTTCCACTCGTCGGGCTCCCGATCCGAGAACGTCGCCGTAAAGACAATGCGGCCATCGGCTGCCTGGACGTCCGACAACTCAACGCTGAATGGACGCGACGGCGGCGGCATGATCGGGTTGGCAGCTCTGCCCAGCGGATAAATGGCGATTTCGTCGTTCCACCAGATTGGCTCACGCTTATCGAGGGGAAATGCCGATGGGGCAAGGCGCGCCGATGTAACGATGAGATCGGGCGTGTGGTCGCCCAAGGGTTCGGTTGGAAAGTGAGGTCGGCTATGCCACGTAGGCGTCGGTCGCGCCTGGCCGAGGAGACGCGTGTGAGATAAAACCACCGCCGCCCGAATCGAGTTTACCGGCTCCAACGAGGGTGAAAGATAAACCGTGCTTGAGGCCCGTACAGCCTGCCGCAATCCTTCAAATGACTCGGCGGGCGGAATCGTTTCCAAGTCCAAAAACGCAGGTCGGACGCGGAAAAGCGCGTCGACCCCGTCTCGGATGAGCAGATCAAAGAGGGCGGGGTCCTCCAGCCAGCGTTGCGCGTGCTCCGGCAGACGTGCGACCCAGTCGTCGGATGCGTGTACATACGACGCGCCGAGCCGCCGCACAGCCAGCGGTTCCAGGTACCGAATGGCGTCAATGTATTCGGGACCAAATACGGGAACAAACTGCACGAATTCCGAGTAGGCAGACGCGTTGGGCCGCCCAGTGACAATGGACATTTCGGTTGGGGACGGCGACAAGATCCGGGCATCAACTGGCGTCTGCTCGCGAATGTATTCCGCCACGGTCTCCGACATCGGTCTTCGCATGACGTAGCGGCCGATGAGATCTGAGGGTGGCGCGGACGCTACGGGCTGAGCGTTGCTGAGTTGCGGCCCGCGCGTGAGCGCGAGGCCGATGTTCTGTAGAGGCGCGACCACGGTGGGCCAGGTGATCAACGCCGCAATTAACGCACTCGCTGCATAGCGCCACCGTGTCGGCAGGGCTGCCAGGCGAACTGCCAGCGCCACCAGCAGTGCTAGTAGCGCGAAGTTGCGCGCATGGCCGTCAAGACGAACCAAATCCAGCGAATATTCGTACTGCAGAGTCAATGCGGCCAGCAACAGCAGAACACTGGCGGCGGCCAGCGCCACAACCAGCCGCTGCCGCCAGGCCAGCAGAATGGCGCCGGCAACTACCGGCACCGTGCCGACCGCAAGCACACCCACACCGCCAGGCCAGGTACTGACTTCGCCAAGAGGACGCCGACTGCCAGCGTCCGCGATCCACCCCAACGACAATCCCGACGGGTTCGAACTGGTTAGGGCCCCTGAAATTGCGCCTCCCGCACCCGCCAGCAGAAGCGCCGCCAGAACCGGCCCAGAGGCTGCGCGCAGAATTGGGTCCCACCGCATGGGACGCTTCGTGCTGCCTCTACGCAGCCGACGAATCAGCCGTGCGCCGTGCCCGCGCCGCACAAGCTGCAAGCCCTCCGCTATCCCCCAAAGCCCCAGCACGACCGGAGCAACCGTTTCGTCCACCAATCCCAGAAAGCCGACGAGCAGAGCCAAAGCCACGTGCGCCAGCCACCCCCGCTCGCCTCGGCGCGCCACACGCTCTAACCCCACAAACGCCAGCGCGTAGGCCAGCACGAAGTGGGGCTTCCATATATTGGCCGGCGAAGCCTCGACCGCGGTCGTCCACGGGTAGTCCACGGATGGCCAATAAACTCCCGCTAGCGAGGCGCGCAGCCCGGCCTCGGGCAGTCCCGCGGGAATCGGCACCTGCAGAATGCCCGGCGGAGCGACGTAATGCAGTTGGGTCCACAGCCCAAAGGACAGCAGCAACGGGCTGATAACTAACGCGGCCAACCGCGAACCGAAGCGAAGAACGGTGGTGACCACGGTCAGCGCTAGACCCGTCCACGCATAAGCGTCGATGATCTCGGTCGTGAACGCGGGATCCGGTCCGACCGGCGGTGCCAGCAATGCCATCAGCAGGTCGGCGCCGTAGTGGTACGGCGCCGGCAAGCCCGGGTGCCACGGAAACGCCGGCGGATATCCACCCGCTCGGATTGAGGCGGCGAGTCCCAGGTGAAGATATGCATCCACGATCGACATCAGTTGACGGCTAGCCAGGACCACCCAGAAGAGCGCCAGCGCCCCAGCCGCAAACCCGGCCACCGTGCGCGGCGATACGCGCAGCGAAGTCGGCGCGCGCCAAGCCAGCCAGCTGGCCACTGTCAACGTGACGACCCAGGCCGCAAGTGAACCGGCCAGACCCGGGAGCAGGTGAAGAACGAAGTTCACGATGAGCCCCCAGAGCGCCGGGCCAATGACCAGTCCTTGCGCCAGCGCCAAACGGTCGTCCGCCTGTTTCAGAGCCACGCGCGCGACCACAAAGCCGACTGCAGCCAGCGTCAGCATCTCCAGGGCCAGCAGGAGCAGACCCGGGAGGATGGCCGCGTCAACGATCATTCAATCAATGTCCAGAGTCGGGGCAAGTCGTAACTCGCCTGAGCGGACTACCACCGCCAGCGAACATAGTTGGACGCCTGTAAGCCAGGCGTCTAGCCCAAGAACAGCCCATACTCCCCGCCGCCCGGGTTTTCCACGTCGGCTGGATAGAGGAGATTGCGCGCGACGCCGAGGGCACGCGCGGCGACGGCACGGTTGATCTCCGGCACCTGATCCAACGCGTCAATCTCCGTCAGCGTCAAGTACGCCGCTCGGTCAACCTCATCGCCGGGCGATGGCTCGCCGGCCTCCGGCCGCATCAGAAACACCACATACGTGCTGTTGGTATCGTCCCAGCGGGTACGAACGGCAAGGACGCCCTGGACAGAGGCCTCGACACCGGTTTCCTCACGCACTTCACGCACAACCGCCGTGTCCAACGTCTCGTCCCGGTCAACGAAGCCGCCGGGAATCTGCCAGTTGCCGCGACCGTATCTGGAGGAGCGGCGGACAAACAACACGGAACGGCCGCGGACCACGGCGCCGCCCACACCCACGTTGTAGCCCTGGTTGTATTGCTCGAGACTCATGACAGCGTTGCCCCCGCACGCATGATTGCCGATCCGGTAGACAGCCGATTATGAACCACGGCCGCCAGGCCGTAGGCCGTCACGTTGTGGCCGCCCGCTCGCGCTCCCTAGAATCAAACGCACGCGGCGCCTCGCCAGCCACTGGTCACCCAACCCATGCTCTTCGACTTTCAGACCCATACGTTCTTGAGCGACGGCGTGCTGTCGCCGATGGAACTGTTGCGCCGCTGCCACGTCTCCGGCTACACGGCCATGGCCATCACCGACCACGCCAGCCCGGCAAACGTGCAGCACGTGGTTGAGGCCGTGGCCCGCGATTGCCGCGAGGCGGAGAAAGCCTGGGGAATAGTCGCGTTGGCCGGCGTCGAGATTACCCACGTGCCACCCGCCGCCATCGACCGCGTAGCGCGCATGGCGGCGGAAGCCGGCGCAGAGTTCATTGCCGTTCACGGAGAGACCATTGTTGAGCCGGTGGCTGCCGGCACCAACCGCGCCGCACTGGAGTCGGAATACGTCCATGCGCTGGTCCATCCTGGCCTGCTCAGCCCTGAACTCAGCCATGTGGCGCGCGCGAACGGCAAGTTTGTCGAATTGACGGCCCGGCGCGGCCACTCGCTTACCAACGGCCACGTCGCCAACGTGTGTCGCGAAGCGGGAGCGAAGCTCATGGTCAATAGCGACGCGCATGAACCGGGAGACCTGCTCACCGAGGCGTTGGCCCGCCGCGTGGCGCGCGGCGCCGGCCTGGACGCCGACGAGACAGAGACGGTCCTCGTTGACAACCCGCTAGACCTGCTCGCTCAACTGGGGCGCTCCATCGTCCAGGGCCCAGGATCCTGATGTCGGACACCACCGTGCTGCCGGAGGTCCCGCGCACGCCGGCCGAAGTCGGAGAGGACAGCGCAAACCGAAAGTCCTCCGATGCTGACAGCGGTCCAATTGAAGTTGACCTGCCCGTGCTCCCGCTGCGCGGCGAAACGCTGTTCCCAATCCCCGACACGGTGAACTCGTTTGTGGTCGGCCGCGAGCAGTCCTTGGCCGCAATCGAAGAGGCGTTGAGCCTGGATCGCCGTGTACTGGCACTGAGTCAACACGATCCCGATGCGGAGACCGTGACATTCAGCGACCTGCATGAAGTTGGCACGGAAGCCAAGATCGCGCGCGTGCTCAAGCTGCCGGACGGAAGCACCAGCGTGTTGGCCGAAGGCATTAGACGAGTGCGGGCGGTCACGCCGGTGTCCGAGCACCCGTTTGTGCGTGCGATGGGATGGGTAGTCGAAGAATTAGACGAAGCGCCGGCCGAGGCGCGTGAGCTGATGCCGCTCACGCTGGAACTCTTCCAGCACGTCGTGGAACTGAACGAGGCAACGCCCGATGAGGCCTTCATCCGCGCAATGAACGCCGAGACGCCAGGTCTGCTGGCCGACATCGTGGCCGCCTCGCTCAACCTTGTTCCAGGCACGCAGCAGGAACTGCTGGAGATTCGGGAAGTTTCGGAGCGACTGCGGCTGGTCCATACAGTCCTCGAGGAAGAGATCCGGGTGCTGGAACTCGAACGTCAGCTCCGCGATGACGTGCGTGAAGAAGTGGACAAGGATCAGCGCGAATTCATTCTGCGCGAACAACTGCGGACAATCACGAAGGAACTCGGTGAGACCAACGCGCAGAACACGGAAATCAGCGAATTTCGGGAGAAGCTCGAAGCCGGGCGCTATCCCGAGGCCGTCATCGAGCGTGGACTCAAAGAAATCGACCGGCTCAATGCCATGCCGCCCGGTTCGCCCGAGGCCAGCATGGTTCGCAACTACCTGGAGTGGCTGATCGAACTTCCCTGGAAGAAGCGTACGCGAGACAACACGGACATCCGGCGTGCGGCACGGATTCTGGACACCCATCACCACGGTCTCGACCGTGTCAAGGAGCGGCTCCTTGAGTACATCGCCGTACGTCGGCTGGCACGGCAGTCGCGCAGCCCCATCCTGTGCTTTGTCGGTCCGCCCGGCGTGGGGAAGACCAGCCTCGGTCAGTCGATTGCCGAGGCCCTCTCCCGCAAGTTTGTGCGCGTTTCGTTGGGCGGCGTGCGCGACGAGGCCGAAATCCGCGGACACCGCATGACCTACATCGGCTCAATGCCCGGCCGCATTCTGCAAATGATGCGCCAGGCGGGAACCGTAAATCCCGTGTTCATGATCGACGAACTCGACAAGCTCGGAGTGGATTTCCGGGGCGACCCCTCGGCCGCGTTGCTTGAAGTGCTCGACCCCGAGCAGAACTCGGCCTTTAGCGATCACTACCTGGAGCTTCCCTACGATCTCAGCCGCGTCATCTTCATCGCCACAGCCAACTCGCTTGAGGGTCTGCCCCCCGCGCTGATTGATCGGATGGAGGTGGTCGAACTCCCCGGATACGTGGAAGACGAGAAGCTTGCCATCGCCCAGCGATTCCTGGTGCCGCGCGAGCTGGACGAACACGGCCTCGACGCGGAAGCGGTGCAATTCAAGCGTGGCGCGCTCACAAGGATTATCCGCGAGTACACGCGTGAAGCTGGCGTGCGCGGGCTCACCCGGTCCATCGCCGCTGTCGCGCGCAAGCGCGCGCTCGCGAGCGCCGAAGGCTCAGACTCCGGTTGGAATGTTCGCGCTCGCGACCTGCCGAAAGTCCTTGGACCACCCCGCTTTCGCTTCGGCTCAACGGAAAGTGAATCCAGCATCGGCGCCGCTATGGCGGTCTTTAGCACTCCGGCCGGAGGCGACTTGTCACCGGTGGAAGTCTCGCTGGCTCGCGGCACTGGCGAGATTCTGCTCACCGGGTTGCTTGGCAGCGTGATGAAGGAGTCCGCCCACGCCGCCCTTACGTACGCGCGGGCGTGTGCTGACGGATCGCCGTCTGACCGTCGCAACTTTGCCGAACTCGACGTCCATGTACATGTGCCGTCAGGGGCTTTGCCCAAGGATGGGCCGTCGGCCGGTCTTGCCGTTGTCGTGGCGCTGCAATCCGCGCTGACGGACACGAAAGTCCGCCACGACCTGACCCTGACCGGCGAGATCACGCTCCAGGGCCGCGTGCTGCCGGTTGGATCCATCAAGCCGAAAGTCTTGGGCGCGCACCGAGCGGGCGTTCGCGTATTTGTGTTGCCGCAGGGCAACCGTCAGGACCTTGCCGAACTTCCGGCGCACGTCCGGGAGGACATGGAATTCATCGAAGTCGCCTGCGTTGGGGAAGCGCTGCAGAGCGCGCTCATCGACGAAAAATAGCTCGCCTCTCGGCCGCCGACCGACCGCTCGCCTCGTCGATCTGTCGCTATGCTGACGGGCAGGCGGTGGTCGCCGCACCTCACCAACTCCGGAATCTTTGATGTTCGGACCGTTCAACGCGCTCCTCGGCCTGTTTTCGCGCGACCTCGGGATTGATCTAGGCACCGCGAACACACTCGTTTATGTCAAGGACCGCGGCATCATGCTCGCGGAACCATCCGTCGTCGCCACCGATACGTATACCTCGCGCGTGCTCGCCGTCGGCGCCGAGGCCAAGAAAATGGTCGGGCGCACACCCACCAACATCGTGGCCAGCCGCCCGCTGCGCGATGGCGTGATCGCTGACTTCGACACCGTCCACGCGATGCTGTCGTACTTTATTGGGCAGGTGCACGGCGAACTGCCAATTGCCGCCCGCCCTCGGGTCATAGTCGGCGTACCGTCAGGTGTCACCGAAGTCGAAAAACGCGCGGTGCACGAAGCGAGCCTGCAAGCCGGTGCGCGCGAGGTGTACCTGATCGAAGAGCCCATGGCCGCCGCCATCGGCGCCGGACAGCCGATTCAGGAAGCCAATGGCAGCATGATCGTGGACATCGGTGGCGGCACCACCGAGGTGGCCGTCATCTCGCTTGGCGGCGTCGTCGTGAGCCATAGCATCCGGATTGCCGGTGACGAGATTGATGAGCAGATCGTTGACTATTGCCGCAACTCGCATAATCTCCTGATCGGCGAGCGAACAGCCGAGGGCTGCAAAATCGCCATTGGCTCGGCAGCCCCTGGACCCCAAGAAGAAACGACGCTTGTTCGCGGACGCGATCTGCAGTCAGGGCTACCACGGCAAGTGGAACTTACCGAAGGCCAGATTCGCGAGGCCATCAGCGGTCCGGTCACCGAAATCGTTGAGAACATCAAGCTAGCGCTGGAAGCCACACCCCCTGAATTGTTGGCCGACGTAATGGAACATGGCATCGCAGTGGCCGGCGGCGGCGCCCTGCTGCGCGGGCTCGACAGGCGCATCGAGCAGGAAACGGATATTCCAGTGCACATCGCCAGCAACCCGCTGGAGGCAGTCGTCCGCGGAACCGGCGCCTGCCTGCATAACCTCGAAGCATTTCGCGAAGTGTTCGTCGCGGAGAACGCCGCGCCGTACGTGTAGTCGGCACCGGGATGCGCGGCGGACAGCGGTCGGTGCTCCTGCTCCTGGTTCTGGTTGCCGCGGCCGTCGTGCTCGCGGTGCTGCGAAACACTGAAGCCGGCTCGGCAATCGAAGGTGCGGCGCTGGCCGCTGCCGCCCCGATCCGCTCCGCTCTCACCAGCGCCTCGTCCGGGGCGGCGGCCGCCCTGACCGATGCCCAGCAATTCAACGATCTAAGGGCCGAAAACGAAGCTCTGCGCGCCGAAGTCGCCAAACTGCGTTCCGCCGCCGCCGGCGTGCAAGCGACCCGCCGCGAGAACGCGGCCCTTCGCGCAGCACTGGACTACCAGCGCGAGAACACCGAGTTGACGTTCCTCACCGCGCAAGTCGTTGGACGCGACAGCGTTGATGTGCTGGACACACTCATCATCGATCGCGGCGCGGCGGATGGCGTTCACGTTGGCATGGCCGTAATCGCCAATGGAAGCCTGGCCGGCCGGGTGGTCGGGGTCACAACGTCCTCGGCCGACGTATTGCCCATTCAAAGCGTGACCAGCGCCGTCAACGCAGTCGCCCAGGGAACCGACGGTGTGGCCGACGGCATCGTCGAGAGCGACGACAACGGCGGATTGATCTTGACGCGAATTGAACCTGACGCACCGCTGGCCATCGGCGCCTTGGTTGTGACATCTGGCCTCGGTGGCGGATTCCCCCGCGGTCTGTCCATAGGCCGCGTGATCTCCGTCTTTGCGTCACCCGAAAACGTATTCCGCGAAGCCGCCATCGAGCCCTTCGTTCGACAGGAACGCGTGGAAGTGGTCCAGGTCGTGCTTGGGCGTGCGCCCAGCCCGCCGTGATCGCCGCCAGATTCCCCCGGCCCCGTCGCCGCTGGCAGCTGCGGACCGGTGCCGTCGGCGCCGCGCTACTGCTCCTGATGCTCGGCCTGCTACAGACCTCGGTCTTTCCCTCCTTCGCCATCGCGGGAATCCGCCCCGCGCTGGTCCTGATGGCAGCCGTCACACTGGCAACCGTCAGCGACGACTCCCGCGCGCTGTACTGGGGCTTCTTGGGTGGATTGGTGGTAGATCTGCTTTCGGCAACGCCCACAGGCGTCAACGCCCTACTGTTTACGCTGCTCGTCTACATCGTTGGCGGGCAGGGTCGCCGCTTCGATCGCGCCAACCTGGTGTTTCCGGTCTTGGCTGGAGCCGCCGCCACCGTGTTGTATTACCCGGCCGTGGTCCTGACGCTGCAGGTCCAGGGATTCGACATAGACTGGGGGCAGCAGGTCTGGGATCGCCTGCCGCGCGCCGTGGCGGTAAACGCCGGAGCAACCACGCTGCTCTACCCGGTGGTACGACTGGCGGACCGATGGACGCGCCCCGAAAACACCGCCCGGTACGTGGGGCACACGCGCGGCGGTCGTTTCGACTAACGACGGAGGACTCGCTTGGAGGCGCATGACCGCCCGGTAGCCAGGACCGGCACCGGACAGCCGCGCATCAGCGGTACTCGTCGCGCGCTGCTGCTGGGGGGCGCGGCCCTAGCTGGCAACACCGCGCTGGCCGCCCGACTCTGGCAGCTCCAGGTCGTCGAGTCCGACGCCTACCTGGAGCAAGCGGCGCAGAACCGTGCCCGCACCAGGCCCATTCAGCCGCTTCGCGGGCTGATCTACGACCGCAACCGAGAGCCCCTTGTCGCGAACGCCCCCGTATTTAGCGTCTGGCTATCCCCGGCCGATCTGCCCCCGGAACGCGAAGGCCCGGTGCTGGCGAACCTGGCCGTGTTGACGGGCGAGCGCCCGGACGACCTGCGCTTCAAGTTGAGCCAGGCGCGCCTCGCTCCGGACACCCCCGCTCGGTTGGCCCGCGCCGTGCCCAGGGAGTCCGCCCTCACGATCGAAGAACGCCGGCGGGACCTGCCGGGTATCTCCGTGCGCACCAGCACGAGGCGCGAATACGCGTATGGCGACGTGCTGGGCCACATCATGGGCTTCACCGGCCCGATCCCCGCCGAGGAAGTTGAAGCCTATCGTCGCCAGGGCGTTCGGTTCGATGAAGATATCGGGCTCTCCGGCGTTGAACGCAGCTTGCAGGCGCAGCTTCGCGGCCGGGACGGCGAACAGCGACTCGAAACCGATGCGTTCGGTCGTGACCTGCACGAACTGGCCTTCACCCCTCCGCAGGTCGGCCAGCACGCGGTTCTGACCGTTGCCGTCAACGAACAGCAGGCCATTCGCGAGATCCTGGCCCGTCACCTCGCGTTGCGCGATCGGGGCGCGGGCGCGGTGGTTGTGTTGCGCCCCGACACCGGCGATGTCGTCGCAATGGTGAGTTTGCCCGACTACGACAGCAACATCTTCACGCGCGGCGCCTCGTCCGAGAACTTCGCGTTGTTGGTCAGCGACCCCCGCCGGCCGTTGATCAACCACACAGTCTCCGGGCTCTATCCGCCGGGCTCCACCTACAAGGTCATTGCCGCCAGCGGCGCGCTGGAAGCCGGCGTCGTGCTACCCCAGAGCAAGATCCACTGCGACGGTCGCCTGATTCTGCCCAGCGGCTGGGCGTTCGACGATTGGCTGCCCGAAGGACACGGCCTCGTGGACCTGCAGCGCGCCATTGCCGAGTCCTGCAACATCTACTTCTACAACGTGTCCGGCGGCAATCCGTATACGCGGCTGCAGGGACTGGGCAATCGGCGCCTGGCGGAGTTCGAGCGCTCCTTCGGGTTTGGTGAGCGCACCGGCATCGATCTGCCTGGTGAAGCCTCCGGCCTGGTTCCAACTTCCGAGTGGAAAAACAAGAACCTGCAACAGCCGTGGGTCACCGGCGACACCTATCACGCAGCGATTGGCCAGGGGCTCGTCCAGGTCACCCCACTGCAAATCGCCAGCATGTATGCCGCCATCGGCAACGGCGGTCGCGTCATGCGTCCGCGTCTCATCGATCGCATGCTCGACCAGCACGGCAATGTGGCTGAGCGCATCCCGCCGCGGGTTCGCAGCGTCTTGCCAATAACCGAGTCAAACCTGCGGTTGCTTCAAACCGGGCTCTATCGGGCGGTGAACGAGCCCCAGGGAACCGGTCCGCGCGCCCGCTCCTCGCATACGGTGGTGGCCGGCAAGACGGGGACGGCCGAGTACAGCGGCCAACGCGATTCCGAAGGCCGGCTGCCCAGCCACGCCTGGTTCGCCGGCTACGCGCCGGCGGAGCAGCCTGACTACGCGTTTGCCGTGCTGGTGCGCGACGGCGGCGAGGGGGCCTTCGCCGCCGCGCCGATCGCCCGCGACATCATCGACTACCTCATGACCGGTGACATGCCGCCCCTGCCGCAAGATCGCCCGGACTTCATCTCACCGGATCGCCGCCTCTGATGATCATTCGCCTGGCGCGCATTGAGTGGCCAACCGTCATATCCACCGTCGCCCTGGTGGCCTTCGGTGTCCTCATGCTCAGCACAACGGCCGATCCCAACACCACCGGGTTGCAAAACCAGGCGGTGCAGAAGGCCGTGCTGGGCGTCGTCGGTCTGACGTTGGCCTTCGCCATGGCGCACATCGACTACCGCGCCCTGCACGGGGTTGCCGGTCCGGTGTACCTGCTGGGCGTCGCGGCCCTCATTCTCGTGCTGCTGGTCGGCGACTTCGACCTTGGCGCCCGCCGCTGGTTCGAGATCGGCCCAATCGTGGTTCAACCCTCAGAGTTCATGAAGCTCGCCGCCGTCATCGCCTTGGCCAAGTACCTGGCAGACCGAAGCGACGCACCCCGATCCTTGCGCACGGTCGTCGTTAGTCTGGGGATCATGGTCGTTCCCGCGGGCCTGATCTTCCTCGGGCCAGACCTCGGCACCGCCCTCATCTTCGGTGCGATCTGGATGGCCATGGTCTTCGTGGCCGGTGCGCGCTGGTGGCACTTGCTCCTGCCCATCGTCGCTGCGCTGGCGGCCTTCCCATTCGCCTGGTTCTTTGCCCAGGACTACATGCGCCAGCGCTTCGTGACCTTCCTCGATCCCAGCAGCGATCCGCTGGGCGCCGGCTACAACGTGCTCCAGGCGCGCATCTCCATCGGGTCCGGCGGCTGGCTCGGCCACGGCCTTGGTCAGGGTTCCCAGTCGCAGCTTGAATTTCTGCGCGTGCGCGACACCGACTTCATCTTCGCCATGCTCGGCGAACAGCTTGGACTGGCGGGCACGCTGGGACTCCTGGGCTTTTTTACGCTCCTGATCGTCCAGGCCCTGGTGATCGGCCTGCGCGCCCGAGATATGTTCGGTCGCCTGCTGGCCATCGGCATCGCGGCCATGCTCTTCACCCAGTCCTTCGTGAACATCGGAATGAACGTCGGTGTGATGCCGGTCACCGGCATCACCCTGCCGCTGGTGAGCCTCGGCAAGAACTCACTGCTGGTCACGCTGGTCGCCATCGGCGTTCTGCTCAGCATCCATTCGCATCGGGCGGCTGCGCCCTTCCGTCAACAGTCCATGCACGTGGTCCGAGGATCCCTGCCATCGACCCCGCCGCGCGGCCTGTCTGATCTATGAACGGCCGCGCTCGCGTATCCGTTCCGGCGTCCTCAGGCAACTTGGGTGCCGGCTTCGACGTGTTTGGGCTCGCAATAGATCTGCGCGACGAGTACGAATTTGAGCCGGACACTCGCGATGCAATCGAACCACTGGGGAAATACCTGAAACACGTCCCGCGAGACCCCAGGCGCAATCTGGCATTTCGGGCCTTCCGGTCGCTCGCGCCAGTCACGGCCGGTCCCTTCAAGTTGTCCGCGACCCGCGAAATCCCTCCCCAGGGCGGACTCGGCGGCTCCGCCAGCGCCATCGTGGGCGGCCTCGTCGCCGCCAATCACGCGTTCGGCCTTGGCCTCGACAACGACGAGTTGCTGCACCGTGCGAACGAAATCGAGGGTCACCCCGACAACGTGGCTGCGGCCTTGCTTGGTGGCCTGGTGCTCACCGTCCAGACCGACGAATCCCTGCACGCGGTGCGCGTTCCGTTTCCGAGCGACATTGGAATCGTCGTTGTTGTGCCCGGCTACCACGTGCCGACCGCGCGCGCGCGCGCGGTGTTGCCGGTCGACGTTTCGCGATCCGATGCCGTGGCCAACCTGGGGCGCGCCGCCATGTTCGTCGCTGCGCTGCAGACGGGACGCTACGCGAAACTGCGCGTGGCCACGCAAGACTTTCTGCATCAGCCGTACCGGGCCGAACTGAACCCCGCACTCGTGCCAGGCGTGCGGGCGGCCCTTGACGCCGGCGCGTACGGCGCGGCGCTGAGCGGCTCCGGTCCGACACTCATCGCCCTGGCCCCAAAAAATCACACCATGCGCGTTGCAGGTGCCATGGCTGATGTCGCAATCGAGTCGTCGTCGGGCTGCGAGACCTACGTGGCCAATGCCGCCGAGACCGGCGCAACCGCGATCGAGCCGGCGGCCTCAACATAAGACGCTGCGCTTCGTATACTTAAGCCCGGCTAGGATGAGCCGCGGCCATCGAAGTCGCGGTAGCTGGGAGGCACCATCCGCGTGGACGGCGCGCACGCTTGCGCAGGCACCGTCTTGTCCCCCTACCTCAGGTCCGACGCCCCTCCGAGCGGCCGGCTTCCGGCGCAACCTTGAACGTGGCGCCCTTCGCACCAGACACTGGCGCCGCCCACGAGACCATCGTCGTCCTGGACTTCGGCGCCCAGTACAGCCAGCTCATCGCCCGTCGCGTCCGCGAACTCGGTGTCCGCACCGTCCTCGCCCCCTGCGACGAGCCGGAAGCGTTGCGCGTGTCCAATCTGCGCGGCGTCATTCTGTCCGGCGGCCCAACCAGCGTGTATGACCAGGGGGCCCCGCAGCTTCCACCGGCGGTGCTCACGGCTGGCGTCCCGGTCCTGGGCATCTGTTACGGCATGCAGCTGTTGGGCCACAGCCTCGGCGGCTCGGTCGAACCGGCGGACGACCGGGAGTACGGACCAGCGCTCGCACACATATCGGGTAACGACCATGCGCTCTTTCGCGGCGTGCCGAACGAGATCGACGTGTGGATGAGTCACGGCGACGTCGTCGCGGACGTGCCGCCCGGCTTCCGAGCGCTCGCACGCACGCAATCCTCGGTCGCCGCAATGGGCAACGACAACGGCGTGGTGGCCGTCCAGTTCCACCCCGAAGTCCGTCACACCGCCCACGGCCAGCGGCTCCTGCGCAACTTCGCCGTCGACATGTGCGGCTGCCGTGGCGACTGGATCTCGTCCTCGATCATTGATGAGCGCACCGAGCAAATCCGCCGACAGGTAGGCGACGGGCACGTGATCTGCGGCCTCAGCGGCGGCGTCGACAGCGCCGTCACCGCTGCCCTCGTCTCTCGTGCTGTCGGCGACCGGCTCACCGCCATCCTCATCGACACCGGCCTCCTGCGAGCCGGCGAAGCGACCGAAGTGGAAAAGACCTTCGGAGAAGGCTTCGACCTGCAACTCGTCATCGTCGACGCTGCGGACGAGTTCCTCGGCGCCCTCCGCGGCGTCACCGACCCCGAGGCCAAGCGCCGGATCATCGGCGAACGCTTCGTCCGCGTCTTTGAACGCGAAGCCGCCCGCATCGCCAACGCCGATTTCCTGGCCCAGGGCACCATCTATCCCGACGTCATCGAAAGCGGCGGCGTCCACGGCTCCGCCGCCGTCATCAAGAGCCACCACAACGTCGGCGGACTGCCTGACGACCTGGAATTCGAACTCGTCGAACCGCTTCGCGACCTGTTCAAGGACGAAGTCCGCACGCTCGGATCTCAGCTTGGACTCCCGGATGCCCTCGTTTGGCGCCAACCCTTCCCGGGCCCCGGACTGGCAGTCCGCATCGTCGGCGAAGTCACCGCCCCCAAGGTGGCCCTGCTTCAGCAGGCCGACGCCATCCTGCGCGCCGAGATCGCGGAAGCCGGCCTCGAACGCCAGCTCTCCCAGTTCTTTGCCGTCCTCCCCGGCGTCCGAACCGTCGGCGTCATGGGCGACGGTCGCTCTTACGGCGAGCTGATCGCCTTGCGCGCGGTCACCACCGACGACTTCATGACAGCCGACTGGGCCCGCATCCCCGACGAAGTCTTGGCCCGCATCTCCGCCCGGATCGTCAACGAAGTCCCCAACGCCACCCGCGTCGTCTACGACGTGACCTCCAAGCCCCCGGGAACGATCGAATGGGAATGAAGATCCTTGTCATCGGGAGCGGCGGTCGCGAGCACGCCCTCTGCTGGCGCGTCCTGGCGGATCGGCCGGATGCCGACCTCTACTGCGCGCCCGGAAGCTCCCTAATCTCCCGGATCGCGTCGCTGGTTCCCCTCGCCGCCGACGACATATCCGGCCTGGTCGACTGGGCCGCAGGCAACCGTCCTGACCTCGTGATCGTCGGACCGGAGGACCCTTGCGCCCTGGGGTTGACTGATCGACTGGCCGAATCCGGTATCCGTGCTTTCGGACCGAGTGCTGCCGCAACTCGGCTGGAGTCGAGCAAAGCCTGGACGACGGAACTTCTCGACCGGGCCGGCGTCCCGATTCCGGACTCCGCCGTCTTTGACTCGCCGGCGGACGCCCACGCATACGTTGAAGACTGCATTGACCCACTTGTGGTCAAGGCCGATGGCCTGGCGCTCGGCAAGGGCGTCCTCGTCTGCGACACGCCCGACGATGCCCACGCCGCCATTGACGCCATTATGGTCGAGCGCGCGTTCGGCGACGCCGGCTCATCCGTCGTCATTCAGGAACGCTGCTACGGCCCCGAGCTCTCCGTCTTCGCCATCTGTGCAGGCGCCGGCTTCCGCATCATCGGCTCCGCCCGCGACTACAAGCGTGCCCACGACGGCGACCTCGGCCTCAACACCGGTGGCGTCGGCGCCTATTCGCCGGTCGCCGACGCCGACGCGGATCTCCTTCACGATGTCGCCGATCGCATCATCGGACCGACCCTGCGAGCCGCTGCCGATGCCGGCCATCCATTCACGGGAGTGCTCTATGCCGGCCTCATGCTCACCGCGGACGGCCCCGTCGTGATCGAGTTCAACATCCGCTTCGGCGACCCGGAGGCTCAGGTCATCCTCCCCACCATGCGCGGCGACCTTGTCGCCGCCATGCTGGCCGCCATCGACGGCGACGTCACCACCGTGGACCTTGAGCCCGATGGCACCGCCGCGGTCTGCGTCGTTCTCGCGTCGGGTGGCTATCCGGGTTCGTACATCACTGGACGCACAATCGACGGCCTCGACGCGCTGCCGCCCGGTTCGCTCGCATTTCACGCGGGCACAGAGATGCGCGACGACGGTCTGTACACCGCGGGCGGCCGAGTTCTTGGAATCGTTGGCACAGGGCCGGACGTTCCGGCAGCGAGGGCAAATGCGTATGCGGCAGTCGACAAAGTGACCTTTCAGGATTGCCAGTGGCGACGCGACATCGCCGAGGCCGAACAAGTGCTGCCCAGCCAGCCACAACCGGTCGTGCCTGCATGATTCCCCGCTACTCCCGACCCGAGATGGCCGCCGTCTGGGACCGGCAGGTCTACTTCGAAAAGCAGCGCGACGTTGAGCTCGCGGCCGTCAACGCCTGGGCCCGTGCCGGCCAAATCCCGGCCGAAGACGCCCAGATGCTGATGAAGGCCTCATTCACGCTCGACCGCATCGACGAACTGGAGAAGGTCAACGACCACGAGACCAACGCCTTCGTCGACGCCCTCGCTGAGTCCGTCGGCCCCGAATCCCGCTGGCTCCACCTCGGCCTCACCTCCAGCGATGTGCTGGATACCGGTCTGGCCCTGCAACTCGTCGACGCCACCGACCTTCTCGATGAGCGTCTCGCCACCCTTGAGCAGGTCCTCACCGACCAGGCGCTCACGCACAAGCACACGCTCATGATCGGCCGCAGCCACGGCGTCCACGCCGAGCCCATTACCTTCGGCCTCAAGCTCCTCATCTGGCTCGGCGAAGTCCGGCGCCACCGCGCGCGCCTGGCCGAAGCGCGTGAGCACATCGCCGTCGGCAAAATCTCCGGCTCCGTTGGCACCCACGCCAACGTCCCGCCGGATGTCGAGGACTGGACCTGCGAAGAGCTCGGCCTGTCCGTCGCGCCCGTATCCAACCAGATCGTGCAGCGCGACCGCCATGCACACTTCGTCTGCACGCTGGCCCTCATCGCCAGCTCGCTCGACAAGTTCGCCACCGAACTCCGCTCGCTCCAGCGAACGGAGATTCGCGAGGCCGAAGAGCCGTTCGAGATCGGCCGCCACGGCTCCTCCTCCATGCCCCACAAGCGCAATCCCTCGCGCCTGGAGCGCGTCTCCGGGCTCGCCCGCCTCCTGCGCTCCCACGCGCAGGTCGCGCTCGAGAACGTCACGCTCTGGCACGAGCGCGACATCAGCCACTCCTCGGCCGAGCGCATCATCCTTCCCGACGCCTGCATCGCCCTCGACTACATGCTCTATATCTTCATCCCCATCGCGCGCGACATGCGGGTCTACGTCGAACGCATGGCGGCCAACGTGGACCTTACCGGTGGGTTGATCTACTCCCAGGGCGTCATGCTCGCCTTGATCCACGCCGGCATGTCCCGGCAGGACGCCTACGAAGTCATGCAGGAACACGCCACCGCTTCCTGGGAAGGCGGCGCCAGCTTCCAGGACGCCGTGCGCGCCGACGCGCGCGTCGCGGCTCTGCTGAGCACCGAACAACTTGACGCCGCGTTCAGTCCCGCGCCCCATCTGCGCTGGCTCG
>JAPPKM010000084.1:0-2831 GCA_028874315.1 Chloroflexota bacterium
TATCGCCCGAAACCGACCTCGAACTCAACCAGGGCCACTGCCCGGTCGCCGCGCCATTCAACGACGGCGCCTGGTACGACCCCGCCGACCAGACCTTTAAGCTCTGGTACCACGCCGGCTGGTTCGACGGAACGGCGCTCGCGACCAGCAGCGACGGACTCAACTGGGAGCGGCCCTCGCTTGACGTGGTCCCCGGCACCAACGCCGTCATCGCCCACCCACCGGGTTGGCGACGCGACGGCGCTCTGGTCTGGCTCGACGCCGACGCCCAACCGAGCGAGCGCTTCAGGATGTTCATCTTCTGGCGCCATCCGGAGCGTCACGAAGGCCTGATCTACACCTCGCCTGACGGCATCCACTGGAACGAGCACGGCCCAACCTCCCAGTGCGGCGACAACTCCAGCTTCTTCTACAACCCATTTCGCCGGCGGTTCGTCTTCAGCATCCGCCTGAGCTGGAACCGCCGCGCGCGCTTGTACTTTGAGCACCCGGATTTCTTGCAGGCCGCTCGCTGGGATCCCGATCAAGCGGTCCGCTGGGCGCGCGCGGATCGGCTCGATCGTCCCGATCTGTTCCTCGGCCTTCGTCCCCAGCTTTACGACGTCAGTGCCGTCGCCTACGAGAGCATCATGCTCGGTGCTTTCGCGATCTTCCATGGGCCGGAGAACCCCGACGCCGCCAGCATCAGCCGTCCCAAGATCAATGACCTGCAACTCGCCTACAGTCGCGACGGATTCCACTGGCACCGCCCACACCGAAAGGCCTTCATCGGCGCCAGCCGGCGCTGGGGCGACTGGAACTACGGCTACATCCACGCCGCTGGCGGCATCTGCCTGGTGGTCGGCGACGAACTCTGGTTCTACTACGGCGCCTTCTCCGGCCAGGGCTCTGTGCTGAAACCGGGCGAGTTCGGCGGCGACTACGAGCAGGACAACGCCATGTACGCCGGCGGCCACACCGGCCTGGCCACGCTCCGGCGCGATGGCTTCGCGTCGATGCGAGCCAGCGGCCTCGGCGGTGTGCTGGCCACCCGCCTGGTCACGTTCAGCGGCTCCCACCTGTTCGTCAACCTGGGGGCCCCGCAGGGCGAGTTTCGAGTCGAAATCCTCGACGAGCGCGGCGACGTCATCCACCCGTTCTCCCTCGCCAACTGCCGGCCGCTCACCACCGACGCCACGCGCACTCGCGTCAACTGGAACGGCGCCTGCGACCTTTCGTCGCTCGCCGGCCGTCCCATCCAGTTCCGCTTCCACCTGCGCGACGGCCACCTCTACGCCTTCTGGGTAAGCCCGTTCGAGTCAGGTGCCAGCAACGGCTACCTCGCCGCCGGCGGCCCCGGCCTGTCCGGACCCCTCGATGTCTAGTCAACCGCCGACTTGCGCCGAGACGCGTCGGGACACCGCCTGCCCAGAGTTACGAGTCATCAAACCAGTGGCCGTCCACGATCGCCGGACTGCCTAAGAGGAAGGAAGCGACCAGTGGCCCAGGAGTTCGATCGATCCGAGGAACGGCACCCTGTCCCCATGCCGCCGCCGCTGGACTTTCCTGAGCACGGCAGCCCCGAAGCCGACGTGCTGGCCGAGGTCGAAGCCCGCTTCGCCAAGGACCCCTACCCCGTCAAGCGAAACTTCGGCGTCAGCTACGTCGGCCCGCCCCACGAGATCGCCGAACGAATCCGCCCTCTCGCCGCCGGCTCCTTCTTCGTCGAGTGGGCGCGCGACATGAACCCCGGCGCCGATCGCTTCGAGAAGGAAGCCGTGCGCATGCTCGGCTCGCTGTTGGGCCATCGCGACGCCGTCGGCTTCATCACCAGCGGCGGCACCGAGTCGAACCTCCTCGCCCTTCGACTGGCCCGCAACCTCGGTGCCAAGTCTGAACCTGAAGTCGTCCTCCCAACCACGGCCCACTACAGCTTCCGCCTGGGCGCCGAGCTTCTTGGCTTGCGGCTCCGCGAAGTCGACGTCGACGACACCATGCGTCCGGACATGCAGCAGGTCGAACGCTTGCTGAACCGAAACACCGTGGCGCTGGTCGGTTCCGCGCCGGAAGGCAACTTCGGGCAACTCGACCCGATTGAAGAGCTCGCCGACCTGGCACAGCGTAAGGGCCTCTACTTGCACGTCGATGCCGCCTTCGGCGGCTTTGCCCTGCCCTTCCTGCGCGAGTTGGGCTACCCCATCCCGCCGTTCGACTTCAGCCTCCCCGGCGTCTCCTCGATGATGACCGACGGCCACAAGCTTGGGCTTCTGCCAGTCGCGACCGGCTTCTTCCTCATCCGCGACGAGGCCATGCTGGACGCGATCCCTGCCGAGTTCACCGGCATTCACACCATCACCGCCACCAAGCCAGGCGACCACGCCGTGGCCGCCTGGTCGGTCATGCGCCGACTCGGCCGCGAGGGCTACCGCGAGTCGGCCCGACGCCTGATGGAAGTGGTGGACATCGTCAGCAAGCGTATCGAGAGCATCGATGGCCTCCGGCTGCTCGTTCGCCCCCTCCTCGCCGTCGTCAACTTCACGTCCGACCGCGACGACGTTGAGCGCATCTACCTCGAACTCCGCCGCCGCGGCTGGGGCGCAACTTACGGCCACGACGGATCCCAGGGCCGCATCCGCCTCTCCATCCATCCCCACCGAGACGTCGAACACGCCCACGGCTGGGTCGCCGCCCTCGAAGAATCGGTCCAGGCCGTGCGCTCGAACGCCTAAGAGGCCAACGGGGCGTGCCCCCCCCCCGGCGGGGGGCCCCCCCCGCGAAACACCCACCCAAACGCGGGTTACCCCCCCCCCCCCCCCCCCCGCCCGTGCCCCCCCCCCCCCCCCGCAAGGGGG
>JAPPKM010000084.1:2841-5053 GCA_028874315.1 Chloroflexota bacterium
GGCCCCGGGCGGGGCCCCCCCCCAAAAACCCCCCCCGGGGCGCCCCCCCCCGGGGGGGGCCCCCCCCCCGAGGCGAAAGCCGTCAGCTAGCGGCTGTAGCCCGACGACGCGGCCGGCGGCGCTTGCGCCCGCGCTCGCTCGGCCATGTGCGCCAGCAGGGACTTGAAGTCCTGGTAAGCGGTCAGTCGGCCCAAGCCACCGTCCAGCGATCGCAGCTGGTCCTCAAGCATCGTCAAGTCGCGGGAGATCTCGGTGCTGTTCTCACCGTCGTATAGTCCGCCATATCGGTCAGCGGACAGAGCCACGATGGCTCCCAGCTGCAGCAGCGGATTGGCCGCAGACCCGAGACTGGTGTCCGCTCGACCACGCACATCGGTTCGCTGCGACCGCGACTGCCCGGTCTCAGCCACGACCCAGCGCAGTTCAACGCTAGCGAGCGTTACTTCCTGCCCGGCGCGCGCCCGCGCTCGGTCGTGCAGCTCCAACTCGTAGAACACGGTGGTCGCCGCGCCCGAGGGGATCTCCGCGAACTCCTTGCGGTCCTCGGCGAAGCTCTGGTCCGACGTCACCCGGTTCTCGTAGCCGATGATCCGCCACGACTTCACCAGGTCCGGATCCCAGGTCACCTGCGCCCGCGTCTGGTCGGCGAACGGCGACGAGATGGCCAGCCAATTGTCGCGGCTAAAGGTTGCCCGCGCCTGACCAGGGTCGTTGAGGTATCGATACCAGCCATTCCCGTGCTGCGCCAGTTGCTCCAACAACACGTCGTTGTAATTGCCGATGCCGACACCAATGGTGATCAACCGCAGCGGGTTCAGCGCGTTGCGGTCATAAGCCGATTCCAGGATCGCGAACGGGTTCGTCGCGTCCACGTTGGCCACGCCGTCGGACATCAGAATGATGTAGTTGTAAGCCTCGGGCCGCTCCTGCCGAATCCGGTCGGCCAGCCGCACGCCCTGGTTCAGCCCGGCCTGCACGTTAGTGCTGCCACGCGGTCTCAACTGCTGGATCGATTGCTGGACCGACCCGGCATCGGGCGATGAGTGCGCGACCGTGAGGTCGTACACCACTTCGTCGGTGAAGTGAACCACGGCCAGCCGGTCCTGCGGACGCAGGCTCTGCCGGATGGCTTCGGCCGCCGACCGCGCGATGTCCACGCGATTGCCATCCTGCATCGAGCCGGACGCGTCGAGTACGAGCGTGACATTGAGAGGCCGCTCACCGGACACCGCAGCGGCCTGGAAGCCGATGCGTACCAGGTGTTTGGTCCCATCCAGCGGATGAGCGGCCACGTTGCTGGCGATCGCGAATCCCCAGTCGTCGGCAGGCGCCGGGTACTGGTAGCTGAACGCGTTGATCCACTCCTCGGCTCGAACCGAGTCGGGCTCGACGTCATGGCCATGTCGTAGCCACGAAAGCGCCAACTGGTATGAGGTCCGGTCTGTGTCCAGGCTGAAGGTAGAAACCGCGTCCTCGGCGGTGGCGACGAAGGGTTGGCGTTCGTAGTTCTGGAAGGTTGTGGCCGACGGGCGAGTGGGCGCGGGCGGATCGGGCCTGCTCGGTGCTGACGACTGCGGCGCGGCCTGCGCGGCGGCCGGAGCCCTCGTGACAAGCTTCTCGACGGGGACTTCCTTGATCACGGTCTTCTCGACCGGAACTTCCTTCTCGACAATCCTCTCAACCTCGACGACCTGAGTCTCGCCGCAAGCGGTCGCAGCAAGGAGGGTCATGACTGCCATCCCGCCGATGGCCATGGCAGAGATTCTGCGGCGGGCCGCCGCGACTGAGATCTTGCGCTGAATCCAGGAAACGGGCTGGCCCTCGTGCCGGGAGCCATCAGTGGCCTGCCGAGCCAGGTTTGCTGCCGTTTGAGCGGACTCCCTTGTCGGCGTCTGGCTACAGGCTGTCGCGGCCTTGGCGAATTGATCTTGTTCGACGCGTCGGTTTGCCAAGCCCTGTACCGCCTTGCAGTCAACCCTCGGTCGCCGCAGAACAGCCTGCTCAACATCGAAAGTCCCAAACATGATTGGACCTCCTGTTGCCTTGTCTTGACTAATACGCGTGATGAGATCAGATCGTTCCATTGAAATTGCACCTGGTGCGACTACCCGCCGGTTGGCTGCTCGCGTGCGCCTGACGGCCAGTCCCGAAACGCGCCGGCGGGGGGGGGGGGGGGGGGGGGGGCGGGCGGGGCGACCCCCCCGGAGCGGGG
>JAPPKM010000084.1:5063-8945 GCA_028874315.1 Chloroflexota bacterium
TATCTAAAATCCCATCCCCGCGGCCCCCCCCCCCCGGGGGGGGGGCGGCGCGGCGCCCGCCCCCCCCCCCCCCCCCCCCCGGGGGGGGGGGCCCCCCCCCGGGGGGGGCCCCCCCCCCCGCGGCGGGAGCGATCAGCTAGCGGCTGTAGCCAGTTGGCGCCGCCGGCGGCGCTTGCGCGCGCGCCCGTTCCGCCATGTGCTCCAGCATGAACCGGAAGTCCTGGTAGGCCCCCAGGGGTCCCAGGCTGGTGTTCAGCGCCCGCAGCCGGTCCTCCAGATTGGTCAGATCGCGGGAGATCTCGGCGACGTACTCGCCGTCGTAAAGCCCGCCGTATCGATCAGCCGACAGGGCCACGATGGCCCCAAGCTGAAGCTGCGGATCCCCAGTGGCGTCAAGGCTGCTATCCAGCCGCCCGCGCACCTCGGTGCGCTGCGACCGCGACTGCCCGGTCTCCGCCACCACCCAGCGCAGTTCGACGCTGGCCAGAGTGACCTCCTGGCCAGCGCGCGCCAGCGCCCGGTCATGCAACTCGATCTCGTAGAACACGGTGGTCGCCGCGCCCGACGGGATCTCCGCAAACTCCTTGCGGTCCTCCGCGAAGTTCTGGTCCGATGTCACCCGGTTCTCGTAGCCGATGATCCGCCACGACCGCACCAGACCCGGATCCCAGGACACCTGGGCCCGCGTCTGGTCCGCGAACGGCGTCGACAGCGCCAGCCAGTTGTCCCGGCTGAACGTCGCCCGCGCCTGGTTCGTGTTGTCGAGGTAGCGGTACCAACCATTGCCGTGCTGCGCCAGCTGCTCCAACAACACATCGTTGTAGTTGTTGATGCCGACCCCAATCGTGATCAGCCGCAGCGGGTTGAGCGCGTTGCCGTCGTACGCCGATTCCAGGATCGCAAACGGGTTCGTAGCGTCCACGTTGGCCACGCCATCCGACATCAGGATGACGTAGTTGTACGCCTCGGGACGCTCCCGGCGAATCCGATCCGCCAACCGAACACCCTGGTTGAGTCCGGCCTGTACGTTGGTGCTCCCATGCGGCGCCAGCCGCTGGATCGACCGTTGCACCGCCGAAGCATCAGGTGATGTGTGCTCCACCGTGAGGTCATGAATCACGCCCTCGGTGAAGTGCACCACGGCCAGGCGGTCCTGCGGTCGCAGGCTTTGTCGGATGGCGTCCGCCGCCGACCGCGCGATGTCCACGCGGTTGCCGTCGCCCATGGAGCCGGACGCGTCCAGCACCAGCGTGACGTTGAGCGGTCGGTCGTCGGCTACTTCAGCCGCCTGGAAGCCGATCCGCACCAGATGCTTGTTGCCGTCCAGCGGATGCATCGCTACATCGCTGGTGACCGAAAAGCCCCAGTCGTCGGCCGGCAGTTCGTAGCCGTAGTCGAACGCGTTGATCCACTCTTCGGCCCGAACCGAGTCAGGCTCGATCTCGTAGCCCTCTTGCAGCCACGACAGCGCCAGTTGGTAGGAGGTCCGGTCGGTGTCCAGACTGAAGGTGGAAACCGCGTCCTCAGCAGTGGCGACGAAGGGCTGGCGTCGGTAGTCCTGGAAAGTCGTGGCCGGAGGCCGCGCCGCCGCAGGCGTTGCGGCCGGTTGCGGCGCGGCTGCCTGAGGAGCAGACGCCGCGGCAGGCGGCGCCGCGCGGGAGGCTTCAACCTGAACGGATTTCTCAACCACCTTTTCGACGACCACTTCTCGGGTGACCACCTTCTCGACGCCGACAGTCGTCGGTGTCGGCAGTGGGACAGGCGGCTGAGTCATTGAACGCGCGGGCATCGCCGGTGCCGCAGCCGCCGCTGGGGCCGGCGTAGCACCTCTCTCGACCTGCTTTGCAACGACTCTCTCGACCGGAACCTCCTTTACAACCACTTTCTCTACCGGAGCTGCGGGAGGAGCCGCAGCCGGCGCCGCCTCCGCGTAGGACCCTGAGATGCCGAATTCATCCTGCGTCACTCGCGACGCAAGAAAAACGGCCGAAGCCGCCACGGCTACGGCGCCGCCGGTCGCCATCATCGGAAACCAGTTCTGCTTCAGTGCGCCGAGAATCTTGCGACGCACCTGCGTCACCGGATGCCGCGTGGGCTGCAGATCCATACGGCCTTCAATCGATTCCCACAGGTTGTCCGGCGCGCGCAGGTCCTGCGCCTCGGCCGCGAAGTGCTCGCGCAGCCCGCGTTCCATCTCCTGATCCGATCCGTAGTTACTGGCCATGGCTGTACGCCTCTCGGGCACCGCCCGATGCGAGTTGTTCCCGGAGCTGGCCCAGGGCTCGACTGAGCCGCGACTTGACCGTGCCCTCCCGCACGCCAATGGCTTCCGCCAACTCGGGAACCGTCAGGTCCGCGAAATAACGCAGCACGACAACCTGCCGGTGGTCCCGACTCAGCCCACCGAGCGCCTCTCGGATCTCCTGGCGGTCAAGGTTGGCCTCCACCGTCTCTCCGGGGCTGGGGCGGTCGTCTGCGTGGGTGTAGGTCTCCAGCGGTACGGTGTCTACCGCGCGACGTCGGCGCTGGGACACCACCGCGTTCACCAGAATCCGGACGAGCCAGGGCTTCACCGGCCGTCCGCTTTGAAAGCCCGCTATACCCCGCCACGCAGCGAGGAGGGCCTCCTGAACTTGCTCTTCGGCCACCGCGCGGTTCCCGGTCATTAGGACCGCCGTGCCAAAGAGCACGTCCTTGTAGCGTTCGACCAGATGGCGAAACGCTTCGTGCTCGCCGTTCTGACACCGCAGCACGGCTTGGTCATCGGTCATAGGACGCCCTCATGATCCAATCTCCTGGCGCCGTTCACCAATAACTACGCGCGGCCCGGACGAATCGTTCCATCGTCATTCCGACATTCGCGTCAGCCGCGTCGTTTGCAAGCCGAAGCCGACGACACTTGGTGACTGCATTCCGCACAAGGCCGTACGAGCCGCCGACCAACCTGGCGGCCCTCGCGCCGATCACGGGCATTCGTCAGCGAGCGTTAGACATTGTGAAAGGACGGTATGGATCATCTACATGATCTAGAATATGACCATGATTCGAGTCAACATTGCCGACGCGAAGACGCATCTCTCGCGCTATCTGGAACGCGTGGAGGACGGTGAGACGGTTGTGCTTTGCCGTCGAAACGTACCTATCGCCGAAATTCGTCCGCTACCGAAGCCTCCCGATCGGCTACGCCCTGTCGGAATCGACCGCGGAATGGCGATTCCACCGAGTTTCTTCGAGCCGCTGCCGCAAGACCTACTGGACGCCTTTCAGGGGAGTCCAGACGTGTCATGAGGCTATTGCTCGACACGTGCACGTTTCTCTGGCTCGCGACAGATCACCCACAGCTGAGCGTGTCGGCTCGAGAGTGCTGCCGCGATCCCGGCAATGAGGTGTATTTCAGCGCCCTGTCGGCCTGGGAGATTGCGATCAAGTACCGCCTGGGACGTTTACCTCTTCCTGAAACGCCCGCGCGCTACGTGGCCAGCCGCCGACAGTGGCTACAGCTCGAACCGCTGGCCTTCGACGAGGCGAGCGCCAGTCACGACGTTCTCCTCCCTCAGCTTCACAGCGACCCATTCGACCGAGGCCTGGTCGCGCAAGCCATCCTGCACCACATGACAATCGTGACGCCGGACTCTGCAATTGCTCAATATCCGGCTCCCGTTCTCTGGTAGCTCCAGGCGATCTTGAGCTAAGGAATTCTTGCTGGCGACACTTTCGGATTGAAACCCGTGCCTCCCAGGTTCGAGCCTCAGCCCATAGGAACAATCGTCGCCTTCACGCATTCCATCGCCATCGCGCTGCGAATGGCCTCGGCCACGCCAGCCTCGGATAGCGGAAACGTGCGTTGCATGAGCGACCAGTCGTAGTCGTCCTGAATGGCGT
>JAPPKM010000025.1 GCA_028874315.1 Chloroflexota bacterium
CCGGCGCTCGTCGACTTCGCCCGCGACGCCGACGTCCTCGTCCACATGGCCATGGACCTCCAGGACGACATCGACCGCTGGCCCGAAATCGCCACCAGCTGCACCGGCGCCGCCGGCGCCGCCCGCATCGCCGCGCAGGCCAACGCCAAGCGCCTCGTCCTCGTCCACCTCGACACCACCGCCGACGACCCCAACCGCCAAACCGCCATGCTCACCGAAGCCCACGCCAACTTCCCCGGCGACGTCATCCTCGGCGAAGACTTCCTGGAAGTCCCCGTTACCGACTAACGAGTAGTTTCTGCACTGCCGGGGCTAAAGCCCAACCGCTGCCTGCTGCCGTGCCAGCCGTGAGTCGTGGTCCTCGGCAAACCGCTTGATGCCCGCGAAGATCGACTCCGCGTCCAGGTGCGCCTCCGCGATCACGTCCGGCTCGGTCCCGCCCGTCAACCACTGGTCGCCCCAATCCGACCACAGCGAATACTCGTCCGTCAGCGGTCCAAGGCCGCTCACCGGCGGGAATCGCCGCGTGCCCGTGGAAACCACCATCGCGTCATACCGGCTGGCGTCCGACACAATCGACTTGCGGTAGGACTCCGGCTGGCGAGCAAATAACTCCTCGCTCACCACGGCCACCACCCGCACGTTTACCCCGGCCTCGTCCAGCCGCGGCAGCACGTTCACCAGGTTCACCGTCGAATTCGAGCCCTGCACGAACACCGTGCCCTGCGCCGGCTTGTCCGGATCCCAGTCGCGGATCAGGTACAGCCCCTTCGCCGCCGCCAGCGGATCCGAGTCGGCAAACGTGTTGCGGTCCGCCACCGGGAAGTCCGGCCGCGCCACCTCGATGATGATCACGCCCACCTTCGGGTCCTGCGCCGCCAGCGAAGCCGCCGCGAAGTACCCCGGCGCCACGTCGTTGTAGTCCCAGAAGCTCAGGTTGATTGCCTGGCCCCGCGGGAACAGCTTCCACACCTGCGGCGCGAAAATGCCGAAGTGCGTCCGCGCGTCCGCCGCCGTCTCCGGTCCGGAGTGACCCGCCAGGATGTGCAGCACGCCCACCCGGAACGGGCTGTCCTGGTTCTGCTGGCTCCACACCCGCGCCGGCAGGTACATCAGCGGCGTGAATGCGCCGTACGTACCGCTCAGCGCCCACACGCCCGCGTGCACGTCCGGGTCCATCGACGCCGACTGGCTCACGAACCCAATCGCCGACGACGCATTCCCGGCTTCCTCGATCGGCGCCTTGACCCGCGTGCCCAGCGGGTTGCCCACGGGGTCGTAGTGCCCCCACAGCGCGCCGTTCTCCACGTTGATCGAGCTCGACAAGTCGGCCGCCAGCGTGATGAACCGGTTGTCCGTCACGTAGTTGGTCCACTTGATGATCTCGGAAATCGCCCGCCGCGTGCCCGCCACGTCGCCCGGCTTCTTGAACAGCTCGATGTCCACCGTCGAGCTCTCGCCCGAGAACTCGTTGGTCACATCCAGCGACTGCGGCTCTTGCGGAATGTTCCGCGGCTGCAGCCGCTCGTCCTGGAACGGATCCGAGGTCGTTTGGATCCGCAGCGGCAACTCGTCATTCAGCGAGTCGCCAATCTCCACCAGCTTGTCCGCCAGCCAGTCGCCCAGGCCGTTCTGGTTCAGCACCGACATCGCCACGTCGATGTTCGTCTTGAACTGGATCAGCCGCTCGCGCTCGTCGGAAACCGGGCCTTCCCGGATCCCGTCAAACTCCACCCCGTAGCGCTGCTCGAAGCTCTCCGCCAGCGCCACGAAGTACGGCTCATTCATCTTCATTTCGTACGGATGGCTGTGATAGCCAACCAGTTGCTCGCCGAACCCGGCGATCTGGCCGTCCTGCGCGCTCGGCCACCAGCCCTTGGTCGTGTTGCCGACCACGATCAGCGGCCGCCGGTCGTCCGGGTCCCAGTCCTCCATCATCTTCAGCGCGGCCATCACCTGGTCGTAGTCGTTCCCGTCGTCCAGCGACAGCACGTTCCAGCCGTAGGAGGTCCACTGGTCCTCCATCACGTAACCCTCGGCCACGTCCTCCCCGATCACGCCGCCCACCAGCGAGTCGTCGATCCCGGCGTTGTTGTACGACAGCAGGATTCGCAGCCGCTTGCCCACTTTCTGCGCCAGCGCCTGCGTCTTCAGTTCCTGCGCGTGACCCTCGGTCATCGCGAACTCGCCTTCCAGCGCGATCACCTTCAGCGAGTCGTCCGCCCCCACGAAGTCCCAGAACGCCGCCTTGCCGGCCGCCGTCGCCACGCCGATCCCCGACGGACCGCCGTTCACATCATTCGTCAGGTCCGTCGTTTCCGCGTGACCCGCCAGCGAGCGGATCCCGCGAATCTTCGCCTGCGCGAACAGCGGGTGATCGGCCAGCCCGTTGTCCGCCAGCAGCGTGTCCAGCGCCTCGCGACCGCGTCGGAACCCCAGCGCGTCGATCGCCAGCATCCCGATATTCGGATCCACCGCGTACTGCGCGTCGCCCGTCGCCGCGTGCTTCCGGGCCATCGCCTCGCCCATGATCATCCACAGCGCGTACGCCGTCGGGATGTTGTGCCCGCCCGCCAGCATGAAGCGGTCGCAATACGGATGCTTCGGCCGTCGGTAGTCGTACCGCAGCGCCCCGTTCTCCGGGCCGCCCAGGTGCAGCGCCACGTTGTACGGCGTATAGGCCAGCGGCCCCCCAAAGTGCCCCGTCTGGGCATAGTTGCCCAGCAGCACCAGGGTCATCGCGGTGATGAACCCAACGTCTTCCAGCCGGTCCCGGTCGTAGTCGGGAATCTCGACGCTGTGCTCGGTGGCCACCTGCTGGGCCGCGGCCCGTCGCAGCGTCGCCACGGCGCTACCGTTTTGGCTTGTCATCCCTGGGTTGCTCCTCGTCTGGCCTGGGTCGCGGCGTCTCTATCGGACCTTCTGCCGTCCCTGTCGCCGCACCCATGCGGCCGCCGCTTCGTATATCCACCTGGAGGCCGGGGCGCCCTTTAACGCAGCGCCGCCCGACCGCCCGATAAGCCTACCGAATCAGCCGCCTAACCTGAATTCGCCGTACGCCCACGTGTCCCGATAACCGCAACGGAAGCTACGCTAGCCGCGGGCGGTGCTCGAGCGATCTTTCGGATCGACTACGACCGAGGCGAGATCGTGGTCGTCCTACGCGCATCCCACTGGAGCGACGCACATGCCCAGCGACGCAGCCGTCCACCTGACGCAATCGGCCTATCGGGCGCTGCTCACCCACATCGAAGATTTGGAAGACCGCGTCGCGGCCCTCGAAGCCGACGACGGCAGCCGCATCCCCCACCCGGTCGCGCTTGCCATCATCCGCGGCGATTCCCCAATCGTCGCCTTCCGCACCCACCACGTCCTCACGCTGCGCGAGCTTGCTCGCCGAGCCGGCATTTCCCCCAGCTACCTCTCCGAGATCGAACGCCGCCGCAAACCCGGCTCCGCCGCCACCCTCGCCAAAATCGCCGCCACCCTCGAAACCACCATCGACACCCTGCTAACCAACGCCGACACGCGCTGAATGCTGGCTGATTGGCCTGCTGCTTTTCTCAGCTCTCGCTCTCCACCAGCAACTCCAGCAAACCATTCGGATACAACGGCCGGTCCAATCCCCGCGACACATCCAACCAGATAGCCTCGATTCGAATGCCGGCACCTTCCGTGCCGACAATCCGCTCGGCTGCGTAGAACGAGTCATCGACAAACCGCGCCTCAAACGCAAACACGATTTCATGCCCCGGCCGGCCGTGATAGTCGAAGATGTTCTCCAGCGTCCCGAGCGGCCGCACGTCCCTGATCTCCGCGTCGAACTCTTCCCGCATCTCGCGCCGCACGGCTTCGATGGCGCGCTCGCCGAACTCCACCCCACCGCCAGGCGGTCGGTAGAACCGGTCGCGTCGATCCCAGGCCTCGGCGTCCTCCACCAGGATCCGCGGCCCGTCCCGAAACACCGCCAGCGCCAGCGGCCGGATCCGCGCCCATGACGGCAGCAATTCAGACCTCGCCAGGTCGTCCACTCGAAACGTCGATCAATCGTCGGCGGCCACCGCGGCCAATCGCGCCCGCAGCAACTCGATCAGCCCGGGCGGATACAGCGGCGCATCTACCGGTTCCGAGACATCGAGCCAGACGGCCTCGATTCGATCCCCGTCACCCTCCATCCCCACAAGCCGCTCCGCCTCTTCCAGCGACCGATCCACAAACCGCGCCTCGAACATGAACACGATCTCGTGCCAGTCCTTGTCGTCTTTCGAATAGATGTTCTCAAGCACCCCGAGCAGCCGAACGTCCGTAATCTCCGCGCCCAGTTCCTCCTGGATTTCGCGCTTCGCCGCCACTTCCGCCAGTTCCCCATGGTCAATCGCGCCGCCCAATGGACGGTAGGCGGATGCGCCGCCGGTCGCCGCATAGTCCTGCACCAGTACGCGCGATCCGCTACGAACCGCCACCAATGCCTGCGGCCGGATCCACGCCCACGACGGCAGCGATCCCTCCGGCAAATGCCTCGCGGCCCGCGTCACCGGACCGCCCCGTTTAGCCCAGGCGGGCTCGTCCAGCGGGGTCATCTCGAGAATCCGGCTCTGTCCGTGCGCCGGCAAGCCAGCGCTACGGCGCCCCCTCCGGCGCCGGCGGCGGACCGTCCGTCAGATAGTCCAGGCTCAGCGCGCTGCGAACCTGCTCCAGCAGCGGCTCCGCCCTTCGCTTCGTCTCCGCCGTCCCCGCCGCCAGCACGTCCCGCACGTCATCCGGCCGCGACTCCCAGTCCGCCCGGCGCTCCCGGATCGGCCCCAGGAACGCGTTCATCGCCCTGAACAAGCGGTCCTTCACCTCCACGTCGCCGACCGTGCCGACCCGGTACCGAGCCTTCAGGTCATCCACTTCCTCGATATTCGGGTTGAAGGCGTCGTGGTACATGAACACCGGATTTCCCTCCACGGTCCCCGGGTCCGTCGCCCGCAGCCGCTTCGGGTCCGTGAACATGCTCCGCACCTTCGCCCGCAGCGTCTCTTCGGAGTCCTTCAGAAAAATCGCATTCCCCGCCGACGTCCCCATCTTCCCCTTGCCGTCGATCCCCACCAGCCGCGGCACCTCGCCAACCCGGCCCTCCGGAAGCACAAACGTCTCCCCGAACCGCCGGTTGAACCGGATCGCCACGTCCCGCGTCATCTCGATGTGCGGCAGTTGGTCCTCGCCTACCGGCACCAGGTGCGCCAGCGGCAGCAGGATGTTGGATATCTGCATCACCGGGTAGTTGAAAAACGCCACCGGCACCGTCTTGTTCGTCGTCTCCAGGTCCGCCAATTCGGCCTTCAGCGTCGGGTTCCGCTGCAAGTGCCCCAGCCCCAGGAACCAGCTCAGGTGCAACGTCAGCTCCGCAAACTCGGGCACCCCGCTCTCGATTACGAAATGCGAGATGTTCGGGTCCAGCCCAACCCCCAGCCAGTCCAGCGTCACTTCCCACAGGCCCCAGCGAATCCACGGCAGGTTGTCGGCGTAATCGGAGACCTGGTAATCGGCCAGCAGGAAGAACGACTCATACTCCTCCTGCAATTCCAGCCACTGCGAAAACGCCCCCGCGTAGTGCCCCACGTGCGAGGGCCCGGAAGGCCGCAACCCCGTCAGGATGCGGCGCCGCCCACCATCCGGCGCGTCAACCATCTCCGACATACCCAATGACCTCGCCCGGTTCCGCAACCCGCCCATACTGCCACCGCCCGCCGGCAGGGCCACGATCTTCGAGGCCGATCACTTTGGACCAGCCGCCTCTGCGCCCCCTTCCGTCGCCGGCTCCCTCGCCAGCAAGAGAACACGGGAGATCAACCATACGCGCCGCCAAGGGACCCACGGGCACCTCGCTCACTCCCCCTCGCCCTTGAGGAGACCTGTGCACAACCTTCGGCGTCCCCCAAGGCGCGGGTGCTTCCGGTTTCGATCCATGCGCCACGGACTCCAACCTCCAGGAGGCGCGGCGCTCTTCACCCTCTCCTGGGGGAGAGGCAGATTCCGGCGTCCTCGCCGGAAATCGGTGAGGGGTCTTCCGGGCAACCAGCCTCGGGACACGCAAAGGTCCCCTTGAGGAAGCGGGCCGGGGTGAGGGTGGCTGCCGGCCTGGGCTACCAACCCCGGAGGACAGCAATCCGCCGGGATTCGGCGTCCTGTTCCGACATCCTCCCGCACGAGGC
The DNA here is from genome assembly GCA_028874315.1 of Chloroflexota bacterium. Taxonomy (GTDB): domain Bacteria; phylum Chloroflexota; class UBA11872; order UBA11872; family UBA11872; genus UBA11872. The sequence continues at coordinate 6,198 of JAPPKM010000025.1, forward strand.
TCAGGTCACAGTCACGATATGTCCAAGCGGCGGTCTGACTCCGCGAACAACCACCCCCTACCGCAGCAGCTTGTTCACCCCGTTCAACCCCGCCACCTTGTACGCCTCGGCAAACGTCGGATAGTTGAAAATCGTCTCCACGAAATAATCGATCGTCCCGCCCAGCTCCATCACTGCCTGCCCGATGTGCAGCAGTTCGCTCGCCTGGCTGCCGAAGATGTGTACTCCCAGCACCTTGCGCGAGTCCGGGTCGAACAACAGCTTCAGAATCCCGAAGTCGTCCCCGATGATCGCCCCACGCGCGATCTCCTTGTACCGGGCCACTCCGCTCTCGTAGGCGATGCCGGCCAGGGTCAGTTGCTCTTCGGTCTTCCCGATCAGCGCGATTTCGGGAATCGTGTAAATGCCGATGGGCAATTGATCGTCGTCGATCTCCGGACAGGCAATCCCCAGCGCGTGCAGAGCCGCCAGCCGTCCTTGCTCGGCCGAAGTCGAAGCCAGCGCCGGCTGACCGATCACGTCGCCAACCGCGTAAATGTGCTCCACGTCCGTCTGGAAATGCTGGTTCACCTTCAGTCGCCCACGGGAGTCCGCGTTCAAACCTGCCGCGTCCAGGTTCAGCAGGCCTGTGGCGCCGTGACGCCCGATCGAATACATCACCAGGTCGCTCACGACCTTGGCGCCGGTCTCCAGCACGGTCACCGGTCGGCCTCGCGCGTCGAACTCCACCGAGGACACGTTGTGACCCAGCCGCAGCGTGATCCCGTCCTCCCGCATCCGGTACTTCAGCGCTTCGCCGATCTCCTCGTCCACCATCTCCAGTAGATCTCGGCGGCCGTCGATCAGCGTCACCGTTACGCCCAGCGTCGCGAAGATGCTCGCGTACTCCGTCCCGATCACCCCGGCCCCAACCACGGTCATCGACTTCGGAATCGAGTGCAGGTCCAGGATCCCGTCGCTGTCCACCACCCGCGCCTTGTCGAACGGGATGTGCGCTGGCCGCGCCGGCCGGGATCCGGTCGCCAGGATCACCTTGTCGGCGCGGAGCTCCAGGATCGAGTTCTCCGTATGCACCGCAAGCGTGTGCGGGTCCTCGAAGTGCGCAATGCCGTTCAGCATGTCGATGTCATTGCGCAGGAACCCGTCGCGAACCACGTCCACCTCGGACTGCACCACCTGCGCCGTCCGCCGCAGCAGGTCGTCCATCGTCACGTTCGACATCACCCGGTACGCCGCCCCGTAAAACGCCCGTTGCCCGACCCCGGTCACGTGAATCACGGCCTCGCGCAGCGTCTTTGAAGGAATCGTCCCCCGGTGCACGGCCTGCCCGCCCACGTACCGCTGGCGGTCGACGGTTACGACCCGCTTGCCCACCTTGGCGGCCTGGATCGCCGCCCGCCGCCCGGCCGGCCCCGTGCCGATAATGACGATGTCGTACCGCTCGGGCTCTCTCATCGCGTCAGCCGCTGTTCCTTCCCCTCTCACATGGGAGAGCAACTGTACGGGGCCTCAAGCACTTCAAGGCGACGCTGGTCTTTCCCCTCTCCTGGGGGAGAGGCAGGTTCCGCCGTCTTCGGCGGAAACCGGTGAGGGGTCTTCCGGGCACCGCGCGCCCGATATCACCCAGGCCCTGGTGCACGGCATCGGCAGACCCGTGCGCTCTCGCGCGACAGACCGCTGGAGCCTGCCCCGGACTTGATCCGGGGGTGCGGGTGGCTGCCGCGGTCCCGCAACCACGCCCGAGCGCAGCATTCCTCAGTCGCTCTCCTCTTCGCAGGCTGACCGAGCGAAGCCGATCAGGCCAACTCCATTCCCCGCCGCGCCTCGCAAAAGCAAGACGCTTGGGGCTAGGGCCATAGCTCCCAAAGATTCAGTGTCACAGCCTACCCGCCCGCCGCGCGAATCAAATTAAGCGCCGACCCCGCCCAAAACCACCGAATCTGCTCCTCGTTCAACGTGTGGTTAAGCCGAATCGTCGCTGTCGATCCGTCCGAGTGCTCCAGCGTCGCCGTCACCGGACGTGCCGGCGCCAGCTCACCCACGTCGTTCAGCGTGATCCGGTCATCGATCTCGATCCGGTCGAAATCGCCCGGATCGTCGAACGTCAGCGGCAGCAACCCCTGCTTCTTCAGGTTCGCCTCGTGGATGCGAGCAAAGCTGCGCACGATAATCGCCCCGCCGCCAGTGTGCCGCGGCGACATCGCCGCGTGCTCCCGGCTGCTGCCTTCGCCGTAATTCTGGTCGCCCACCGCCACCCAGGTGATGCCCTGCTGCTGGTAGTAGGTGGCGATATCCGCCAGCGGCTCGTCGTCCTCGCCCGTCTCCGTGTTGAAGCCAGCGCCCGCCTCGTCCCCGAACGCGTTGTTGGCCCCAATGAACATGTTGTCGCTGATATTCGTCAGGTGTCCCCGGTACCGCAGCCAGCGCCCTGCCGGCGAAATCGCATCCGTCGTGCACTGCCCCGTGGCCTTCAGCAGCACCGGCATGCCGTGGAACTGCTCAACCGCGCGCTCCGGGAACGGCTCCAGCGCCTCCAACCGCTCGCTCTCCGCATCGATCGCCACCGTCACCGCCTCGGGGTTTTCCGCCGGCGGCTCATACCCGTACC
>JAPPKM010000010.1:0-6502 GCA_028874315.1 Chloroflexota bacterium
CTGGAAGGCAACGGCATCCTGAGCAACCCGGTCGGTTACCCCGAATAAGGCGGATCCGAACGCCGGGAATCCACTCGGCAAAGTCGAACTGAACGAAGCCGCCGCAGGGTTTCTAGAGACCCTGCGGCGGCTCGTTTTTCTATTCCCAATCGCCCACAGTGAAGTTCCGGGCGATCACCGCATTGGCTGCATGTCGTCCATCGGCGGCCCGCGCTCGTCGTCCGATGTGGTCTCCGCCTTCATGGCGTTCCGCCCCATCTCGTCAGACCCGCCGAAGATGATCGGCAGACTCAACGCAATCAGCATCACCAGCGCCCAGATCGCCGGCGCCGAGGTCTGAAGCTGCCGGCGTCGCCGTCGCGCTCGCGCTTCAAGTCGCGTGCGTCGCGGCTGCCACCACGGGTTGTGCCGAGCTTCAAGATGGTGGAATCCCACGCCGAGCACGGCACCATACACGAGGTGACCAACCAGCGAGGCCGTCCTCGGCGCCGCGCCGTCCGCCGACCAGTCCGGTGTGTGACCGGTCAGCACGGCGAAGAGCGTGTTGGGTCCAACCACCCAAAGGAAGAAACCGAACGCCACGCCCCAACCCACCGCTGATCCGGCGCCGTAGGTCTGCCGGCGAAACAGCAGGCCGTAGACAGCGCCCCAGATCACCGAAACAACGGCGTGCACCAGCACGCCGACTGCGGCGTTGTCGGCCCGCATCAACTGGGCAATACCCTCGAACGACCCAAGTCGCGCCAGCATCACGGTGTAGAACAGCCCGCCCAGAAGTCCGGCGGCTGATCCGCGCCCCAACGCCCGCAGCCCCTCCGTGCCGTAGCCCTCGTCGTCGTGTGAGGTCGGTTCGGCGAACAGAACCCGCCACGCCACGCTTAGCCATTGATAGCCCAATCCCAGGATTCCGCCAAAGAGCAGATACGCCAGCAGGCCGGGAAAGGCGTCGTGCGCGAAACCCATCCCCCACGGCAGCATCCCCCGCGTCGCCAGGCCGACGATCGTCATGGGAATGAGAATCCAGGCCAGGAACCCGAACACGAACCCACGCACCAGCGATGCGCCGGCGCTGTCCCGCACGCTTGGCACCACCGCGGCAAACGCCAGGCCGGTTAAAGCTCCGATTGACATAACGCCTAGCCACAGCAAGCCCGAGGGTTCGTGATCACCAATGCCGACAAACTGCCCAAGCAGTCCCTGGTCCACCAGCGCCTTGCCGGTTAGTGCGGCCCCGATGAGGCCCGCCAGGCCACCCCGTACCGCGGCGCCGGCCGTTGGTCGTTCGAAGGATGAGCGCCGCCAAATCAACAACGCCAGGCTGGTGGTGACGCCGTACTGTAGGTGCCCCAGCAGCATCGGAAACGTCTCTTGCGCGGAGGTCAGGTCCCACGCCAGCGCCTCGCGTCGGATCAGCAGCGGTGCCAGCGTCAGCGGCCCGATGATCCACCAGACCGCGCCATAGATCAGACCCCAGAACAGCAGGTCGCCCGCGCTGTGCTCCTGGCGCCGAATCAACGCCGCGAATCCCGCGCCGATGACGCCGGCTACCACCATGTGAACGATCCAGCCGCCGACCGCCGAGGGCGGCAGCCGCACCAGCGCGGCGATGGATTCGATGACGCCCAGGTGCCGCATCACGAGGCCGTAGACGATCCCGCCGGCCTGCCCGGCCAGGGCGCCGGCCAGCAGCCAGGCCGCCAGGTCATTGCGCCGCATCACGAGTCGCGCTCCCGCTCCGCGGTTGGTCGCGCCGCCGTGTCGTCACGCCCGTCCGCCGCCGTCGTCATCACGATGTCGCGCGGGAACACCAGGTCCAGCGCCCAGTCCAGCGCCACCCGCGCCTTGCGCTCAAGGCCCGGCAGCTTGCTGAGATAGATCGTGCGCCACATGAACCAAGCCAGCAGCCCGGAGAATTTGTGGCCCCAAAGCTCCGCCGCCGCCGTGCGATGTCCCAGGCCCACTAGCGAGCCGCTGGCACGGTAGCGGAAGGGCTTCAGCTGGCGGCCGTCGATGGTCGCCACGATGTTCTGGGCGGCCCGCGTGCCCTGCCGCAGCGCGTGCTGGGCGGTCGGCGGGCAGGGTTGACCCTCGTTGGTGAGGTCTGGAATCTGCGCCGCGTCGCCCACGGCCCAAACCCCTGGCGTCTCGGGCACCTGCAGCGTCGCGTCCCCCACCACCTGCCCGGCCCGGTTTTTTGCGCAGCCAAGGTCGCGCAGGATCGGGTTGGGCTGATTGCCGGCCGTCCAGACAAAGGTCTCGCACGGGATTGAGGTGCCGTCGTCCAGCGTGACGGATCCCTCAACTGCCGCCGCGACCCGGCAACCCAGCCGGAACTCGATCCCGCGGGCGCTCAGCTTCTCCAGGGCATAGCCGCCAAGCTCGGCGCTCAGCTCCGGCAGGATCCGGTCGCGCGAATGCACCAGCACGAACCGCGCGTCCGCCGGCCCCAGGTTCTGGTAATAGCGCCGAACGCTCGTCACCAGGTCGAACAGCTCGGCGATGGTCTCCGCGCCTGCGAACCCGCCGCCGGTGACGACGAACGTCAGCAGCCGCTGCCGCACCACGGGATCAGTCTCGTGGTCGGCGCGTTCCAACTGCGAGAGCACCCGGTGGCGAAGTCCCACGGCGTCTTCGAGCGTCTTGAGGGTGATCGCGTGCTCCGCCAGGCCCGGCAGTCCGTAGAAGTTCGGGACTGATCCCATCGCCAGCACCAGGTGGTCGTAGGGCACCGCCTGCGGCGTCGTGGATCGGCGGCTGCGCACCGTCACCTGGCGCTGTTCGGTGTTGATTCGTTCCACGTCGCCGTGGATGAAGTTAGTGAACGGACAGGCCGCGCGAATCGGAGCCGCGATGTGCTGCGCTTCCAGCGCGCCGGAAGCCACCTCGGCCAGCATCGGCGTGAACAGCAGGAAATTGCTCTGGCTCACCAGCGTGACGTCCAGGTCCCGCCGGCTCCGCGTCATGCGCTCCAGCGTCTGCGCCGCGCTCATCCCGCCGAAACCGCCGCCCAGCACTACGATGCGATGCACGCGATCCTTTGCGCGCTCGCCGGGACGGACCAACAGGGCGCCGCCGCCCCACCGCTGCACGGCCCAGTACAAACCGCCGATAGTCAGCGCCCCGTACAGCATGTGCCCCATCAGGCTCGGGAAGCCGGCCGACGCCACGGCAATCGACCAGTCCGGGACAACGCCTTCCGCCAGCGGACGGATTGTCAGCGGTCCCAGGATCCAGCCCAGCAGGCCAAACGTGACGCCAAGGGTGATCTGCGCTGCGTAGCTGCCCGGCTCGTGCCGGTACTGCATGCCCACGCCGGCGCCGATCAGAGCGGCCAGCACCAGGTGCACGACCAACCCGGTCCCGCTCGTGGACGTGCCCGCCAGCCCGGTCACTTCCACGCGCATTTGTTCGGCCTGCATCGCGAGGGCAAAGACGATTCCGGCAATCAGCCCGGCCAGCGCACCAAGCAGAACTTCGCGACGGGCAATGCGGGCTACGAATCGCATACGTGCTTCCCGTTGCGAGTGTCCGTCGATTGTGGCAGCGACGCGCGGCTACTGACGAATCCCTAGGTGCCGCGGATCCAAGCTCGGGCTTGCTCGACGACTGCCGGGTCGCGCATTCGTTGACGCCGATCCGCCGGGCGTCGCACGCTCCCTGCATGGTTCGGACACAGTCATATCTCTTAGCAGTCGCGCTTCTGGCTGCGGTTGTTGTCGTGCTGCTCATGGTCGCCCGTGTAGTTCCGGCGCAGCGCTCGTCCGTGCTTGGCGCGTTCATTGCCGCCGAAGCGACCAACGGCTCTTCGCAGCCGACGCCAGCCGTTACGCCGATCGCCGCGCCGATCAGCTTTGACGGCCTGCAACCCGGCCGGACCAACGCCTTCGGCCTTCGGGAGGGCCTGGTAATTGTCAACGCGATCTACGACGGCGCGGTCGAATCCTTTACCGCCTCCCTGCAATCCCTGAACGATCCCCAAGCCGACCCAATCGCCCCCATCACCATCATCCCGCCGCTCGACCGCCAGGGCGCCGCTGCTGCCCAGATCACCAGCTCTGGCAGCTACGTAGTCAACGTCGAACGCGCCGACGGTGAGTGGGTCGTCACCATCGCCCAGCCGGGAGACGCGGGCCGTGCGGGCTGAGCGCCTCGCTAGCCCCGCGAGGTGACCGTCGCCCCCCTCTATTTCTATACTGAACTGCCGCACCCGGACGGATTGAGGCCGGACATGGATCCCAGTTGTCTGCAATACGCCCTGACCGACGACGAGCGCGAAGCTTTTGACCGCGACGGCTTTCTGGTCGTCGAAAACGCTGTCCCCCAGGATCTGCGGGAATCGTTGATCGAGACCATCGACGACCTGTACGAGAGCGGCGTGCTTGAAGGCGGGCGCACCGACAAGACCATTACGCAGCGGATCAACAAGCTGGGCTTCGTGCACCTCGACCGCTCGTTCTTCGACATGGTCGCCTACGAGCGCTTGCTGCCCAAGGTCTGGGGCATCCTCGGCTGGAACATCTACCTGTATCACACCCACCTGGCCGTCACGGGCAGGGAGCCGGGCACCTACGAGCCCGGCGCCCGCGCCTGGGGTTGGCACCAGGACTCCGGCCAGATGAACCGGGACATGGAAACCAATCCGCGCCCGCGCATTTCGCTGAAGGTCGGCTACTTTCTCACCGACGTCAGCAACGAAGGCATGGGAAACTTCTGGGTCGTTCCCGGAAGCCAGCTGTCCAACACCCTCCCCGAGCCGGGCGAGGGCGAGGTCCAGCCGGAAGGCGCCATCCCGGTTAAGGTCAAGGCCGGCACCGCCGTCATCTTTGACCGCCGGATCTGGCACGCCGCCACGCCCAACTTCTCGGACGTGACCCGACGGGTGCTGTTCTACGGCTACGGCTACCGCTGGATCCGCACACGCGACGACATGGAGTTCCCGCAGGACTGGTACGACGACTCGCACGCCATCCTGCGGCAGATGATGGGCCACTCCACCAACGAGTTCGGCCGCTCCTCGCCCTCCGACGCGGACGTACCGTTGAAGGTCTGGTTGGAAGAGCACGAACAGATTCAGCGCGAGAAGTCCCTCGTCGGCTAGCCTCGCGACGGCGCCTCTGCCAGATTCTCAAAATCGTCGTTGAGGGGACGCCGTCGCTCTGGCTCACGCTCGGGAGGCGTAAGCCTCGCTCGTGTCGTCCCTTGATCTCGCGTCGTTCCCGTCGTACGGGCCGCGCCCTGCGCGGCGTTTGCAGATGCTGCCTGGTCGAAACTAGAGCAAGCGAACCGGGGCCGCGGTCTGAAGAAGCTCCGGCCCGTTGTTTGCAACGGAGTTGACCGCGGGGTTCGCAAAGTAGCTGGTCAGCACATCGTCTCCGGCGGGCCGCAGCAGGGCGGCGCGCCAGGCCGGATCTTCGTCCGCGGCGCATAGCCAAGCGTCCCAGTCGCATGGTTCCAGGATGACTGGCATGCGGTTGTGGAGGCCCGCCATGAAGGCGTTGGGCCCGGTCGTGATGATCGTGAAGGTCGGGCCAAGTTCCGCGTGCGACTCCCAGAGGCCGGCAAGCGCCAGCGGGTGTCCGTCTGCGCGATGGATGTTGAGCGGCCGGCGCTTCCCGCGGGGTCCTGTCCACTCATAGAACCCATCCGCTGGCACGAGGCAGCGACGTGCACGAAACGCGGCGCGGAAGGCGGGTTTCTCGGCCACGGATTCAGCGCGGGCGTTGATGGTTCGCCGGCCGATCCGGGCATCCGTGGCCCAAGACGGGATCAGGCCCCAGCGCATGACCTCAAAGCGTCGTGGGCTGTTGACAACCACGGGCGCCTCCTGCGTGGGCGCGACGTTGAAGTTGGGAAGGGGAAGCGTGACGGGTGGCTCGGGTGAGTCCACGTTGAAAAACTCGGCCAGGGCGTGCGGGCTCGAGTGCAGGTTATAGCGGGCGCACATGGCGGGTGGTGAATGAAGACTGCGTGGCCGTGCGAGCGTGCCAAGGATAGCCGTCAAGGGCATGAAAACTGCCTGGAATCACCGGGCTGAGCATGCGCGCGCCTGCGACGGGGTCTGCTTCGGCGCGAGAGACGGGATTCAAGAAGGCGAATAGCTGTTCGAACAGCCTGACTCCGGATGGTGCCGATTGCCACCCCTCCCAATCTGTTGAGGACTGCTACGGACCGCTATTGATGTCCATAGGTGGCGGTCTGATTGAACCCCCGCCTGGCCCGCGGCAGCGCTGACTACGCCCAGTCGCGCGCCGTCATTGAGCAGAAGGCTAGTAGCGCAGTGCCGCGGCTCATGATCGGGCCGCGGAGGTAGTCTGCCTTTCGCCAGCATCGCCTCAAACGCCCGCAGGAATCTGCCTAGTCTCGAACCGCGCACTCTTTCTGTGGCAGACCACAAAGCCGGATTGGTGGGGCGGGGGGGGGGGGCCGCCCCCCCGGGCGCAAACACAGGGGGCGGGACACCCCCACCCAGGCCACCCCCCCCCGGGGTGGGGCGGCCCGCGCC
>JAPPKM010000010.1:6512-8544 GCA_028874315.1 Chloroflexota bacterium
TTTTTTCCCCCGCGCCCTTCTTTTTTCTGCACACCATTACGTTCGTTTGGGGTGGTTGGCTTCCTCCCGCCGCCGCGGGGCCACCAATCCGCTGGGACCTGAACCGCAACGGCGTGACCACCGATGCCGGCTATGCCGCGGCCTTCCCGGGTCCGCTGCCGGGCTTGGGCTGCCGGACAGGCCGCAGCGGCTAAGAGCTGACCGCCGAGATCGACCTTGACGCCGACGGCGACGGTGTCGCCGATGCCGACGACGTCTACCGGGACACCGGGGCGGGCTGGGATTCGATCGGCGGAACGTTCACCGCCACCCATGGTGGCGACGGCCACACGACCGCCCACCTCTTCATCAAGCGCACCCGCACCAACGAGATCGGCCAATTCCAGCAGTTGGGACGGGGGGAATTGATCCGCGATCTGGGGTTGCGGACCGTCGTCATCACCGGCCAAAACGTGACCGGCGTGCGAGTCGGCGGTGTCCGGCCAGACGACTCGGAGCTCAAGAAAGACCGCTCGAGGCTGCGCCCTTCAAAGACCGAAGAGGCCTGGAGACTTCCAAGCGAAGGGGGCTTTGCGCACCGGCCCCAGCACAGCAGCAACGGTGCCAGCATGACGCGTGCGCCGCCGCGCAACGTTTGCTATATGCATCCCTTGGTCGAGCAGTAGTTGCAAGGCATGATCGTTGCTGATATAAACCGTTGCCACATGACATCGATTTCGTAAGCCAATGGTTGCCTCTAGCAACCGTTGGCAGCAGCTACGGAGGCCAAGTCACGGCGACGGGAGGGCAAACGAGGCATCGCTGCCTTGCCGAGAGCCGCCTTTCGCACCGGATCTCGCGGATCGCCCACCCGCGCCATTGACATTCGAATGCAGCCCACGAGGACGTGGATCTTCATGGATGTTGTGCTGCTCCCCTCGGCACGGACCGACCAACACCACGCCCCTGACACACGCCCAGCGCCGGATACCGGCGCGCCAGCACTTCCTTCCCAGCGTCCCCAATCCGCCATCGCGATGGGGTCAGCGGGATGAAGCCAAACCGCCGTCGTGGTGGCGCGGGCGCGATGAAGCCTCCTGGGCTCTCGCCTCTCAGCCCCTTCCGGGCGCTATTTCTCGTCCTCGTCGCTCTCCTGCTGGTGGCCTTGGCCGGAGGAACTCCGGTAGCCGCTGCCGAAGGTGCGGAGAGTCCAGCGAAACCTGAAGGACTGCAGGCTGAGACCTCAGTCGGTTCGCTGGACGTGGCGGTGGACTGGGATGACGTCCCCGGCGCGAGTCACTACCTGGTGCGCTGGCGGATGGCTGGCCCGGGCAACAAGCTGAACCCGGGTCGGCTGGTGGAGTCCTCCGACACGGCTATCACAGTCAACGACATCGGCGAATGGCTGGTACGAGTTGAGGCGTGCAACGGCGAGGGGTGCGGATCACCCACGACATTGCGATTTACGGTCGAACCGCCCCCGGAGCCGAAGCCCGAGCCCACACCCGAGCCCACACCCGAGCCCACACCCGATCCGACGCCTGCGCCGAAGCCGACACCCGAGGCCCCGCGCGCGCCCAAGCAGGTTCCGCCCGAACCGGCAACGCCCACCGGGTTGCAAGCCGACGCCACAGCAGGTTCGCTGGACGTGGCGGTGGACTGGGATGACGTCACCGGAGCAAGCCATTACCTGGTCCGCTGGCGGGTGGCCGGTCCGGGCAACACGCTGAACGAGGGTGTGGAGGCGCAATCCTCTGACGCCAGCATCACCGTCGACGACGATGGCGAATGGGTGGTGCGGGTTGAGGCGTGCAACAGCGTAGGTTGCGGGTCACCCGCCACCATGCGGTTTGCGGTCGAACCGGCCGCGGAGCCGACACCCGAGCCCACGCCGGAGCGGACACCTGAGCCCGCACCTGAGCCGACACCTGAGCCGACACCTGAGCCGAAACCAGAGACCAAGCAGGCCCCCCCACCCGACCCCACCCAAGAGCCCCATCAGGAGAGGGCTGCGGACCCAAGACCAGGCCCCACCCATCAACAGACGCCTGAA
>JAPPKM010000007.1 GCA_028874315.1 Chloroflexota bacterium
TGCTCGATGGCGTCGCCGCGCCTGGCGTGGGGGTTGAAGTAGTCGTTCTCAAAGACGTCGGCCGCCGAGGTGATGCCCCAGGACGGGTGGTGGATTGTCGTCTGAAACCCCCGATCCTGCGGGCGGTACGGGTAGTTGTCGCCCAGGTGCCACTTGCCGAAGTGGCCGGTTCGGTAGCCGTTGGACGCAAAAAAGTCGGCCATGGTCGGAAGCGCGGGATCCAGCAGCGACCGGCCCATGCACACGAACGTGGCGCCGTTTCGCAGCGCGTCCTGCCCTGTCAAGAGCTGGCTGCGGGTGGGCGTGCACATGGGCGCCACGTGGAAGTCTTCGAGTCGGACGCTTTCCGCGTGGAGCCGGTCCAGGTTGGGCGTGCGAAGCACTGGATTGCCGTGGCAGGACAGGTCGCCGTAGCCCTGGTCGTCGGTCAGCAGAACGATGACGTTTGGTTTCGGGTTTGGCATCTGATCCGTTCCCACCGTGGGTTCTCTACTGTGGACGTGGACGCCGATCCGCCTTGGAGCGCCGGAGGGGAGCTACTCGGCGCGCGACTCCACCGTCTGCCCCAGTCTGCCGTCGCGCACAAATGCCTCGAACTCAGCCAGGTCCGCGAACACGCGGGTCGAGAGGAAGCGAATCGCCCAGTTGGTCGTCATCGGCGACACCGTGAACACCAGCCGGCCGGCTGCGTAGGCCCGGTACATCTCAACGGCCGTGCCCATCGTGGCGACGGGCGCATAGGCCACCAGCACGTCGGTCTCCGCCGCCAGGTCCAGTTCTCCCATGAACGCCCGGCGCGCGGCTTCGGTGTCGTAGGCAACCGAGTCCGGGTTCAGTTCCGCGGGACAGACCACCTCGGCCTCGGGGTGCTCGGCGGTGATGATCTTGCGCAGCTGTTGTCGGTAGTCCTGGGCGTGGAGCGAATTGTCCGCGTGGGAGCCCTGCATGACGCCTGAGAGGAAAACAGTAAACGGCGGCTTGCCGTCCGTCAGTCCGTTTGAGAGCTCGCGGCGCACGGAAGCTGTTGCACTCTTCTCATCGCTCATGGCGTCAATCGCACGCATTAGGCCTCCTGAAGTGCCAGCCAGAATGGGTCGTCGCGTTTCAGTCGCAGTGGTCGTCCCGCCGCGTCGACATACGCGTGCGTCGATTCGGCGGTCGCGGTCACCTGTTCACCGCGCAGGATCTCGTACGTCAGGCCAACCCGAGCGCGAGTCACCTCGTCCAGATTGAGATGCACGTCAACTCGCTCGCCGGCGTAGACGGGCGCCTGAAACGTGCAGCTACAGGCAGTTAGGGGCAAGAAGATTCCTCGCTTGGTCAGTTTCTCGTAGGGCTGTCCGATGGCTTCCAGCCACCCGATCCGCGCCTCTTCCAGCCACCGGAAGTAGTTGGAGTGGTGGACGATGCCCTGCGCGTCCGTGTCGGAATAGCGCACGCGCAGGGTCTCGACGTGATCGCAGGCGTCACTCACCGATGTTGGCGAGGAATGCGCCGATGGCATCGGCGCCAGCCAGGACCGAGAGTTCGATGTCGAACTCGGTTGTTTCGCCCGGCTCCAGGATCTGCAGCGTTCCGTCGGCGCGGTTGACGGCGCGCCCCAGCACGGTGCAGTTGGCCGGCTCGATGCCGGTGACGTAGTTGCCCACGCCCAGGAACTTCCACTGATTGAGGAAGGGCAACTGGTTCTTCGGGTAGGTGAATCCCAGGCCGATCCCGTCGCCAAATGACCGGTTCACCAACGCCGCGTGCACCAATCCGTCGTCATCAGGCTCAACGTCGTGGATCCAGACCGTGTTCTGCCAGCCGGGCGTCGGCGGGCCGTAGGTGTCCCAGCCGGCTTCCAGCGAGGCCGAGTGCTCGTCGTAGGGCCGTCGCGAGCGGCTGCGTACGTGCAGTTTCGACCCATCGTCTACTAGCGGATAGCCGGGATTGAAGTGGAAAAGGATCATTGCCGGCTCGGGCTCGGATCCCAGGTTCGTGATCTCGTCGTGAATGCGTATCGACGTCGATCCCAGCGAACTCGAGATGCGCCGCTTGAGTTCCAGGTTTTCACCGAACAGCGCGGCCTGACGCACCCGGCCCTGGACCCACATCTCGTACTCGTCGCCTCGCCACTCACCATCAGCATGAACGTTGGAGGCGGCCAGGTTTGAGAGGCGCCCGTGCAGACCCATGTCGGTGTACATCCGGTCGGGGTCGACGGCCGGGTCGCCGACGTTGTCCAGGCCTCCGGTGACCAGCAGCCCGAGCACGGTGCTGCGCACCCAACCCCAGCCTTCGGGTTCGTAGTACGCGCCGTGCATCTCGCCGGCGGCGCTACGGAAGCCCAACGGAATGTCGTTGAACCAGGCCCCCGAGATGTCGAGCGCGCGGCCGGGTATCACCGTGAAGCGCAGCCCTGAGCCTGTGTTCACGTCTACCACGGACAGGCCGTCGCCGGCCCCGCCGTCCAGCCGACATTCGCGGACGCCGCCGACTTGCGAAACGTCTCCCACGCGCGCCATTAGCTCGGCGCGGCTGACCTGACGACCCCACAGATTCGGCATGGCGGCTCTCGGCTGGCGACGATCAAGCGGCGCCCATTGTAGGCGGGCGATCTCTATGCACCCGCCGCTGCTCGAGTGGCCGATCGCTCCCAGCCGAGCGCGACCAGTAAGAGGAGTGCCGAGATTAGTCCCGCGGCCCCCAGCCAGCCCATGCCGGAGCCAAACGCCAGCAGCGACCCAGACGCAGCGCTGCTGAACACGCCGACGACCCCTATCAGAACTTCAACCCGCCCTTGAATCCGGGCACGAACGTTCAACGGCACTCCGCGCGCCAGCATGGTCGATCCGGCCACGAAGCAGGCATTCCAGCCATAGCCGAGCAGAAACATGGCTGGCAGCACCGTGCCCACGCCGGCGTCGAACGCAGCCAACGCGCTGGCCAGCATCAGCAAGACCGAGCCGATCAGCACCATCGGCCGCGGACCCAGCAGGTCCACGAGTCGTCCCGTCAGCGGCGCCAGCGCAAACATGCCGGCCACGTGCGCGGTCATGGCCACCGGAACCGCCTCGCCCAGGTCCGCATAGCTATCAAGGTGCAACGGGATGACCACCATGATCAACGTCATCACACCCTGGCCGGTCAGAATCGCCAAAATGCCCAACTGCACCCGGCGATCGCGCAGCACCCCGCGCAGGTCGGTCGGCTCGCCGTCCGCTGGCGCCGCCTCCGGCGTCGGGTCGGCCACGTCGCGCGGATCGGGCCGCACGAAGGCCCAGGTCACCAGCGCGGAAAACAGCAGCAGCCCGGCTGCGGCGAACCAGGGTCCGGCTAACGGAGACAGCCCGCCCGCGCCTGCCAATTCCTGCGCATATCCACCCAGCAGCGGCCCGCCTATGGCGCCGGCGGTGCCGCCCCAGACGACGATGCCAATGGCGCGACCGCGGCGGCTCGGCTCGTAGATCTCGGCGGCGACGTAGCGCGACATGTCGCCGCCGGCCCGGGCGACGCCCATCAGCAGCGACCCGACCAGCAGCAGCCAGAACAAGCCGGCCGCAACTGCCAGCGCGGCCGTCGCAGCGCCCACGGCCCCCAGCGCGTAGCTGCCGGCTATGGCCGGCCGTCGCCCAAACACTTCCATGGCGCGGGCGATCGGCGGCGGCCCGATTGCCCGACCAACCATCGAAATCGCGGCCGGCCAGCCGGCCAGTTCCGCGTGTCCGCTGAGCTCCTTGCCGGCGATAGTGAGCACGATGAACCCGGCCAGATACCCAACGCCGATGCTGCCGCGCGCCACGAAGAACGCGCCGAGGATGCGGCGCCGGCCGGCCTCGGTGATCGCGGGTGACGCCGCAGGCGTGCTCATGAGTTGAGCGGGAGTCTACGCGCCAGTTCGGCCGCCGCGCCCGCTAGGCTGTCCACGGCGAATCCGCGGGGAACCAATCGATGAGCGAGCAGAACGGTCAGGTAGCGCTGGTAACGGGCGGCGCCATGGGTATTGGCGGCGGAATCGTGGAGTCGTTCGCCGCCGCCGGAGCGGCAGTGAGCGTGGCGGACGTGGACGAGGCGGCGGCTCGCGGCCTGGTCGACCGCCTGCGTAGCGATGGTCAGCGCGCCAGCGCGGTTATCGGGGACGTCAGTTCACTAGCGGACGCCGAGCGCATGGTTGAGGAAACTGTTGCGGAGTACGGCGGCCTGGACGTCCTGGTCAACAACGCCGGTATCCAGCCCACCGCTTCGTACATGACGGCCGAGGAAATGGACGAGGCCACCTGGGACCGCATCATCGACATCAACCTGAAGGGCCAGTTCCTGATGTCCAAGTTCGCGATCCCGCACCTGCGGGCGCGCGGCGGCGGGACGATCATCAACATCGCCAGCGTGCAGGGGTTGCAGTCCCAGCCGCAGGTTCCGGCCTACGCCGCCAGCAAGGGCGGCAGCCTGTCGCTCACCCGAAACATGGCGCTGGATTTCGCCAAGGACAACATTCGCGTGCTGGCCATCAATCCGGGCACGATCGACACGCCGCTCGCGCGAGGGGCGGCTCGGGCGTTTGGCGACGAGGACGAAATGCTGAACCTGTGGGGAAGCTCGCACCCGCTGGGCCGGGTCGGGAAGACCTCCGAGATCGGGGCCGTGGCGGTGTTCCTGGCGAGCGAGGGCGCGTCGTTCATGACCGGCGAGTTCATCAACGTGGACGGCGGCTACATGGCGCTGGGCGCCTGGGCGGCGGGGACGGACTAGCTACTCGACCAGTCAGTCGACGATCACCGTCGCCCGACTCGGGGCGCCAATGCGTTCCAGGCGGCGGCGAGGTCGCGGTTTGCACTGAAGCTCCCGTAGAGCGCGGCCCACATGTCGTCGACCGCAGCTTCGGCCGCCGCTTGATCGCCTTTAGCCAGGGCCTGCTCCAAGTCCGAGATTCCTGCACGCTGAGTCTCGGCGGCGGACAGCGCGGCCTGTGCCGCTGCGTCGGCGGCCGCTGCGTGCGCGGTGGCCAGGTCGGTGATGGGAGGCGGCGGAGTTTCGGCATCCATCGCCGCACGCTCGGAAGTCGTCGACCCGCCGTAGCGGGGCGGGAGCTTGGCACCGTTCTCGTCCCACCAGGTGTGCGTGGGGTCGATGTGGGGGGTCACCGAGAGGTACATCGTCATGGTCGAGTCGCCGACGCAGCGGACGACGTGGATTTCATCGCGGTCGGCGAAGCAGAGCTGGCCAGGGCCCAGCACTTCGCTGTGCCCCTCAATCACGAACTCGGCCTGGCCATCGAGGATCAGGAAGATCTCGGCGCCCAGGTCATGGCTGTGTGGGACGTTCTCCTCACCCGGCTCCATCTGGAGAAACCGTGCGCGGATGTCGGGCTGGATGATCAGGTTCTGGATGTCGGTGCGTGAATCAAAGACTCGAAAGGCCATGTTCAACTCCCGCCGGTGAACGACGCTCGTACGATGTCGCGAACGAGCGCCAGGTGGTCAATCAGCTCGGTTCCGGGGGTATCCGGCGTGCGGCCCGACCGGATCGAGTCATGGAAGTGTTCAAGCTCGCGCTTGAATGGGTTCTCGTGCCAGGAGAGTTCCCGTCGGGAGGGCGCGCCGTCCGCATCCGGTTCCTGCACGACCGCCGTCGTCGGCAGCCCACGGCTGAAGCCTGTCGGGAACGACAAGATCACGCGCTCGGAGCGTGCGTAGACGGCGAATGTCTCTTCGAATGCCCAGAGGTCGGGCAAATCAATCCAGGTCAGCACGGCGCGTATGCCGCCTGGATAGCGCAGCGTAGTCGTGAGCCCGCTGCCTTCGCGCCAGATTTCAGTGCTGAGGACCGCCTCCGGCGGGCCGAACATGCCGTGCAGGACGCTGATGTCGTGGATCAGGCTGCCGTTGACCATCTGATAGGCGCGCACGAGCTCCGCCGCCGGATCGTCCAGGCCCAACGCCTCCGCAACCAGCGCGGTGTCCGCTGCGCGCAGGGGAGCCAGGACCTCGTTTGGCAGATTGGCGCGGTGAAACGAGAACTCAGCCATATGCAGGTCGTTGGAGGGGTGCAGGTGGTTGATTTGGATCAGCCGAACGTCGTGCATGGCCTTCACGCGGCGGGCGGCGAAGGCGTAGCTGGGTTCGTATCGCTTGGGGTAGGCCACCATCAACACGACGCCAGCTGCGTGGCAGGCCTCGATCATGGCCCGGGCCTCGCGCAGCGTGATGCAGGCCGGCTTTTCGACCAGCACGTGCTTGCCGGCCGCCGCCGCGGCCAGGACCTGCGGCGCGTGGGATCCGGAGGAACAGATCAAGACCGCGTCGATGTCCGAGGCCACCAGGTCGTGCACGTCGGTGAAGCGCGCCTGTTCCGGCACGTGGAAGTCGTCGCCGACCTCGCGCAGCAGGTCCGGGGCGATGTCGCAGATGCCGCCGATTTCGAAGCGGTCGCGACCGTCGCGGAGATGCGGCAAGTGCTGGATCTGGGCGATCGCGCCGCAACCGATCACGCCGACCCTTAGACGGGACATTGACTATCTCCTCGCCCGCGGAGTTGGTTCAGCGTAGAACGGTCAGGGAACGGCGTCGAAACCGAGCGCGCTGCCCTGCGAAAAAAGGCAGCAATGTACGGCCGCCCGGGATCTCTGCTTGTCTCCGCCCAACGCGCGGTTCCGCGCCGACAATTGGTCTCGGCCGTCAGTCGGTGTTGCGATTGCTTGCGATGAGTGCGTCGCGCATGCCTTCCAGCAGACCTTCGGTTCGTGCCTGCTGTCGGGCGAGTTCGGTCAGATCGCGCCGCAACTCGCGCAGGTCGGCTCGCATCGCAGCCAGCCCGGCCACAATCAGCGCCGCCAGCGCTACTCCCACCGACAAGACACCGATCAGTTCGGGAGTCATATCCGTAGTGTCTCACGTCGCCGTCGCTTCGAATTGCGAGCCGACGTTGACATCCGAACGCCGTTGAACTGACGATTGCTGTGTGCGATTCCGGGGGACGATGGCATGCAACGTGTAGGGCTGCTGGTTCCATCGGTCAATACGGTGGTGGAGCCGGAGTTCTGGCGACTTGTGCCTGGCACGGCCACTGTGCATTCGGCGCGGATGCGGAACTCGACGTGTGATGTGGACGACTCTCGCCAGATGCTGGCGCATGCCGAGCGGGCGGCGGACGAAGTAGGGAGCGCGCTGGTGGACGTTGTGGCGTTCGCCTGCACGGCCAGCAGCTTTGTCGACGGACGCGACGGCGAGGCCGCGCTGCACGACTTGATTTCGTCGGCCGCCAACGCACCGGCTATTACGACGTCCGGCGCGGTGGCCGAGACCCTGAAGTCGCTGGGCAGCCGCCGGGTGGCTCTGTATACGCCGTATCCGGCCGAATTGAATGATCACGAGGAGGAGTTCCTGGCTACGCACGGCATCGAGACGGTGTGTGCGTATGGATTGGGCATCTCCGCAGCGGTGGAGATTGCCGACGTGAGCTCGAGCGAATTGCGCGACTTCGTTGAGGCGCAACCGCCGCCGGCCGACGCGGACACCATCTTTCTCTCGTGCACCAACATGGCGACCTTCGAGGTCATCCGGCCGCTGGAGGCGCTGTACGGAGTGCCCGTGGTCAGCAGCAACAGCGCTACGTTCGCGGCTGTCGCGCGGCGGCTTGGGTGGGAAGTCCCGCCTGTGCTGGGAGCGTTGGCCGGACGAGCGGCAGCGGCCGCTCTCACGTAGCGACCCGCAGATTGAAGGCCGATAGTCGGAGCCCCGGCGGCTTGCGAGCGGCAGCCGACGTTGGCGGCACATTCACGGACCTCGTGGTTGTGGATGCTCAGGGCGCCGTCGCTCGGCATAAGACGTTGTCGACGCCGCCGAACTTTGACAGCGGGGTGCTGGCAGGTCTGGAGGCCTGCGCCGACGGCTCGCTTGAGTCGCTCACGAGCCTGCTGCACGCCAGCACGGTGGCGACCAACGCCATTCTCGAGCGACGTGGGCCGCGCACCGGGCTGATCACCACGGAGGGTTTCCGTGATGTGCTGGAGATTGGGCGGCTGCGCTATCCGCGGCTGTATGACCTGAGCTGGTCCAGGCCGGAGCCGCTGGTGGAGCGCCGGCTGCGCCTTGGCGTGGGCGAACGCATGGCGGCCGATGGGTCGGTGGTCAGGCCGCTGGACGAAGGGAGCGTGGCCGCGGCGTTGGACGTGCTGGCGAAGGCCGATGTCGAGGCCGTGGCGATTTGCCTGCTGAACTCGTATGTGAACGGTCGGCATGAAGTTGAGGTCGAGCGACTGGTGCGGGAGCGGCTGCCGGAGGCGGCGGTGTCCCGAAGCTCGGCGGTGCTGCCGCTGATCCGGGAGTACGACCGCACCAGCACGACAGTCATCAACGCGTACCTGCAGCCGGTGATGGGGGACTACCTGGGGCGGCTGGCCGAGGCGTTGCAGGATGCGGGCTCGCGGGCGCCAATCCTGATGTTGCAGTCCAGCGGAGGCGTGATGCCGGCGGCGGAGGCGGCCGAAC
>JAPPKM010000201.1 GCA_028874315.1 Chloroflexota bacterium
GCCGCGTCGCCGCGCAGCGTCAGCCCCACCGTCCCGTCCAGGCGAATCAGCTCCAGCTGCTGGCCCGCCAGCGTCGTGCCGGCCACGTCCAGCCGCAGCTGCCCGGCGTCCCAGGTCAAGCGCCGCAGGGTCGCGGACGTCCCGCTGCTCCCTGCGGCCCCCGCGGCGCCTGAGGCCGCGCCAACCGCCCCGGGCGCCAGCACCCCGTGCGCGGCGTCCCGCCCGACGACCCCGCTGCCCAGCGCCGCCGGATCGAAGAACGCCTCGTGCACCGTCCCCGCAGGTGCGGTGACCGTGATCGTCCAGTCGCGGTAGGCGTCGTCACGCACGAAGTTGCAGACGTAATCGTCGTAGTGTTGCCAGTTGCGGTGCAGGCGGTAAGTGCCAGCTGGCAGCGGACGGGCCGTTGCCATGACGTCGTCATTGCCGGTGCTGGGTTGACCGTCGTCGTCCACGATCATCGGCTCGAACAGTGCAGCGCTAGGGCCACTCAGCCAGTAGCGGTGGTACCGCGGTCCGGAATACGAATTCGCCGCCCGATACACTTCGGTCCCAGCCGCCGACCCAGAGCCCAGCGTCGCGGCTTCCTGAAACGGCGTCCACGGGTCGGCGCGGCGATACCGTTCAATTGCGATTCTGCTGTAAATGCACGCACGGAAACCCTCGACACCATCCCCCGCCTTCAATTCCGCCGCCAGCTCCGCGATCTGGGCCCGCAGGTCGACCAGGGTGATGGCGGGCGGCGGCATCTGCGCCCCGTCCGTGATGAAGACCGCCGGCGCCTCCCCCTCAGCCACAGTGTTCTCGGCCGGCAGCCAAGCCGGTCGCAGCGTGTCGACGCTGTAGGCCCACGGCGGCTGGCCATAGTTCGAGCGGGTGAACTGCAACACGACCGGCGACGTGGTCTCGGAGCTGTCTGCCGCTTCGCCGCCGGCGGCCGGGGTGTACGGCGATGACGGCGCCTCCAGGAAGAGCACCGCCTGCCGCGCGTCCCAGGTCGTCACCCGCGCCTGCACGGTCCAGTCCGCGTAGTCGCGGGCCTCGGCCTCCGTCAGGTAGCCGTGGCCGCCGCGCACCACCACCAGCAGTGATGTCGCGCCGCTCCCCTTCAGGTACTCGTGCACCGTGAAGCGCAACTCCTGCACGGCCTGGTAGGTGGGCGCCACGCCGGGATCGCTGGGCCGCGTCTCCACCGCCGCCGTCGCCGACTGCAGCGTCGCCCGCACGATCGTCGTGGACCGGAAGATCTGCTCCTCGATGGACGGCGCGACCGCCCACGTGGAGTTCGATGTTCGATGAACATGCGGTGTCGGGGTGGGAGCCACCAGAAGCGCGGGCGCGCTCAGTGCCCGCTGACCCTGCGGCGGCGGCGTGGACGCTCCCGGGTGCGCCGGCTCGCTCGGCCCGCACGCCGCAGCCAGCGCCAGCGCCAGCGCCGGCAGGTGCCAGGCACGTGGTTGCCACCAGCGGGCCAGGGGTTGAATCGCGGACCCCTTAGTGATCATCGCGGTGATGCGCGTAGGTGGCCTTCAGGCCCTCCGCGTCCGTGGTGGCGAGATCCACCCGCGCCGCGTGGCCCATGATGGCGGTGCCATCGGTGCTGTGGCCCAGGCCCAGCGTGTGTCCGAATTCATGCATCAAGATCCGAGGCAAGTGTTCAAACTTGTCTCGCATGTCTTGCGCGTCGGTGAGACTGGTTGTCCACTCCCTCATTGATCCTGCATCGTCTTCGGGCCAGCGCGGCGGGTCTTCGATCACGAAGACCTGGCCGTTGCCGAGGTGCGGGTAGGTGCCCGCGGGATGCACGCAGGCCACGCTCCCTTCGCATTGGTCCTCTTTGTCGAAGCCGGGGTCCCAATAGCCGGAGATCACCACGTCCGCGATGGCGTCGGGGTTGGTCCGGACCCGCGCCAGCGTCACGCCGCCGTTGGGCACGTTCTGCCAGGCCTCCGCCGCCGTGTGATAGTTGAGCGCATCGGTCAATGTCGAATGCGGCGTCATGCTGGCGTTGACCGGAAACAACTGGTCGCCGTCGATGTCACCGTTTGCGAGCGTCCCCTCGATGAAATAGAGCACCCGCGTGTCGTGTCGGTGCCACGACCGCGGAATCGTGGTGGCCGCGGTGTACAGCGAATCCCCCATCGGGTCATCGCCCCGGCGCACCTGGACCTCAAAGCTGATCGGCGCACCAGCGCCCAGGCCGCAGCGCACCAGGTCGAACCCCCGGTTCGGTTTTACCCACGGCGACGCCAGCACGGTCGTCGCCGTGGGCGCGGCGTGCGTCTGGCAGGTCCGGCCGAATTCGAAGCCCGTGCCCGCCGGCAGCCGCAACCGGACCTGGTGGCCGTCGCTGCGGCTGAAGCCCGCCTCCCGCATCGCCACCAGGGCAATGTCGAACACCCGCCACGTCGACTTCGCCAGCGGCTTGAATTCGTAGTCCTGCGCCACCCGCACCCGCACGTCGAAGACCGTGAGGTGCAAGGGGATCTGGGCCGACCGGTTGGCCGCGTCGGTCACCGTATAGGTGTACGTCGTGCGATTGGTGGCCATCTGCGGGGTGCCCGACAGGATGCGGGTCGACCCGTCGAACGACAGGCCGTTGCCCACCACCGGCGCGAGCTGGTACGTCAGCGTCCCGGTCCCGCCGCTGGCGGCGGGCAGGGTCCCGGACTCGCGCTGCCCCACCAGCAGGATGGACGTCAGGGAGCCCGTGCTCCCGAAGCTGGGCGCCCTGGGTGCCGGCGCGGGCGTGGGCGTGGGCGTGGGCTCGGGCGTGGGGGTGGGCGTGGGCTCGGGCGTCCGCTGCGTGGTCGCGTCTTTGTTGGTCCAGCCACTGCAGCGGCTGGGCCCGTTGCAGGCCTGGATGCTGAACCGGTAGCCCGTGTTCGGCGCCAGGCCCGTGAACGTGCGGGCGCTGGTCTGTGCGTTGACTGTGACCTGCGCGCTCGACGGCTCGCGGTCCGTGCCCGGCCGCCAGCGCCGCAGCCCATAGCCCGTCAGGCCCACCCCGCCCGTGTCGCCCGGCGCGCTCCAGGTCACCCGGATCTGCGTGGTGCCCGCGGTGAACGCCTTCCACGTCGGCGTGTCGGGGCGGTCGATCGGCAGCGTGACCGAGGCCTGCGGCGACCAGCCCGAACAGCGCGTCTGGTTGGCCCCGTTGCAGGCCTTGACCTTGAACCAGTAGATCCGGTTCGGCGACAACCCGCTGAACCGCTGGCGGCGCGTGCTCGCGCCGACTTTCTTCGCATCGCGATCCGGCGGCCAGGCGGCCCCGTTGGGGCGCATGATGACGTGATAGCCCGTCAGCGCCGTGCCCCCCGTGCCTCCCGGCGCCTGCCATTGCGCCGTGAATTCCCGCGCCTTCGGGTTCGGCGCCGTGGGCCGCGCCGGCGCCTGCGGTGCCCGCGCTTGCACCGTCACCGCCTGGCTGTCCGCGTCTTCGTTGGTCGTCAGCCCCGTCCGCCGCACCACCGCCGTCACCGTCCCGCTCCCCGCCGCACAGCCATGCACCGTGAAGCTCAGGTTCTGCGAGGTCACCCCGGATACGCGCTGCGTCTGGGACCCCGTCCCACAGGCCCCGATCCCCAGCGCGCCGTTGTTGCGCGAGACGATCACGTCGTACCCCACCACGGTCGTCAGATTCGAGGCCGTCACCGTGAAGCCGTCGCTGCCCCCATACGTCAGCGACCCGCTCAGGCCGCTGATCCGCACCTCCGCCACATTCTTGGGTTCCCCCGCGGCCTCGCCCTCCGCCTCCTGCGCCCCCACCGGCCCCAGCCCGCCCAGCCAGGCCGCGCTCAGCACCAGCAGCCCCGCCACGACCACCAGCGCCACCCGCCGCGCCGGCCACCCTCGAACCCGTCGCGCTAGCCAACCGCCCATCACGCCTGGACGGTCCCTGGAGGCGTGGAGCCGTCACCACGCCCCGACGTCGGCGACGCCCCACCGCGTCGACCCCGACAACTCGCCAGCATGGGCAACCTCCCCGGCCGCCCGCCGGCAATGCACGTCTCCTTACATGGACAGTCCTAGTATGAACTCCCGTGCATGCCCGCGTCCACCCGTCCCCAGCCATCCGGATCTCGGCGTCCAGCGCTGAAACAACTGGTCCTGGGCCGCCCCTACACGGCCGGCACGGCATGCGCTGATTGCATCGCTGTCACTGTTGGCGCCCGTCATCCCCGGACTTGGTTCACCCATTGCCCCGACAGACCCGCACCCGAGGTCGGACTTGCAGATCACCAGGCCAATGACCCGCCGTCTATCACGCGAGGAATCTAAACGTCCGGAGTCCCGGGCGGCCCACGTCGCCCCGCCCCCCACCGCCGCGCCCACGCCAGCACCACCACCGCCGCAACCGACGTAGTACCCGCCAGGAAATTGAACAATATGTCGACCGGGTCAAAGACTCGATTCGGCAATAACCACTGAATCCCCTCGTCCGCGACCCCCAGGAGCGTGGTCAGGACGACAGCCACCACCGGAGGAACCGGAACGCGCCGCCCCTGGCTCACTCGCTCGACCAGTGCCTCGTGAATGAATACCCCCAGGACGCCGTACTCCATCAGATGCGTGCGCTCCGCCGGACCCACGGTCGTGCGCAGGAACAGCAGCAGGTACACGAATGTGATGCCCAGAAGCACGGCAATCTCCGCCCCCCGGGGCCGCAACCTGATGCCCGACGTTAAGATCGTTGCCCCTAGCAGGAACATGGCAAACAGCAGCAGGCTCGAAGCGTCCAGCAGCTCGTATTCGCGCAGCACCTCGGCCAGCGTTCCCGCCAGCCCGAGCGTGGCGTAGATCGCCACCACGACAGCAGCGCTCCACAACCACAGTTGCCGCTCCCGCGCTGACGAAAACAGGCGCATCGCCTACCCCCTGCCCCTGATGCGACTCGTCCGCCGCCGCGCCCACGCCAGCGCCATGACCGAGGCGATTGCCATCGTGCCCGCCAGCAGGTTGAACAGGATGTCCTGCGGGTCGAACACCCTGGTCGGCAGAAACCACTGGATGCCCTCGTCCACCACGCCCAGCGCCGCCGTGATCAGCGCGGCCAACACCGGCGGCAGCGGAACCCGGCGACCCTGCCGCGCCCGCTCGGCCAGTGCCTCATAGACAAACACACCCAGCACCCCGTACTCGATCAGGTGTGAGCGCTCCTCCAGGATCGCCATCCGTGTGAACACCATCAGATAGGCGGCAACGATTCCCATCACGACGGCGATCTCCGTCCGGCCAATCCGCACCCTCACGCCTTGAGTCACGATCGTCGCGCCCACCAGGAACATGCCCAGCAGAAAGAACACCGCCGCGTCCAGAAACCCATGCTCCCGCAGCCACTCCGCCAGCGTCCCCGTCAACCCCAGCGTCGAATAAATCGCCACCGCCACCGCCAGCGTCCACAACCACAACCGCCGCTCCCGCCGCGACGAAAACAGCCTCATGCCATGACTCCACACCGGCCGCCCTCAGCAGCCGCGATCCGGGAGACCCTCTCCCACCGGCAGCCCTCGCCGACTACCTGGGGATGGGTCGATTGCGATACGTCTACGATCAGTGTACAATGCCTCCGATGTCTCCGCAAGCTCAATCCTGGATGCCACCCAACGACTCGCCTCGCCGCCCCCTCGCCCCGCCGCGCGCGTCGTCGGCCCGGAGCGCCCCGCCGCCCCTCAAGAGTTTTTTGGAAAAAACTCTTACGTGCGCGAAGCCCCCCACGCCCACCCCGCCACCAAGTACGCTGACACGGTCCCAGCCGACTCCCCCTCGCACCCACCCGACATGACCCTCCCCTTTACCAAGATGCACGGCGCCGGCAACGACTTCGTCCTCCTCGACGGCCGCCGCGACCTGCCCGCCGACCTCGGCCCCGTCGCCCGCGCCATCGGCGATCGCCACATGGGCGTCGGCTTCGACCAGCTCCTCGTCGTCCGCGACGGCGCATCCCACCCCTACCACATGGAAATCTGGAACTCCGACGGCTCCCTCGCCCAGATGTGCGGCAACGGCATCCGCTGCTTCGCCAAGTGGCTCTACGACCAGGGCGAACTCTCCACCGGCCCTGTCACGGTTGAAACCGCCGGCGGCCCTCGCCCCCTCGAGGTTTCCGGCTACGTCAACGGCGCATTCCAGGCCGCCGTCGGCATGGGGGTCCCCGACTTCGAACCCGCCAACATCCCCATGTGCCCCAACGGCCCCGGCAGCCGCACCACCCTCAACCCCAACGGCATGCACCTCACTCTCACCGGCGTCTCCATGGGCAACCCCCACGTCGTCTCCTTCCAGGACTCCGTCGACAACTTCCCGCTCGAACACATCGGCCCCCTCGTCGAACACGACCCTGCCTTCCCCGAGCGCGTCAACTTCGAAATCGTCCAGGTCCTCGCCCCCGGACACCTCAAGGTGCGCGTCTGGGAACGCGGCGCCGGCATCACCCTGGCCTGCGGCACCGGCGCCTCGGCCTCGGTGGCCGTGGCCGTGCTCGAAGGCCGCATCGATCCCGGCGCGGTCGACTTGGACATGCCGGGCGGTAGGCTGCGGGTCGTTTGGGACGGTCCGGGCCACGAACTGATCCTGCGTGGACCGGCGGCCACCGTCTTCGAAGGCGCCTGGCCCACCATCAACTCCTCGGAGGCCCTCTGACGTGAGCATCCAGTTCGCCGACCGAATCTCCAACCTCCCGCCCTACCTCTTCGCCGAACTCGACAAGCTCCGCGACGCCAGGCGGGCCGAAGGCGTCGACGTCATCAGCCTCGGCATCGGCGACCCGGATCTGCCCACCCCCGATCCCATCCTCGATGCCCTCGACCGCGCCGCCCGCGACCCGGTCAACCACCGCTACCCCGAGTACTACGGCCTCGACGAGCTCCGCGAGGCCATCGCCGCCTGGTACGCCCGCCGCTTCCAGGTTGACTTGGATCCCGCCACCGAAATCGTCCCCCTCATCGGCTCCAAGGAAGGCATCGCCCACCTGCCCCTGGCCCTAGTCAACCCCGGTGACACCGTCCTGATGACCGACCCCGGCTATCCCGTCTACGCCATCGGCACCATGCTGGCCGGCGGCGTCTCCCACTCCCTCCCGCTCACGTCCGAACGCGGCTGGATCCCCGACCTGGACGACATTCCCGCCGACGCGCTCGCCAACGCCCGCCTGCTCTGGCTCTGCTATCCCGGCAACCCCACCGCCGCCGTCGCCCCCTTTGAGTTCTTCGAGGAAGCCGTCGATTTCGCCCGCGCCAACAACGTGGTCCTGGCCCAGGACGCCGCCTACTCCGAGGTCGTCTTCGA
This sequence comes from Chloroflexota bacterium, assembly GCA_028874315.1. Lineage (GTDB taxonomy): Bacteria > Chloroflexota > UBA11872 > UBA11872 > UBA11872 > UBA11872. The sequence continues at coordinate 7,288 of JAPPKM010000201.1, forward strand.
CGGCTATCGCTGCCGCAGCATCCTCGAGATCCCCGAAGCCCGCGACGTCGCCGTCGAGTTCCACTCCCTCTCCAAGACCTACAACATGACCGGCTGGCGGATCGGCTGGATGGCCGGCAACGCCGAGGTGGTCGAAGCCCTGGGCCGCGTCAAAACCAACGTCGACTCCGGCATCTTCCAGGCCGTCCAGCACGCTGCCATAGCTGCCTTGAACATCGAACAGGACTGGATCGACGCCCGCAATGCCCACCTCCAGGACCGTCGCGACCGTGTCATAAGCGCCCTTCGCAACGTGGGCATCGCGCCTGAGGTCCCCAAGGCCAGCCTCTACGTCTGGAGCCCCACGCCCGCCGGCATGACCTCGGTCGACTTTGCGGCGCGCTTGATCAATGAGGTTGGCGTGATCGTGACCCCTGGCGTCGGCTTCGGGGCCTACGGCGAAGGCCACTTCCGCATCTCCCTCACCACTCCCGACGATCGGCTCGACGAAGCGCTGGAGCGGATTGACGAAGCGCTGGAGCGCAGTGGCACCGTTCGCTTCTAACGGCCGCCCGCCGACCGGGCCGTCCGATACCAATGTCACCGGGCGGCTGCTCGATGCGCGCCCCGAACGCGCCTTCCTGGTCGGCCTCGAAGGCCTCCCCGAGCTCGGCGACTGGCCCGCTGACGCCTCACTTGATGAGCTGGCGGAACTCGTCGCAACCGCCGGCGCAGCAGTCGTCGGCCGAACCCTCCTCCGCATCCGCCGGCCCGTCGCCGCCACCCTCATGGGTAGCGGCCAGCTAGACGACGCCATCGCCCTTGCCCGCGCCCACGACGCCGACGTCCTGGTGATCGACGCCGACCTCAAGCCCCGCCAGCAGCGCAACCTGGAGAACGCCTTCAAGGGGAAGGTCCTCGACCGCACCGGCGTCATTCTCGACATCTTCGCCGCTCGCGCCCGCACCGTTGAGGGCCATCTCCAGGTCGAACGCGCCCAACTGGAATACCTGTTGCCCAGGCTCTCCGAACTTTGGGTCCAGTTCTCCAGGCAGCGCGGCGGCGTGGGACCCTTCCGCGGTCCCGGCGAAACCCAGATCGAAACCGACCGCCGTCTCTATCGCGGCCGCATGGCCATGCTGGACAAGCGGCTGGACGCTGTACGCGCTC
>JAPPKM010000116.1 GCA_028874315.1 Chloroflexota bacterium
TAGAGCGCGTGAATGGCATTCACGAGGTCGTGGGTTCGATTCCCGTCGCCTCCACACATGATCGCAACATAAATAGTTACTATATATAGACTTGATACATAACACGTGAGAGTAAAACCACTATTGCTATCACTTAGCGAGGGGATAGACGCTTCTCGCGGACGGTGGCACAGCGCCACCATCGGATCTGCTTAGTGGCGGTTGATAGAGGGATCGTTGTGAACCGCTCGCTCCGTGGCACCGGTGGGCCACCCCGAAGGTGGTCGGCGCTCGCATAGTTCAATCGCTCCTGCCAACGCCGCGAACTGCCGGACCGGTAGCGGCCCAGTCGAGAAGGCCATGAAACGCTGGGCGCGGTCGCCGCCGCGGGCAGTCGTTCATTCCGCCGTGATCGCCAACGCTGTCTTTAGGTGTTCGGACTACGCCGTCATTGAGTCTATTTGTACATGTTATAACGGTTTACGAGTTACCACGATTCCCCGTTATTGCTTTCGCAACCCCTTGATGGTATCCGACCATCCTTGATTCGCTTCAGTCTGGCGTCATGACGCGCGCGGCACCGGTCACCATGACTGTGGACGGCGCCGACCGCGGCTCCGCGACCGCCGCGCGCGATCCCTGATCTTCTCGTGCCCGACTCGGGGCACCGTCAAGACGGTAGACCTATACGTTCCGACGATGGCGCCGTTGCGGGCGCCGTGCGCGCCGCGTAAACGCCGACTACCAAACGTTCGCACGCTCACCTCTGCCTGGACCGACGGCCCAATCCTCGGAGTGGCCGTTTCGATGACACCACCGACGCGAGCGAGGAGGCCGCCACGCTTTACCACCCGCAACGGCTCCGGCGCATGGCCGACAACGCGGCCACCGGCACCATCGTCAACGACGATCCGCTGCCGGGACTGTCTTGCGCGACTTGGACAACCCGCGTTGTCAGCCAGACGGTGGCCGCGTACCGGGCAGGTGGACTGCACCCGCGAAGAATGCGCTCACGATCACGAAGGACACGCCGAAGTGTGCCACCTCCCCGATCCAGCTGTGGCGCGGGCGATCCCACGGCAGCCAGCACAGCATACCGACCTTTGGTAACCGCCGCGAGCACGCCGTACACTAGCACCGGCCACCACCATCTAAGCGAGTCCGCCCATTGGTCACTATGCCGCCGGCCGCCGCTTGCGCGAAGTCCCGGACTACCGGCGCCCAGTGGTCGATTTGCTCGTTAGACAGCGAACTAATCGTCTCTGGCTTCCCGAAGCCGCTTCTCCCAGGCAACTAGAGTGCCCCTCCACGAGCTTCGCCACACTTCACCTCTTACTATGGTTACGACGTGCCCCCATCGATAGTCGCCCTGGTTTGGGAATGATACCGTGTTTGCGGGGACATTGACCATCCCAACATATTGACCCAGAATGCCCACAGCTACACCAAGACAGCCGTCACCAAGCATTAGGACCACCACCGAACCGTTGACTGCAGAACAAAGCTCGCGAACCACACGAAGAATACCGCTAGAAGGCTCACTGAAGTAACCGTCTACGCGAAGCGTAAGGTGTTCAAGACCAAGAGATGATCGGCTCTTGCTCACTTGGAGTATAGCTGGATCGATGTTCATCACGTCCCGGAGTTGGCGGTGGTCAACGTATTTGCGAAACAGGTGTTCATAGACATAGTATCCGGCACCGAGTGCAACTTTAGCTGTAAACCTGATCGGAAGATCGACACTTACGGTAGTTTCGACACGGACCGGTCCAGTCACTTGCTTCAACTTTCGCTCCCTGACATCCCACACACGTAGGCCCTTTTTTTGGTGGAAGTGTACGTGCGCCAAGCGACCATCACCATAGGTCGCCTTCTTGACCGTTGCCACAGGTTCCTTTCCACTATGCCCGCGAGCGTTGTATCTGGTTCTCCTAAATGAGACTAGAAACTCGTTTGCCAAAGCGCCATCGAGACTCGACCCCACTTGAGAGTTGAATACAGAATTAACGGGGATATCGAAACCATTCACTCCGCCGAGCGACAACGGAATGATGTGCTCTTTGCTAGTCTCGCCTTCATTGATCTCCTGATCTGTGTAAGGGCAGTAGATAGTTCTCAGACGACTCTCCACTCTAGTGAGCGTGATCGGACGTGATTTGCCATCGCTCACCGATTCTTTGGCTCAATATACTGTTTTTGGAGTGAGCTCGGCCTACCCGAAGTACGCTACCTCACGTGCTTCTCGTAAGCGGACGTACAGCCGGCCCTACGGGTTCGTCTCACGCTCATCAGGACCCAGGAAGCCTGGTCGTGGTGCGATGCAGATACTGGCGGACGCTCAACGACTGGCTGACGGCTCGGGACTGATATTCCCGTCGCCCACCCGCTCGGGACCGCTGGGCACCAACACGCTGAGCAGGCTATGCCATGACTTGCGCCTGGGCTGCACACCCAGAAGGCATAAGAAGCAGCTTCAGAACATGGTGCGGCGAGACGGAGCAACCACGCGAACTGGCCGAGCAGGCACTTGCGCATGTCAACCCGAACCGCGGCGAGGCGGCCTACATGCGTTCCGACCTGTTCGAGCGGCGGCGGGAGTTGATGGAAGCCTGGAGCGATTACCTCCTGCAACCGAGTGGACAATTAAGTGTTGACTAGGCCGTACGTCGCTGTGGCGACGTGTACGTGCCGGGGACTTTCCGGCGCCTGTTGTCCGGCTCGGGGGTAAGGGGTCACGCGCCGTCGGCTGGCGACGCTTGGACGTGGAGCGATGGTTGGAGGCGCTGCCGAACGCGTGAGCCGTCCCTTGAGCGCACTGGGATCAGGGGAGGCCCTTATCCTGCGCCTCATCATACGTAAGAGAGTCGATACGACAGCTATCTATACCGGCCTGCCCGTGATGCTCGGACAATAGCTACGGGCTATCCCCGAGCACGGCCGAGGCGGACGCGAAGCGCGGCCCGTACAATCCAGCGGCAGCCGCCTTGGGTGCGCATCTGACGCGGCGGGGAGTCGTATCGAGCCGGGACCTGTGCGGGCGCCTCCATCCGGCCGATACCCGCCACACCCGGTGCGGCGGTGCACCTCCCAAAGCCCGACAGCGGGTCTAGCGCTCGCTCGGCGGGCCTGGTGGCCTGGAGGAAAGCTCGTCCAAGCGCCGTCGCAGAGGTGCTGAGCGCCGTCTGTCGAGCCGACGTCATAGAGTACTCTTACGGTGGGAGTCGTGGGAGTTTTCGTCCCTATACTCGCCGCAGGCGACGGCGGTCTTGGTATGATCCGTTCGCCGGTAGGGCCGTTCGACTACACCATCACTCGTTCTATTTGTAAATGCGGTAATGGTTTGCCAGTTTCGCCAACATCCCGTTATTGTTTTCGCGATCCCTTGATCGTTTTGGACCATCCTTGATTCGCTTCGGTAAGGCGCCGTGACGCGTGCGGAGCCGGTCATCGTGACCGTGGCCGGTTCCACTACCGCCGGCCCACGGCCCGGAACATCTCACATGCGACTTAGGACACCCGTCAAGACGGTCGACCTAAGCGTCCGACGCTGACGTTGTACCCGCCGCTGGCACCGACAACAGCGGGGCGTGAGTGAGCCGCACATAAGCCGTCGCGGCCTATGGCTGGAGGCTGCGCCGGTCGCGGCATCCGACGACGACCTTTGAGACCTCCCCTGTGGCTCGACTACTTTCGAGTCGACCGGCCTCACGACGCCCATGCCGCTGGGCAAGCGGTTCCAAGTAGGTCGCTCTCTGCAACGGCGCTTCAGGAATCGAGTACGATATTCAGACCATCAGGCGGATCGGACGCACGCCCGAATAGAAGCTCGGCATCATAGAAGTGTCGTTTGCCGTCAATGAAGTGCATCAGCTTTCCGTCAATCACGGCGACTTGGCCACTCTCGCAATACACGTTGGCCAGAGGAACACCATATCGGCGTGGCTTGCCCGGTTTCAACTCTTCGACGGTCATGAAGAAGTACCCCTGATTGTCCTTTAGGATCACCTCCGGCCTGAATCGGTCAGCAGCCTCCTCCGACAACGAGTATTCTCCTCGCCCGACCCGCTGAAACATAGCCTCGTAACTCAGCGCACGGGTTACATATACGTGCTTCGTCTTGTACGCCAGCCCATCGAAGAACGGAGCGTTGCCGACTATGGAGAGGGCGTCCTTGGGAGTGATAGTATCTACAGCATGATCCTTCATGTAGCGTCCAATATGAAAAGCTACGACCTTTGGTTCTACACGCTCTACCCGGTCTTGGCCCATCTCGCGGACCCTTATAGTCTGAACACGTTCCAATGCGGCTAAGTCAGCCTCTCGTTCGGTCAGTTCACAACGGAGTCGCTCGATGTCCTGCTGGTACTGCGCAATCATCCCTGCCAAGTCGAAACCGATTGACCCTGAGCCTTCCATCTATGTACCTTCCTTCGCGGGTATAGCGTGAACGCGAAACGGGGAATGCCCCCGTTTCCGGGGGCCGTTTACTACGGTGCTCTCGTCATACGCATTGCGCTTACCTCCCACTCCGATTTGCGAGCCGTCGTGCCTCCGCCCTGAAGGTTGGCCGCCCATAGGCGGGGGCACGGCGAACTCGTATGGATAGGATATCAAATCCGTTCGTCCCTCGTCAACTACAATCGCAGCGCTATATCAATCCCTTGATAGTGAGTCAGGGGGTAGCAAAGCGCTGACTCCTCGTAGGAAGGGAGGGTCTCCCAAGTCGTCGGCCGCGACACCCGTGTGCAGAGTCTTGCCCTGGACTGTCGTGTACGGAACCAGAACGAGTGGTCGCTGAGATGTACCACCACTGTTATCAACAGCAATCTCGCTACTGGACCAGTCGTTGACTCCTGCTGGCTCCACCTTGTACTCCACCGGCTCCTCCTGGATCTCGCTGCAGCGGGCGGCCCCCTGGAACGATGACACATCTACAGAGCCACAACCATCTCGGTATCGCCGGCGGCGAGCGCGTTCATGTATGCGAGGATGAGGTCTCGGGTACGGTAGGTGCCGTAGGTGGCTTCGTCCTGGCGGCGGACGATCGGGAAGGTGTCCAGGACGTAGGCTGCGTCCTCTCGGGGCAGACCGTAGAGGTGGAAGTAGAGGGCGTCGAGCCGGGCTCGGAGGTGGCGGCGCTGCTCAGGGTCCCACTTGAGAGGCGGGCCGTCGTAGCCCAGATCCCGCGCGAGGGGCGCCATGTCGTGAGCGGTGTAGGTGAGCTGCAGTAAGTGGTCGCGGACCAGATTGCGGGCGGTCGTGTCGCCGAAACGCAGATTGTATTCAGGTTGAGCGACCACAGGGAGCTGTTCCACGACGAACCAATTCAAATGCTGCCCTTGAACTTTCTGACGGGCAACGAAATCGAACGCGATAGAGTTGAGACAGGCAGCGAGCAGCCAAGCGTGATCACGGTATGCGTCCGATTCCTCAGGGAGCGGCAGGAGCAACGGCAACGTGTTACCGAAACCAGCACAGGGCACGAGACTCGCTATCATGGTGCGTACATTCGTTGGAGCGGTGACGTCCTTGAATGCCACGGCCCAACCAAGATAGGCGGGCCAATCAGACGCGTCGGCTCGAATCCAGAACTGGGGTTCGGGGTGCCACTGGGGGTCAGTGTGCTGGTGCGAGGTGGTCGCTCGCGGTTGGGCGGGCCGGTTCAGGTTGCTGCGGTTGACGACGACGCTGGCGGCTCGGTGGTCGAATGCCTGCACCATCTTGCCCTCATACAGCGGAAGGCGAAGCTCGTCACCCTTCTTCCACCGGTTGCCGGGAACCCGGTAGAACCCGTCGGCGTCAAGTTGCGCCGCGGTGCGGAAGAGACGGGAGTCATTGGTCATGTGGAACATGGTGTGGTAGCGCACCGGCCAAGAGCGGCGTTCCTCGGTGCTTGAGCGGTCTACGAGCACCGGGTGGGTCTCGTAGATTCGGCGGGTGATATCGGCGTCACGGCGGGTGCGGAATACCGGCGCGGTGCCGGTGTTGGGGTTGACGCGGGAGAAGTCGCTCGGCGTCAGCGGGAAGCAACGCTGCGGGTCATTCACGGCCCTGGTGTCGTGCAGGAAGAAGGCGCACATGGTTTGGTCGAACTGGCGTTCGTCGCCGCCGAACACAAGAGCGCAGAACTTGAACCTCGAATCGACATCGGGGAAAAACGGTGGCAATTCCGTGCCGAGGCGGCGGTTCTCGAAGTCGAACAGGCCGCCGATCCTTCCTGTCGTGGAGAGGCTCTGGAAGAAGCGGGCGGCGGTCTTGTCGGCGTAGATTCCGGATGGCGTCAGCAACCCGACCAGGCCGTTCGGCTTAATCAGGCTGATGGCGCGTTCGACGAACAGGGAGTAGAGGTTGATGTCGCCGCCGCCCAGTAACGGGTAGTCCCCGGACGTGCGTACCATGCGGCCAAGTTGGTCGGCGCGTCCCTTTGCCGCGTCATACTCGGCCGCCAACGGCTCGCCCTGGTTCCGCAACAGACGGATGGCGGCCCGGCGGGCGGCAGCGGTTGGGGCGCGGGCGATCTCGGGCGCTCGCGTCGCGAACCACTCCACCTCCTGCAGCTTGATGCGGTCCCACGGTGGATTGCCGATCACGGCATCGAAGCCGCCTTCGGGCCGACTGTCTTGCCAATTGCGCCACACGCCGGGGAACGCGGCCTCCCAATGCAGGAATTCTTCCTGCCGTGCGATCGATCGGGCGGCGTGCCAGCGCTCACGTAGCGTCGCTCCGCGAACAGGATCCGCATCGTCGGTGTCGGTCTGCACTGCGTCCGGCCCGTGCGCCAGAATCCGGAACGCATCGGTCGGGTCATGGCTGAGCGTGGCTGCCAGCGGGGCCTCGAACCGGGATCGAGCGCCCTTCTTCATGCCGGCCGTTAGCCACTGCAGCCCGCACAGGCAGTCCAGCAACCCTCGCAGGTCGGCGGTCGTCTCCTCCACGTCGCGGAACACCGACGCCGATTCATGCACCTCGACCACGTCGGCATCGGACATCGCCTCGATTCGCTCCATTCCCTCGGCCGCGACCTCCGCCCCCGCCATAGCCGAACCGGCAAACAGTCCACCGAGCCGATCCAGCTCCCGTATGGCGTCCCGTACCCGAATGCCGACCAGCGAGTCGCCGCACCTGAGGTGATGGTCCAGGAACGACAACGGCGCACCGACCGTGAAGCTGTGCAGCCACAGGGAGACCTTGGCCAGCTCGACGGTCAGGCGGTTCTTGTCGACGCCGTAAATGCACCGCTTGAGCACCATGCGCCGGATAATCGCCTGGTCGGTAAGCTGGGCCGCGTCGATGATCCAGTTGCCTTGCTGCGCACGAAGCAGGATCCCGCGCCGAATCTCGGCGATCCGAGCTACCAGCGGCGACTCGTACGCGCCCTCCAGCCAGTCCGGCACCGAGGGTACGTACTCGATCAGTTCGGCGATGTAGTCGGACAGGAAGTCGACCGCACTGACCAGGAAGTGGCCGCTGCCCATGGCCGGATCCAACACCTTGAGCCGCAGCACCGCTTGCGCCGGGTCCAGCCGCGCCAGGTCCGCCATCCGCTCGGCCTTGGAGCGCCGGTCGCCCGCCAGTTCCCGCGCCCGGACCTTGAAGGCTCGCAACCGCTCCTCGGCCAGCGGTTTCAGCGTCTGATCGACGATCAGGTCCACCAGTTCCTGCGGCGTGTAGAAGCTACCGCTGTCCTTGCGGGCGTAGGAGTCGGGACGAATCTCGATGCTGCCGTCCCCGGTGCGGGTGGGTTCCCTTTCGAGCAGGCGCTCGTATATCGACCCCAACTGTTGCACCGACATGTCGCGATAGTTCACGAAGCGGCGGTACCCGCCTTCCGGTGCTCCCGCGGCGGTGTGGCTGAGGTCGTACACGATCGCGGCGACCACCGTGTCCGGCAGCCGGATGCGCTCCAGCACCGGCGCCGCCTCGGGTGCGAACAGGCCGCCGTTGTAGGGCGGCAGTCCTATCGACTCGTCGCCCCGGTCGATCTGGTGGAACAGCTCGGTCAGGCGATTGTAGTAGTGCGCCGCCGTCGCGGAGAGTGTGTCCTGGTCGGCCATGCGGCGCGCCACGTCCTCGCGCACCCGCTTGCGCAAGCCGTAGTCGTCGTAGCCCGTGTCGTTCACCGGCAGCAGACCACGATCCTCGGCGTAGAGGACGAACAGCAGACGGTACAGGAGGATGAGCGCCGCCGAACGGGCTTCGGCCAGGTTCTCGTCCCCGGCGGCGTCGGCGATCGCCCCCACCAAGCGGGGGAAGACCCGCTCGAACACTACGCTCGAGAGATCCTGCGTGACCGACTCCTCGTACCGCCGGCCTTCTGCGAGGGCGGCTTCGAGGAAGGTCGTGGTCGCCGTCCCTTGCAGGGTAAAGGAGTCGCTACCGAACAACAGGAGAAAGACCCGCAGACCCTCTTCGTTGCCCGGCTGGAGCAGGTCGGCGAGGTCCGCCTCGAAGAA
>JAPPKM010000155.1 GCA_028874315.1 Chloroflexota bacterium
CGCCGCCGCGCCCCGGGGGGGCGGCCGGCGCGCTCGGCTATTCCGCGGCCCCGTCGCGGCCGGTGCTCGGGGGGGTGGCCCCGGCGCGGGGCTCTTGGGATTGGGGTGGGTTAGCGCGGTCCAGCAGTTCATAGATTACGCTTGCTGAGGTTGGTCTGGCTTCTCAGGCACTGATGCCAGGCAGGTCGTCGAGCCGGCGATCGGGCATGGGCTCGCGACCCCTCTACGCTAGGCTGGCTTGTGGCCGAATCGACTGGTGTGGTGCGGCTCGGTCTCTTCCGGTCCTGTGACGGGCCGGTTTTGTTCGACCGAGTGATCTGAGCCGCCCGGGGTGCGTGAACCGATGACGCGAGCGGAGGTGCTGGAGCGGCTGCGGGCGCATCGGCCGACGCTGGCTGAACGGTTTGGGGTGGTAGATCTGGCCGTGTTTGGGTCGTTTGCGCGCGATGAGGCTACGGACGCAAGCGATCTGGACATCCTGGTCAGCTTTGATGGTCCGGCGACGTCCCGGACGTACTTCGGGGTGCAGTTCTATATCGAAGACCTTTTAGGTCGCCACGTGGACCTGGTGACGGATAAGGCACTGCGTAAGGAGTTTCGTCCCTACGTGGAGCGGGAGGCGGTGGGTGTCTGACGACGGGGACGGAACGCGGTCCTGGCGTCTCTACGTTGAGGACATGATCGAGTTCGGCGGACGAGTCTTGACCTACACGAACGGGATGGATCAGGCGACGTTCATCGCGGAACAACTCGCTTATGACGCAACGCTGCGAAACATCGAACTAATCGGCGTAGCCGCAATGCATGTTCCCGGAACGGTGCGCGAGGCGCACCCAGAAATCGAGTGGAGAAGCATCGTAGGGGCTCGAAACCGCCTGGCCCATGCCTACCTCGGCATCGACGATGACGTCGTTTGGGACATCATTCAAACTGACATTCCGAGGATGCTGCTGAAACTCCAGCGTCTGCTGGACCTGGAGTGACCGAGCGAGGCTCGTCAATCACGGGAAGGTTGGCGACTGGGAAAGAGGCCATCGCTCGTGGGCCTCACCGTTGCAGGATGGTTGGTTTCGGCGCGGGGTGAAATGGCCTAGGCTGCGGGGGTGTGGTTGGGGGTGCGCTTGAGGGAGTCGGGGTCCTATGTTGAACGTGGGGATCATTGGGTTGGGCGGGATTGCCCGCTCGCACTGTGAGGCCATCAAGTCGCTGGACAACGTGCAGGTGCTGGCCGTGGCGGACCTCTTCGAGGAGCCTCGACAGCGGTACATGGAGACCTATGACATCCCGAAGGGCTATACGTCCCATACCGAGTTGCTGGAGGACGAGGAGATCGACGCGGTGGCGGTGGTGCTGGGGCACCAGTTGCATCACCGGCTGACGATTGACTCGCTGAACGCCGGCAAGCACGTGCTGGTTGAGAAGCCGATGGCGATCAACCTGGAGCAGTGCGACGAGATGATCGAGGCGGCAGACGCGAACGACCGGAAGCTGATGGTGGGACTGAGCCAGCACTTCTATGGGACGAGCCTGGCAGCGAAGGCGATCCTGGACTCGGGCGAGCTGGGACCGTTGATCACGGCGGTCTGCTACATGTCGAAGAACTGGGGACACGCAAGTCGGCGTCCGCAGTACCGCAGCCGATATCACGGCGGTGGGATGTGGCTGGCGAACGGGGTGCACGTGGTGGACCGGCTGACCTGGGTGATGGGCTCGCAGGCGATGTCGGTGTCGGCGTCGATCGGAACGCGCGCGCACTACCAGGCGGGGGACGACTCGGCGACGGCGTTCGTCCGCTACAAGAACGGGTTGGCAGGTGTCGCGGTGTCCGTTGGGTTTGCGGATGGGGCGCCGGACTACTCGTGCCAGGTGATCTGCGCGAACGGGACGCTGCGGTTCAGCCAGCACGGCGAAAAGTACGTGCGGGTGGGCAAGGGCGACGAATGGGAAGACCGCCCGTTCGACGACCCGCCGGCGGAGATGAAGTACGAGTGGAAAGGGTTCGTGGACAGCATCGAGCAGAACATCGAGCCCCCGACGCACGGACCGTACGGCCGGCACATCATGGAGATCCTGTTTGCGGCGGAGCAGTCGGCGATCACCAATGAAGAGGTGGTGCTGGAGTCCGGCTACGACTGGACGACGCAGACGACGGGATCGCCGGTGAATATCGAGCACGGGTGGGTGTGATTCCCGGCGGTCTTTGAGGTCTGTTCGGGAGGTGGGGTGCTTGAGTTCGGGCTCGGGTGCTTGACCGAGAGACTCAACCCTCACCCCAACCCTCTCCCTGCCAGGGAGAGGGAGAAGAGATCGCGCCCGCGGGACGCGCTTGCCCGATGGCGCAGGTGCATTCGCGCTGCTGAGTTTCTATGGGCGAGGTAACGATCGTTCACTTCGGCGGTGTGCATTGCCTCGAAGTTCGGGCAAGAACAGCAGCGTCGTCAGTGGGTACGAACTGCCTGCAGGCTGTTGCTCGACGTCAGGTCATGATCGCGAACCGTCGACTGCGGGTCGTTAGCCGATGACAGACGCGGACTGAGCATCAGAAGCGTGGGGCTGCCGGGCCGACTTCAGCAGACTCGTGTGTCTCATGCTGTGGTCCTGACTGGCCTGGGGCTGCTTATCGCGGGGACGGCGGCCTTTGCCGCCGTCTTCTTTCACGACCGTACGGCGCTGACGACGATGTCGGCCCGTTGGGCGCTTATCTGGGCCTTCGCGGCGGTCGTATTGAGCGGCTGGCTCTGGTGGGACGTGCGATTCAGCACGGACACTCGCCCCTGGACCATCGCGGTGCGATGGCTTCCTCTGGCCGTTCCGACGGCTCTCGTGGTGCTCGTGTACAGCTCGGACACGCTCCATCACTTTCTTCTGTCGTGGAACCGCGCGCGGATTCTTTGCGGCGCGCTTACGTTGTCCGCGTTGGCGCTGATCTGGATGGCGCAGCGGGCTTCGAGGCAACCAGCCGGTACTCGGCGCGACGCGTGGCTGGCCAGCCTGGCCGTGGCGGCACCGCTGGTGATTGGCGCCTCGCTGCTCGCGCAGGGTGTGTTGCAAGCCGCTTCGTATACGCACCTGGCCGTGGATGACTTTGCCCGCTACTGGGCTATCGCCGACTCGCTGGCCGCGGGAAATGGATATCCGGTCTGGGAGGCCAAAGCCGGAACCGCCCAGGGGGGAGGATCCGGTTACTGGACCGACCTGCCGCTGCTACCCGTGCTCCTGATCGCGAGCTTTGCCCTGTTCGGGCACACGCTTGCGGCCGCGCACGTCCCGTTGCTGCTGGCCAACATTGCCCTGCCGTTTGTGTTGTTTGCGCTCTATCGGCACCTGACGGGGGATCGGCTCTGGGCATTCGCAGGCACGGCACTCATCCTGTTCCTGCCGTTCCTTCAGATCTACACGCTTGGAGCGAGCGAGCCGGACCCGGTACTGGTCGTGTTGGTGAGCGCGCTGTTGTGGCGCGTGGTGGTACTCGCTCGGCGGGGAGCGGTAATGACTTCGCCGAGCCTGCGCTGGCAGGGGCTGACGCTCGGACTGCTGGCGGCAGGGACCGCGCTGGTGCGGCCCGAAGGGCTGGTTTACGCCGCGATTATTCCGGCCGGGCTGGTTTTGCAGCAGGGTTCGCGACGGGCGTTGTGGTGGGCTCTGGTTCCGGCCGCCGTGCCGATCGTCGGATTCGCGGCCGCCCTTTGGCCGTCGGTCGAACGACCCTGGCCACAGGTGCCGCGGGAGCTCGATCCGGCCAACGTTCCGGAGAATCTGCGAATCGCGCAAGAGCCGCTGGCGCATGTCGCCCAACATCTCTATCCCTCCGAGACGCAGCTGCTCGTTCTGCTCGTACTCGCGACGGCCATCGCCATGCTGGGGGCGGTTTCGCTCATTCGCGCGCAGCGAGCGCTGCTCGGTTGGCCCATCGCGCTGCTGGTGCACGGCGCGCTCCTGTTGCTGCTGGATCCGTTCAGTCTGCGGACCAGCGATTCCACGGAGTTTCTGCGCCACATCTCGTATGCCTGGCCGCTCTTGTTGGGACTGATGTTGCCGCTCTTCCCGAGGTTGCGCGGAATTGCCGGCGCGCTGGCGATAGCCGGCGCCGTGTTGCTGGTGAGCGCCTTTGCTTACCTGACGGCAACGGCCGAAGAGGTGTGCGCCTTTGGCTACCTATCGGCGACTCCGGAGGCCGGTTGTCAGAGCCTGGGTAGGGGGAGCCTGCTGCGGAGCGATATCTATCTGCTCTGGACCGACCTCCTGCGGGTTCGCTACGAGTTGCCAACCGGACTCGACGAGACCTCGTTTCACGCGTTTCGCAACGACCTCTTTGCGACTTATCGTCCCTACGACCTTCACGGAACCGACTATGGCTTCGACTACCAGTTGGCCAGCTGGTTGGCGTTCAGCGCGGCATTGCCGTTTCTGGTTGCTCGCACGATTCGAGAACGCACTTCACCGTCGTTTCATCAGGGTCACGCGTTGGACAGAAGACGCGAGGCGCGGTGAGACGATCTTTGCCCGTAGATTGAGGGTCCAGACGCCGTTCGGGGACGAAGGAGGACATCGTGGGCGAGTTGCCGAGGGATGACCGTTACCAGGAGGACTTGACGGTTGGGTTTGGCGGGGATGAGGGGTATTCGATTGAGGTCGAGGCGGGGAGTTTAGGGACGTGGATCTTCAGGTACCGGTGCGGGGATCAGCCGGTACGGGACGGCGGGGCGATCAGTTTCTGGAACGATCAGACGAACGTGCCCTGTGCGTACCTGCCGCAGACGGACGATCCAGGCGGATGGGATTACGTGACGGTGGAGACGGACGGGGACGCGGAGCTGGAGCTCGTTCACCTGGCGCGGACGTATAAGGACAACCGGTTCTGCGAGGTGCGGGTGGTTCGGGGCGAATTGCGGCACGCGGACGAGGTGGTGTTGCGGGTGGGGGCCGGCCAGCCGACGGCGGCGCCGGCGTACAGCATCGAGCGGATCAACTACTACGCGGCGGTGGACCACGCGGGCGACGGGACCTGGACTTACCTGCCGTATTGCGTGACGGCGTCGATCGTGCCGAGTCCGCCGGCGAAGCTGGGGGTTACGGCGCCCTCGGTGGTTGGTCTGGACGAGTCGTTTGCGTTGCACGTACGGGCTGAGGACGAGAACTCGAATCCTGGCGCGGCGTTCGTGGGCGACCTGCGGGTGAGCCTGGATGGGGTCGAACTGGCCAGCGCTTCAGTAGCGGAGGACGACGCGGGGATCGTCGAGGTTGAAGGGCTTCATTTCGATCGGCTGGGCGTGCACCGGCTGACCGTCACGAGTGGGGACGGTTCGCTTTCGGGGACGTCGAACCCGACTCGTTGCCAAGTCGAACCCGGCGAGCGGGTCTATTGGGGCGACATGCACTGTCACGCGGACTATGCGGACGCGACGGGAACCGCGGAATGGAACCACGACTATGCGCGGAACAAGGCTCGATTGGATTTCTACAGCCTGACGGACCACATCTACTCGACGCCGGGGTGGGCGACGGGGGCGTTCAACCGCCCGCCGGTGCTGGACGTGCGGAAGATGTGGGAGGAGTTGCAGCGCACGGCTCGCGACTGGCACGAGCCGGGGCGGTTCGTGACATTCCTTGGGTATGAGCGCACGCCGTGGGACCGGCGGCGGGCGGCCGGGGACCTGACGGTGTGGTTCATGGACGATGACGCGGACCTAGTGATCGAGGACACGATCGCCGGGACGATCGAGGCGGTGCGGGCGACGAACGGGAGGGTGTTTATCGGGTCGCACGCGGCGCAGCGATCGGACTGGCAGCGATACGGGCCGGGCGTGGAGGACGTGATGCCGACGATCGAGATCTCGGCGATGCACCAGCACGCCGAGTGGTACGTGTTCGAGGGGCTGCAGCGGGGCTATAAGTTCGCGAGCGTGGGAATGGCGGATGAGCACGCGGGGCATCCGGGATACGACGTGTGGCCGAGATTCGGCCAGGGCCAGACGCCACGGCGTCCATTCGCGGTGCGGAGCGCGCTGACGGCGGTCTTCGCGCCGGAGTTGACGCGGGAAGGCGTGCGGGACGCGTTCTTCGGACGGCGGACGTATGCGACGACGGGGGACCGGATTCTGCTGGACGTGGAGGTGAACGGGGAGCCCGCGGGGTCTGAGGTTTCGAGCGATGGGTCGGTGGATCTGCGGGTGGCGGTGCATGGGACGGCTGCGATCGAGCGTGTTGACATAATTCGTGGCGACCGCCTCGTGCACACGGAGTTGCCGGGCAGCCTGGATGCGAGCCTGGCCTGGAGCGATCCCGCTCCGCTGGCCGGGGAGACCTGGTACTACGTGCGGGTGACGCAGGCGAACGGCGGGTTTGCGTGGTCGACGCCGACGTGGGTGACGACGGCGGACGGGGCAACCGATGCGGGCGACTTGCCGCTGTGGTGCGACGTGATCTGGCCGCCGGCGCCGGCGGATCGGGGGCCAGACGCGAGGGCGGCGCTGGAGCATGCGGCGCGTGTGTTCGGCGAGGACCCGGCGCGGTTTGCGGCATGCGTGCAGATTGGGCGGTTCGAGGACTACCGGGGGAGCTACGTGCTGTTCCGAGGGCGCGACGGAAGGGACGGCGCGCCGTTGCACGTGCACCTGTATGACGGGTTCCCGGCGCCGCGCCTGTACATTTCACGGGGGTGGGCGGACTTTGGCTGGGGGCCGAACGGCGGGTCGCGGGAGGAGTTGCCGTGGCCGGAGCCTACTGGGGAGTGGGCGTAGAGCCGCGAACTCATGCTTGCGTTCATCGATGAGAGCGGTCAGCCGCATCCGAACGATCCCAATTCATTCTCGACGCTGGTCGCGCTTTGCGTGCAAGAGGCCGACCATCGTGAACTCAGTCGGCAGCTTTTCACGGCGAAGCGGACGCTCTTGGGGCGAGAAACTCCCTACGAATTGAAGGCACTTGAAGTTCTCAATGACAGGACGTATCGGCGCCAGAGGCACACGAAGTGGGAACTTGCCGAGCGATGCTTCTCGCTTTTCGAGCAGCTCGACTTGACGACTTTCGGCGTCGTCATGCGACGTCCTGCCAATGAGCCCAACATTAGGTCTGACTGGCTTCCGTACCAACACCTCTTTCTTCTGCAGCGTGTAAATGCACTTGCGAGGGCGCGCGCCGAACAGGCGACCCTGATCTATGACGGACAGGGTATGAATGTTCAAGGTCGAAATCTCTCCACCTGCATTAGCAATTACATCTTTCGGGTGGCAATGCGTCGCGGACAGCTTGAGCACGTTGTCGATTCAGCGTTTTTCGTCGATTCGAGGGTGACGCCGGGCATTCAGATGGCCGACCTCGCTGCAGGCGCACTCCGGTTACGCGAGCAACTTCAGGTCGACGGAGATGACGGCAACTTTGCCGCGGCAATTCGCCGTTTTGCGGCCGCGGTCGCCAAGTCGACGAGATCAGATCTGGTGAATGACAATGGCCGGTCACTGCGGGGAATCCTCTATCTCAGAGAAGGCTGGCACTACGACCGACGTGCCGTCGATGGCGCGATAAACGCGCGCGAACTTGAAGCGCCGTACGAGCCCGCATGGGAAGACGCTGGGCCGTTTGTGGAATCAATTGACGTAGATAGTCTTGGATTCCAATTCAGCCAGGGTTCTGAGCGGGAATCTCGGGGCACTCGTGCTTGACTCAAATGATGAAGCCTGCTCGTTAGCAGTGTCTTACGGTTCCCGACTCTGAGGCGAGCTGGTGTGAGCCGAAAGGCGTGAATTCAGTCGGCGCCGGCTAAAGATTGGAACCCCGCGAGGCTCTAGCACAGAGCCTGTCGGGGTTCGCTGAGTCGATAGTAGTTGGGAGAGGGCGTGATTGCAACGCCTCGTCCGGCCGGCTACATGTGCGTGCCTTACGTGAGGTCGGTGGCGGAGGCTCGGATCTTTTCGATGGCGGTGGCGATCTGGGTCATGCCTTCGGGGCTGTCGAGGAAGACGTTCTGGCTGAGCCAGAGAGTCTCGCCGGCGCAGAGGCGTTCGGTGACGGGGCAGGGGGCGGACTGGTAGTCGAGGTCGGGGATGCCGCCGTTGCGGTTCCAGAAGCGGGCGAGTTCGCCGTTGCGGTCCTGGAAGAGACCGGTACGGTGGAGGGCGCGGCCGTAACCGGGGGCGGCGGGAATGCCTTCGGCGTTGAGGGCCTTGATGAAGGACTCGCGGGGCAGGCCGTCGAAGGCATCGGAGTCGTAGCGGCAAATGTAGAGGTGCCGGGAATCGCGGGTGACCCAGTCGTCCTGGCGGCGGGGTTGGATGCCTTCGAGGTCGTCGAGGAGGTCGTCGAGGTAGGCGGCGTTGG